>JAAESQ010001002.1 GCA_024229275.1 bacterium | reverse complement strand
TCACGGACTACCTCGCTCGATCGGTACATCGACGCTGTTGCGTCTGTGGGAATAAGGTACCTGATCTCTCATAAAGGCGCATGTCGCAGCGCGGCAAGATTATTCCGAATGAGGGATGGCTGTACGGCTGTGTGGGACGGACGGCTATGCGGGACTACGGCTATTCGGGTTGAGCGGATTCGCCACATGCTAGGGGAGTGAAGTCGTTTGACCGTTGCCCCGTAGAGCCGTCAACTCATCCGACCATTTCGAAGGCAATCGAGTTACGTGAGCCGCTAGCAAAAATCGCCGGACATCACGCCCGTGCCCCCGTCTACCTGATTTGTCATCTTGAGCGCAGCGAAGCGGAGTCGAAAGATCTCCCTTTCAAATCAGCAATATGCTGGCTATTATTCGTCGTCAGATTGCTAAACCTCGACGGGAGATTCTTCGTCGCCTCGCTCCTCTGAATGACATAACTGAGAGTTTTGTAAGAGGCTCACGTGGCACCGGTCCTCATCGTAATCGTCATCGTTCTCCAGGAGTCGCTCAACATACGATGACGATAAGGATGACGAGGACGATGACGATATGTCACGCCCTCAATCACGCGGCCGTTCGCCCCGCAAAGTCCTCCGATCCCTACCAGTCGACAATCACGCCAACCATCGCGCTGCGTGTCGCTGCCGGAATCCAGACTGGATCCGGCCATGCAAAGCCGAATGTGGTATAGAGCTCGTCGAACAGGTTGTTGACTCTAGCGTCGAGCAGGATCCGCTTG
>JAAESQ010001001.1 GCA_024229275.1 bacterium | reverse complement strand
TCGCCGCTACGGGTGCGCTGATGATGTTTGTCTATCAACCATCGTCCGAACTTGCCTACGACTCGGTACGTGCGCTGGAATCCGAGGTTGTGTTTGGTTCGCTGGTGAGAGGTGTGCACTACTGGTGTGCGAATTTGGTCGTGGTTGTCGCTCTTCTCCACCTAGCGAGAGTGTTTTTCACCGGAGGGTTCCACGGCCTGCGACAGTTCAACTGGATTGTTGGTATTGCGCTGCTGGTGTTCATTCTGGCGTCCAATTTCACAGGCTACTTGCTGCCTTGGGACCAACTGTCATTCTGGGCGATCACAATCTGCACGGGAATGGCGCGGTATGTTCCGCTGGTCGGGCCGTGGCTTCAGGAGTTAATGCGCGGCGGATCTGAGGTTGGCTCGCACACCCTCATCCTCTACTACACGATTCATACGACGATCATCCCGATATTGCTGATTGGGTTCATGGCCTTTCATTTCTGGCGTGTCCGCAAGGCCGGAGGAGTCATCTCACCGCAACCGGAGGTTGCTGCGGACCCGAAGACCAGGGAGAGGCTCGTGTTTTTTCCGTTCCTGTTCGCCCGCGAGCTTGCGGTTGGGCTTGTTTGGGTCGCTGCTGTACTGACTCTCTCGGTGCTGTTCGGAGCGCCACTCGGTGATCAGGCCAATCCTGGGATGAGCCCGAATCCGGCCAAAGCGCCATGGTACTTCGTCGGATTTCAGGAACTTCTCATTCACCTACATCCGCTTGTCGCCGTGGTGATGCTGCCCTTGCTCGTTCTGATTCTTGCTGCGTGCGTTCCTTATCTTCGCTACGACGAGGCGACCGGTGGGAAGTGGTTCCTGACCGACAACGGCCCGAAGCTCGTGCTTCAATCATCGGCAGTCGGTGCAGCCGTCGCGGTTGGTCTGGTTTTATTGAACGAGTTCTGCTTGCAGGGTGCCGAGTGGGTGAAAGGACCTGCCTGGCTCCTTGATAGTGTGGTGCCTGGAGGGTTACTGATCGCCGTTGTGTGGATTGTGTGGATCTGGTTGACCCGTCGCAACGGTGCCTCGCGCGACGAGGCGATTCAAGGTGTCGCCGCGATGTTTGCTGCTGCATTTGTGGTGCTGACGCTCTTTGGCGTGTGGTTCCGGGGACCCGGAATGGCCCTTGTGTGGCCGTGGGGAGGTTGATGTGCCTGGAGCAGAACCGACACGCCGCGGGATTCTGAACGCTCTGTGGATCGGCCTGGGGCTTCTCGCAAGCGGTGAGATCATTTGGGTCGTCCTTTCTTTCCTCAAACCACGCAGTTCTACCGATGCCGGTGTGGGTGAAGACCAGGTCCATGTTGCCGGTCAGCTCGAAGACTTTGAAGCGGGCTCAGTGACAGCTTTTCAGCGTGGCAAGTTTTATCTCGTGCGCCTGACGGACGGCGGGTTTCTTGCACTGAGCCGTGAATGCACCCACCTCGGTTGCACCGTTCCGTGGATCGAAGAAGAAGACCGGTTCGTCTGCCCATGTCATGCATCCGCCTTTACCGTTGAAGGCGAAGTGCTGAGCCCACCTGCTCCGCGGCCGTTGGATGCCCTTCCGGTGCGGATCGAGAACGGAATTGTGAAGGTCGATACTAGCCAACCGGTGCGACGAAGTGAGGTGTCTCGAACATTGGTGGTGTACTCGTGACGTCGGCGACTTGCGCTCGATGTGAGCGCGGTGTGCCGAGGTGGTGACGTGACTGCCGTGGATCTCCGTCGGTGGGAATGGGCCGCGATCATCGCACTGGCTGTGATTGTGTTGGTTATTCCTGCATCTCTCCTCAAAGGAACCGCTCGGAGGGATAGCCCTGCCTCGGAAGACTCGGTTCAAGCTGATTTTGTAGGTCGCGAACGTTGCATAAGCTGCCATCAGGGAGCATATGAAGGGTGGTTGGGATCGGATCATGACCGCGCGATGGACGTTGCAGCCGAAGAGACGGTGCGCGGAGATTTCTCCGGCGTCAATTTCGAGCATCATGGAATCACGTCGCAGTTCTATCGCCAGGACGGGAAGTTCATCGTCTCGACCGTGGGACCGGACGGCGAGATCGGCGAGTTTGCAGTGAGCCATGTCTTCGGCCATGAGCCGCTTCAGCAGTACTTAGTTCCGTTCCCGGGTGGACGGCTACAGGCGCTCAGTTTGGCGTGGGACACTGAGCGAGAAGAGTGGTTTCACCTCTACGCTGATCAAGACATTCCGCATGACGACTGGATGCACTGGACCCGAAACGCGCAGAACTGGAACGGCATGTGTGCCGAGTGCCACTCGACAAACCTCAAGAAGAACTACGACTGGGAGTCAGATACCTTCGCCACGACGTGGTCGGAGATCGACGTCAGCTGCGAGGCCTGTCATGGGCCGGGCTCCCTGCATGTCGAATGGGCTGAGATCCAGCCCATGGCTCGACCGCCGATACAAGATTTTGGATTGGTTGTTCCCACCAGTGGAATCTCGTCACGGCAGCAAGTTGAACTCTGTGCGCCATGTCATTCTCGCCGGGGCGAGCTAGGGGACTACGATCACACCGGGCTCGAGTTGCTTGATCACATGCTGCCGTCGCTGCTCGTCGAGGGGCTCTACCATACCGATGGTCAGATTCTCGATGAGGTCTATGTCTACGGTTCGTTCCTGCAGAGCAAGATGTATCAGCGGGACGTGCAGTGCACGGACTGCCATGACGCGCACTCTTTGAAGCCGCGCTTCGAAGACAATCGCCTCTGTCTGCAGTGCCATCGCGCAGAGGCCTATGACACGCAGACTCACCATCAGCACAAACTGGTGGTCGATGGTGGACCATCGCCAGGGGCGTCCTGTGTGAAGTGCCACATGCCGGAGTCGCTCTACATGGGCGTCGATTGGCGGGCGGACCACAGTCTTCGTGTTCCTCGCCCTGACCTGAGCGCCGAACTCGGAACCCCCAATGCCTGTGGCCAAGGCGGTTGCCACGCTGATAAGCCGTTGCAGTGGTCGATCGACGCCTTTCGGCGATGGTATGGAACTTCGCGCAAGCCGCATTACGGGCGAATTCTCGATGGTGGTCGTAGGGCTTCGGAAGATGTCCAAGGAGAACTGATTCGGCTCTCCGAGAATGAACTGTATCCACCAATAGTCCGTGCCACCGCGCTGTCGCTCTTAACGCGTCAAATGGGCGAACAGACTGATCGAACGGTCAGTGCCGCGCTGCTTTCAGATGAGCCATTGCTGCGTCACACCGCTGCGAGAGATCTGACGGTGCAAGATCCGGAGCGACGAGTCTCACTTCTTGCGCCGCTGCTGCTTGACCCGGTGAAGGCGGTACGACTTGCCGCGCTGCCCGCGCTCGCCGGTGTGTCTCTCGATCAGCTCAAGCCATATCAGAGAGATGCTTTTCACGAAGTGCTCGCGGAATATGAAGAAACGATGAAATCAGCTCTTGACTTCGCGGCATCAGGACACAACCTGGCGAATCTGTACAGCGGTCTGGGCCGGCTCGACGAAGCTGAGCGTTACTACCGTAAAGCGATCGAGGTTGACGATCTCTTCTTTCCGGCAAAAATGAACCTCGCCGTTCTGCTCAACCAGTCTGAGCGCAATGCCGAGGCAGCTGCTCTTTTGCGCGAGGTTCTAGAGGATTACC
>JAAESQ010001000.1 GCA_024229275.1 bacterium | reverse complement strand
GACAAACCAAGGCGTGAGTTTCACAAGACTCAGAGGAGGGTCACCCGCAGTCAGATCGACCTCGGCTTCGAATCGGGTCTTTGCCCTACAGCAGCTTGAGCCGCGTTTGACCCTAAAGACATAAACCAACAAGCATCGTCTTTTCAGCAACTACGCCTCGATCTGTCATCCTGAGCACTGCTACGCCGCGTTCACGGCGGTAGCCCAACGGAAGACAAAGCCGCAGATATTTTTGTCATCCCGAGCGTAGTCGAGGGATCTCCCGTTGAGGAAAGCAGTATGTATGTTGTTGTAATTCAGTAGATTGCCAGTTGTAACGGGAGATCCCTCCACTCGCCCTTGGCTCGGTCGGGATGACAGCAGCGGGGCTATGTCATTGAGAACGAAGGGACGTTCGACTCCGCTCTGCTCCGCTCAGGATGACAGCCTTTTAGCGGCATTGTCATTCCATGAGTCAGCACCGCAAACGCGGTGTAGAAATGCTCGGGAAGACTTTCAGTTTCATTCCCTCTCAAACCAGGCCAATGCAGCGCAGACTGCTATGAGAGGTAGCGCAGCTCGGTGTCGCCGATTCTGATGACATTGCCGGACTCGAGCACAGCTTTTTTGATGAACTTGCCGTCGACGAAGGTGCCGTTGACACTGCCCAGATCTTCGGCGATATGTTTGCCGCCGACTTCTACGAGCTGAGCGTGGATGCGGGAGGTTTTCTGGTCATCGAGGACGAGGTTGCAGGCGGACGACCTGCCGATAGTGAAGTGGTGGCGGTCGATCGGAACTATACGTGAACTCTCGCTGCTCAGAGGGGCCTTGCTCGACACATGAAGAGTCGCACCCTTGTGTTTGTCTCCGCCGCTACGCCGCTGGCGCTCGACACCGCCGATGATGATGGTGGTTTCCTCGCCTGGGTCCTCGGGCTTCGCCAAGATCACCTCCAAGTTCTACATGGTACCTGAACTGAGCGATTCTGCCGGATGAGATGTTCCAAGATCTTGATGTTCTGGTGCTTGCGACAAGCGGAGGCGTACCCTTCGGTACGTCGAGCATTGGCGCAAGTGTCCAGGGCACAAGAGATTGGTGCAGATCGCCGGTGAGAATCGCTCAATTTAGGTGGTAGCTCATCTCGTCCATTGATCAGAACGGCAAGACCTCCATGGAACAGTGTTCGAACAGCCATGCTGGCGAGTCGCCAATCGGACTTCCCGGTGGAATTCCTAGAGCTGAAGCAACAGGCGCCGAGTTCCATTCGCGCTCTTTCAGATACCGAGTGATATCGCGGGCGAGGATCTCATTGTGGGAGGTCCATACAGAGTCGGCTGACACCATGGTGAGTTGCTCAGTGACGTCGGAAAGCGAGGCTTCGGCAGCAGTTCGCACCGCCGGAGAGGCTGTACTTGTGGAGGCAAGTTCAACCAGGCGATCCACGAGAACACGCTGTACTGCGCGTCGGATCTCCGCTTGGCGTGTAGGTTCGTCGGTAGCCTCTCCGAAAACGGCTCTGTTTAACTCGTCGAGCACCTCATGTGCTCCAGGAAGCTCCGCGTCGCGCCGATGGAAATCGACCAGGCGAGCCATGCGCTGAGGATCGAGGATGAGACGAATCGTCATGTCGGCGGCTGTGCTGGCCGCTGCCAACGCGTCAAAGGTAGGGCTCGTGTGTCCGTTGAACAGTTCACGATTTCGCGAATAGCCGAACGCACGCGGATACATCAATTCGAGCACCGACTCAGGCAGGTCCAGAACTGACGGATCTAGAGTCGCCAGGAGTCCTTGGAGAGCTCGCGTCTGATCTCGCCCAGGCACTGGTTTCGCCTTTGGTTGGTCGTCACCACGAACGGCGTGGGTGTAGTTCAGCCCACCGAGAGACTTGGCAGCTGCCTCGGTCTGGTAGCGGTGATGGAAGTAGACGGGCACGAGGACCTCGTGCAGCAAAGCCAAGGGCCGACCTGGGCTGAGGTTTGCTTCACCGAAACGCTCGAGAGCAACCTGACGAACAGCCATGACGTGGTCAAGTTCTGCGATCGGGTCGGTGCCGTTATCCCACAGACTGGTGAGTGGATGCGCCGATCCGGAGCCCCGTGCATCTGCGTCACTGAGAAAGAGCATGTTGTTCTCGAGACCTTCTTGAATCAGAGCATCAAGGGCGGTGTCTTCTTCGATGTCGGGGGAGAACTGAGAGTAGGCATAGCGAACGGCGTGTTTGTCCCAATCGCCGATTCCGACTGCGTAGGCTTCGGAAGCATCAATTTCACCTTCCGAGGTCACGCGCAGAAGCGGCGCCGGATAGTCCATGACGGATGCCCGTTCCGCGTAGGTTGACGCGGCATAGTTATGGCTGAACCCGAGAGTGTGACCGACCTCGTGGGCGGAAAGCTGGCGAATGCGCGCCAGGGCGATTTCGACAGGATCATCGGGCGAGCCTGTCCCGGTCTTTTCGGCGCCGAGAAGTCCCTCGAAAAGGAGAATGTCCTGTCGTACACGCAGCGAACCGAGCGAAACGTGACCTTTGATCATCTCCCCGGTTCTGGGATCGCGGACACCGCCTCCGTAGGACCAGCCGCGCGTAGATCGATGGACCCACTGAATCATGTTGTAGCGGACATCAAGTGAGTGGGCATCCTCGGGAAGCAGTTTGACCTTGAAAGCCTCCTCGAAGCCGGCGGCCTCAAAGGCCTCGTTCCACCAGCTCGCACCTTCGATCAAGGCGCTGCGGACTGGCTCCGGCACGCCGCGATCGACGTAGTAGACGATGGGTTCTACTGCTGGAGAACGGGCTGCATTTTGGTCCAGTTTCTCCAGTCGATGGCGGACGATCCAGCGAGTCTCTATTGGCTCACCGAGTGGTGCGGCATAGTCGGAAAACGTCATTGGGTAAGAAGCAGTACGTGGGTCAAAACGGCGTGGACTGTAGCCGGGTACCGGCAGTTTGACGAATGAGTGATGCTGGACGAGGCTAATGGCTTGGCCGATGGGAGCGGTTGACCGAACGTGCGATCCGGGCTCGGCGCCTGAGTATGTCAGCAACGCCTCGAATTCGAGGTTCTCGGGAAAGGCAATGCAGTTCGAGGGCAGAATCACACTTCGTTTCTCGTCGAGCACATATTTTCCTTGGGCGGCTCGCTTGAGGCGAGCAGTCACGTTGTGGGCGTCGCGTACTAGGAACGATGTCAGATCGACCAACGACTGGCCGTCCGGGTCCAGGGCACCGATTTTTCCCATCCACAACACGGAGGTGGCGAACGACTGTGCCACTGCCCTTCTCTCGGCAGGATCATCAGACAGAGCGCGGTACTTTTGGTTCGGCGCTTCGATAAGTACCGTTCTGCCAATGCGGCGCAGACGCACAACATGAGTTCCACCGATCTGACCACGATCCAGGCCTACCGGGTTCGAGCCAAGGCCTGAGACCAGCCCTTCAACGTAGAGGTATTCGCCAGCCACTGCCTGCGACCCTTCTGGAGGAGGAACAGTGAGCCAGATCTTCCCCGACGTGCGATCGAAGTAGAAATCTAGGAGACCCTCGTGGTGCTCCATCTTGGCGATCTGTGCGGCGATGGTTGGCAACTCACGCTCGGAGTCGGCTGGGTTCGGTGTGTCGGTTGGTGCAGCGTTGGCGCGAACGGCCAGCAGAGTCACGAAAACGAGAGCTAGAAAT
>JAAESQ010000999.1 GCA_024229275.1 bacterium | reverse complement strand
CACGAGCACCGAGGGCGTCAAGGTGATCAACATCATCGATTGATCGAACTCCCTATGCGTTTCGGGTCAAGATCCCGAGGTCTGCGTGAAACCGAGTGAAGCCGGAACATGTGGGCCTTGGGATCTTGGCGTTTGGAGCGCAGTCAGTGATGTGCCAAACCTGGTTTGACCGCCTAGATTCCTTAGTAGGGGAAACCTAGACGTGGTTCTTGCGTAAGCGTTCTTTAAGGACCCTAAAAGGAGGTGCGAGATGAAACGTGCAGCACTGTTCGTTGTAGTCGGCATTTTGGTGGTGGGCTTTCAGCCCGTCGCACGGGCGAACTCCGACTTCGAAGTGGTCGGCCTTTCCGACTTGGAGAAGACCAAGGGGCGGTTCGCTGAAAATCTGGTCCATCCTTCGGCAGAATTGTCGAAATACGACAAGGTTTATCCGATGACCGCATACTTTCAGTTCAATGATCAAGGCATTACGATTGCGCGTACAGGAACCGTAATCAACTCGAAAGAGCATGCAAGTCTCTTCGCAGAAGAGGACAACTGCAAGAGGTTCAAGGACATCGTAGCTGGAGCTTTTGTTAACGAGTTTCGTGAAAGGGGATTCGAGATTGTCAAAGAAGCGAGTCCCACCACACTTGTCCTTCGTGCGGCACTCATCGATATCCAGTCAAATATGCCTGCAGAATCAACACGCAATGTCGCGGTTTCAGTCGTAGACATTGGTGAAGCCTCGGTTGTCGTCGAGTTGGTGGATTCTCAGACCGGGGTGATTCAACTGCGTGTCGAGGAACGTCGCCAGATCAGTCGAGTCGACGCATCAATGGCCCAGTTTGATCCTTCGGGAGTGTGGACGGAGTTCGATCGCTGGGCACGTCGCGTTGCGAGAGACCTCGGCCGTACTCTGGAAAAGCTCACGACGGACTGAGCCCAGGCCCCCTCGCGTCAGCGCGATAGCTATTGACGCTCGTAGGTGATGACCATGTTCTTGAACTCGCCGTCACCTTTGTCCATGTACGCTGTAAAGGTGAAGTGGTTGTCGTCGATCCAGGTGTACTCGCTGCGATAATCGATCGTGCCCCCGGCAACGGCATCGACAAACTGGGTGGTCATTTCCCGGAATTTCCCATCATCTGAGCATGATCCTGTGTAGTTCAGAATCAGTGTGCCGAAGTTGTCGACCCATACGGATTCATAGCGTTTTTCGCCGTTGTTGTAGCCCTCGATTGCGAGACCTCTGAAAGGCATGCCACTGAAATTGCCGGTGTGCTTCCACTTGAGGAAACGACCACCCATGATCCAGCTCACGTCGGCAACGCTATTCTCTGTCATTGGAGGAGTGTCCGGCCCCATCCACATCTTGGCCTCCCCTTTCCATGAGCCGACGAACGGGGCGAGATGCTCATGGTGCAGGCCAGGTTGAGCCAGTGACATCCACGCTTCCATTTCAGCTTCCATTTCCAGTGTCATAACCGGCTGGTCGCTCTTCTCCTGTGCATAGATTGCAGCAGGTGTCAGCAACAGCACGATCGCAAGAACGGCGTAGTACTTCGTGATACGAGTGACTTCCATGGGGACCTCCGTTGTTCCTTCTGAGTGAGTTCTCTCATCTATTAACGGAGCGATGAACTGACCCATTCCTCCAGTATTGGGTGTCCTGAATGTGTTCTGTGCCTCCGCGCGTGGCGAGAATCTTCTTCCGGCCCCTTTGTCGAATCAATGAGTTGGGAAATACTCATATGGTGCCTCGATGAACATATACCGAGTCTTGTTCGATGCTGAGTTGCAATGACACGTCTGGATTTCCTTGTAGGGAGAGAGATCATGATAGAAGAACACACCTCGCGAAGAAGAGTTCTAGCGACCGCAGGTAGGAGGACGGTTGCGTTGACTGTCGCGTGCATCGCAGTTGGATTCTTGGGCGGAACTGTGCCTATTTCCGGCGAGACTGATGCGAAGGGTGAGCGTATTGAGATCGCGATTCGGTGCGACGACATTGGTATGTCGCACTCGGTCAACATGGCAGCTCGTGAACTCATTGCAGCTGGAGTGCCGTTCTCGGCTTCTGTCATGTTTGCCTGCCCGTGGTATCTCGAAGCAGTCGAGATTCTGCGTGCCAATTCGCAGATCGGTGTTGGGGTGCATCTCACCCTCAATTCGGAGTGGGAGTATTACAAGTGGGGTCCGGTGGCAGGCGCCTTGGCGGTGCCATCTCTGGTTGACACAAACGGCCACTTTCATGCTTCTGAAACAGAGTTCGCGGCAGCTAACGTCAATATTGATGAAGTTCGAGTGGAGCTGCGCGCTCAAGTCGAGCGTGCGATGGCGACCGGACTTCGGGTCGACTATCTCGATTACCACATGTTGACCGCGGTCTCGACTCCCGAGCTGCGTGCCATAGTTGAAGAACTTGCGGCGGAGTACGGGCTCGGCCTTTCGAGGTACTTTGGTGAGAGTTCAGTCTCTATCTGGGATGCCAAGCCTGAAGCTAAACTCACGAGCCTACTCACTCATGTCCGCTCCGCGCATCCGGGACTGAACCTACTGGTAATTCACCTCGGTATGGAAACGCCAGAAATGCAAGCTTTGGTGGACCTTAATAATGAGGCCGATCCATATCGTGTGGGTATCCATCGACAGGCAGAACTCGATGCCGTCACTTCGGCGGCGTTTCGCCGGGCGATTGACGATGCCGGTATCAACTTCGTGACCTATCGCGAACTCATTGAGGAGCGAGGGCTGGATTCCATGGCACCGCCGCCGAATCTGACCAGTTACTCTTCGAGACTCGGCGAATCGAACTGATCGGCGAGACGGAGCATTTCGCCACCAGCGAGCAGAAAGGCTCCAGTGCCGTACTCCATGTTGTCGTCGGCAGTGACTGAACGTGGGTCATAACCGATCTGCTGCACCCAGCCGAGTTTTCCCGATGATTGCAGCGCCCAGTTGAGACCCTGCCACCCCTTGTGGACGGCCGGTAGCGCGAGGTCGCGATCGAGAAGTCCGTTGTTCACGCCCCAGGCGAGACCGAAGGTGAAGAATCCAGTTCCGCTCGATTCCGGGATCGGAAACTCGTCAGGATCGAGGAGACTCGACCGCCACAACCCGTCCTCACCCTGCGTCCGGATGAGAGTCTTTGCCATGTTGCGATACAGCTCCTCGTATCGAGGTCGTGATGGGTAGTCGTTGGGCATATGTTCGAGAACCAATGCGAGACCGGCAAATACCCATCCGTTGCCTCGGCTCCAAAAAACCTTGTGGCCATTGGTAGTCAGAACTTGGGAGCCGTCCTTCTGAACCGTGTATTTACCGTCGCGATACCAGAGCGCCTCCTCTGAATCGTAGAGATAGCTATGCGTATCCCACCACATAGCATCCATCAGATCGAGGTACTTGCGCTCACCTGTGGCCTCGGCGATGAGTGTCATAGTTGGTGGCGCCATGAATAGAGCGTCGCACCACGACCAGTTGTCATTCTCCGTCCAGCCGGCTGAAGGCCCCGGCCGTGGATCGGCGATCATCTCATCGAAACGGCTTACCGTTGCCGCGATCATGTCCGGGTCTCGTTCGATGAGGAAGATCTTCGTGTACGTCTGAGCGATACAGTGGTCATCGGCGTGACGAGGTCGAGGTCCGGGCTGCCAAGTGTTACGCAGCGACAGTTCTTTCGCGGCATCCCAGTAGTCGCTGTCTCCAGTGGCCTCGAATGCTGCAATCACTCCGGCGAAGAAAGCACCACGTACCCATTCTGTATCGCTCACTTCCTGAAATCCTCCATCGGGCAATGGGGCTTCGGATACGATGTGAGCTAGCTGCCATTGAAACGATCGTTTCATGGACGACAGAATCGAGTCGGTCGCAAACACGTCGGGAGTTTCGCTCGCTGGTGTGTGCAGTGGAGAGCCGCAGCCCAACAAGGCCGCTATAGCGATCCCTATGCACGTTGGAATCGAGATCGTTCTCGCTGCGATCATAGCGCGTGCTCCCCCCTACTCAATGACGAGTTTCGCTGGTCCTTCTTCAACATGACCAACGCTCACTGAGTGGATCACACCGGCAGCCCTCAGCCCGGCAAGAAATCGGTCAGCTTGATCGTTCGGAAGCGACAGGAGTAGTCCTCCCGAAGTTTGTGGGTCAAACAGCAGTTCTTCGTCAATGTGGGACAGTCCCGACCGAATACTGGTGTGAGCCTCAACCATGCGGCGATTATTGTCATTGCTGCCGGTGGTTTCGCCTTTGCGATACATGTTGAGCGTGCCCGGGTAGATCGGTAGCGCTGAGTATTGGAGAGTTATTTCAGTGCCCGAGGCATTGGCCATCTCGCTGAGATGCCCGGCGATTCCGAAACCCGTAATGTCGGTGCAGGCATGGATCTCGAAGTTCTGTGCCTCCTCAGTTGCTGCACGGTTCAAAGAGGCGACAGTCGGCAGTACGTTCTCCTCGACATCTCGGTACGGCATCTTGCCGGAGCGAACTGCATTGAAAAGAACGCCCGTGCCGAGGGGTTTGGTCAGGACAAGGGTGTCACCCGGTCGAGCGCCGGAGTTGGTGAGGATGCGTTCCGGGTGGACTATTCCATTAACGCAGAGACCATATTTGGGCTCTTCGTCGTCAACGCTATGACCTCCTGCGAGTGAGGCGCCGGCTTCGACGACTTTGTCGTGCCCGCCACGAAGAATCTCGCGGAGTATCCCCATGTCGAGGTGTTTGGCGGGGAACATGACCAGATTCAGTGCTGTGACCGGAGTGCCACCCATGGCGTAGATATCAGAAATTGAGTTAGCCGCTGCGATCTGACCGAACCAGTAAGGGTCATCGACTGGCGGCGTGATGAAATCGACAGTATTGATCATCGCGATCTCGTTCGACAGGCGATAGACTGCCGCATCGTCAGAGGTTTCGATTCCGACCAGCAGTTGAGGGTCAGATGGTGGCGAAAGGCCCACCAGCGCGTCCGACAGATCCGTCGGACCTATTTTGGCCGCTCAGCCACAGGTGCGAGCGAGACCGGTGAGGGTCTTCTTCTTAAAAAACGCCACGTCGCCTCCTTTCTTCGAAGACTCCACTTGGGCATGGGCGCCTATCGAAGCAGTACATCGGTCTCGCAACGATACCTCAACCGAATTCCTCGTGAGATCCTCATGTACGCCACATTGTGCAACGACCATGAGGGCGAGGGAGTTGCGCAATGCCTTCACCAGTAACGCATGGGCTCGTAGGAATCGTCATGGCACAAACTGTGCCCTTGGGTGTGTCGAAGCGGCGAAGTACCGTTGTCTTCGCTGTGCTCTCGGTGATGCCTGACATAGATCTTCTGGGCTCTCTGGCGGGGATTCCTTGGCGGGGAAATCTGGGGCACAGGGGTATCACACACTCTGTTGGTGTTGCGGTGGTTTGTGGACTTATTGGCGCACGAATCATTCACGGCAAACAAGGGCTGTCACGCCGGAAGGTCGTGGGTTTGACGCTACTTGCCTGCGCCGTGGCGGTGTCCCACGGACTGCTCGATGCCGCTACGAGCATTGGAGTCGGAGTCGGACTCCTGATGCCGTTCTTCGACGAACGGATCATTTTGCCGGTTCGTCCGATTCTGGTACCTAGGGCGCGTGGTGATGGGCTTGTCCTTGCTATGCTCAGAATGGTCTTGGCAGAGTTGTTGACGGTGTGGTTGCCGCTCTTCGTCGGAGCCGGCATTGTCCACGTCTATCGACGTCTCGCTCCCGCCGAGCAGCTGCCTAATTGTGCTGATTCGGTTGCGAGACGCCCGCGTGCGTAGAAGGGAATCGCATGAAAGTACTCGGGTTGATTGGAAGTCCGCGCAAGGGGAGCAATACGGAACTGCTCGTGGATGCGATCCTGGGCGGAGCGAACAAGCGAGGCCACTCTACGAGCAAGGTCTATTTGTATAGCCAGGGAATTGGACCCTGTGTCGATTGCAGAGGATGCAAGAAGGGCGATCTTCAGTGCATTGTCGAGGACGGGATGCAGGAACTCTATCCACAGATCGAGGCGGCTGGGGCAATTGTGTTTGGCACGCCGGTTTACTGGCTAGGGCCCTCGGGGCCGATGAAGATAATGATTGATCGCCTGCGCCCCTACTACGGAACGGATAGATTGAAGGGGAAGAAGGCGCTGATAGCAGCGCCTGCCGGCGATGGTCCGAAAGAGGCCGAGCTGTTGGTAGAAATGCTCAAGCGGACTTTTACCTACCTGGAGATGGAGTTCACCGGAGAAGTCTTGGGTACGGGATACGAACGCAAGGACATCCTCAAAGACACTGATGCGATGCTCGGTGCGGCAGTTCTAGGTGAGGCTATCTGAGTTGTGCTTCGCAAGCTATTCAATGTTTTCTTGTTGGACCGTTTCGACTTTTGCGCGCGTCAGCGTATGATGGCGGGCGAAGCCGCATGACAATTCGGTTTCGAGAATCACAGTGATGTCCACGTCGGTGTGCAAATCGGCGAGTTCGTCACAATATGGAGACGTGTGATGAAGATCTATGTTGGTAACCTGCCCTATTCAGCAACCGAAGAACAGCTGCGAGAAAAGTTCGGAGAACATGGCGAGGTCGAGGAAGTTGCACTTCCTACGGATCGCGAGACAGGTCGTCCGCGTGGGTTCGGATTCGTCACGATGAATGACGATGAAGCCGCGAAGGCTGCGATCGCAGCGGTAAACGGGTTTGAGATGGACGGTCGTCAGCTCAGGGTCGACGAGGCCAAGCCTCGCCGCGAGGGTGGTGGCGGCGGACGCCGGGATCGCTGGTAGTCGCTGCCCATAGCTGGATGTGAGATTTCCTCGGCCACGGCGCGCCGGGGTTTTAGGGCTGATTTCAGAGTAGCCCAATCGCACGAGATTCTTCGAGAGACCCCAATTGTGATGGAGAGGGGTCTGTTCGGCGTCGCAAAAGACTGGTCACCGCGTCATAGCCGTGCAAGGGGAGTCTAGCGATGAAGATAGAGCCATTCAGTCTGGAGAGGTACTTCGCGAAGCACGAGTTCTCAGCTCGGTATCTTCTTTCGTGCTCTGACTGCGAGGCACTGACACTGGCGGAGTTGCTCGAAATGGCGGACGAGGAGGCTGCAGCCCTCTGGCAGAACCTCAAACTGGCCTACACCGAGTCTTCGGGCCATCCTTTGTTGCGCGAGGCGATTTCGGGAATCTACGACGGCATCAGACCCGATGACACCCTCGTCGTTGTCCCTGAAGAGGGCATCTTCCTCCTGATGAACGCGCTTCTGTCACCTGGGGACAGGATTGTGTGCACCTATCCCGCTTACCAGTCGCTATATGAGATCGCTCGATCTCTAGGTTGTGAGGTGACAACCTGGGAGCCAAACGAAGAGAACGGCTGGCACTTTGATCCGGAGCAGCTCGGCCGGTTACTGAAGAAGCCGACCAAGCTCGTCGTTGTTAATTTTCCTCATAACCCGACGGGATTTGTACCGACGAAGGATGAGTACCTAGAGATGGTGCGACTGGTTGAGAAAAGTGGTGCATATCTCCTTTCGGACGAGATGTACCGACTGCTCGAGCTTGAACCAAATACCACCCTGCCTGCAGGGTGCGAGGTGTATGAGAGAGCCATGTCACTGTTTGGATTGTCGAAGTCTTTTGGGCTCCCCGGCCTTCGACTTGGTTGGGTCGCCAGTCATGATGCCGAAGTGCTTGAGCAGATGGCCTCCCTCAAGGACTACACAACAATATGTGGCAGTGCACCAAGTGAGATTCTGGCCCTGATTGCCGTACGTAATCGGAAGAAGATCGTCGCCGCTCAGATCAGTCGGGCGCGGCGGAATCTCAAGCACCTTGAACAGTTTATTGGTAATCATGAAGACTACTTCTCGCTCAATTGGCCTCGTGGCGGATCGATCTGCCTGGCACGACTTTTGGCTGCACAAGACTCAATGAGTTTCTGCGAGGACCTGGTCGAACAAGCAGGCATCATGCTCGTGCCGTCGCGTATGTTCCATTTTGGCGATAGTCATGTGCGATTTGGATTTGGCAGGGAGAGCTTTCCCACAGTGCTCGACCATTTTGCGGAGTATCTATCGCGAATCTAGCGGAATGGTGTTATTCAGATAAAAAGGAGCCCGGCATCATGCCGGGCTTTTGACTCAAGAATGGGAAAGGGTGTCTTAGGTTGTCGCCTGTACGGCTGGTTTCGAACTTCCAGCACTCTTGGCGGGTCTCTTCTTTTCCGCTCGCTGCTTTCCGTACGCGGCGATATCAGCAACCGCTGAAATGGCGTGGTCAATGTGCTCGTCAGTATTGAAGGGGCCGACGGAAAAACGAACAGTTCCGTCAATGTCTGAGGTGCCGATCCCCTCGTGGACGAGAGGAGCGCAATGGAGACCGGTTCGTGTGATGACGTAGTGCTCAACATCCAGCAGAGCGCCGGCCTGGTCGGGAGGTAGACCGCGGACGTTGAACACAAAGACTGGCAAATGGTTGGTTTCCATGTCGGCACAGTAGAGCGTGATGCCCTCGATTTCAGCGAGGCCGTCACGCAGACGTCGGGCAAGTCGCATTTCGTGTTCGTAGATCTTGGAGATACCGCCCTGGGCAGCAATCCAGCGTTGGCCAGCGAGAAGAGCGGCGATTCCCATGGTATTGAGCGTGCCGAACTCCATGCGCCACGGGAAGTCGAGAGGCTGAGTCTTGAGAGCGCTCTTGACACCGGTGCCGCCTGAGCGGCAGGGGCGGATATCGACGTGCTCAGCGATGTACATGCCACCAGTGCCTGGAGGTGCGTACAGCGACTTATGACCGGTGAAACACACCACGTCGATGTTCATGGCTGTAGCGTCAATTTCGACTAGCCCCGCGGTTTGCGCAGCGTCAATTGCGAAGAGAACGCCCTTCTTGCGGCAGATGGCGCCGACTTCAGCGATTGGTTGGATGGTGCCGATGACGTTGGAGCCATGGGTCATCACGACTAGCTTGGTGTTGGGTCGGATCTTGGCTTCGATGTCTGCCGGATCGACATAGCCCTTTGAATCGAAGGGTACGAAGTCGACGTCGATTCCCCGTTCCCTCGCTTGGTACATCGGGCGCAGAACGGAGTTGTGTTCGAGGCGGGTGGTGATCGCGTGGTCGCCCGGTTTCAAAACGCTGCAGATGAGCAGGTTGAGTGCGTCCGTCACATTGTGACCGAAGACCAGACGGTTGAAGTCGCTTCCGCCTCCGAAGAATGACGTCAGGCTCTTGCGAGTTTCGATCAAGGTCTCTTCCGCTTCGACCGCGAGATCAAAACCGGTGCGGCCGGGATTGACGCCCCGCGTGGCGTAGAAATCGGTCATGTACTGCAGCACTTCTTGTGGCTTTGGAAAGCTAGTCGCTGCGTTATCGAGATAGATGAAATCGTTGGCGTCATTCATGGCGTCATTCATGGCGTCTCACTCCAATGGAAGGTTTAAGCGCTCGTCGAGGAGAGCGCGGAGGATTCTTTCGCGTGAAGCTTCGATCTGCGCACGGGCGCAGGAGCCGGCATGTTGTTTGGTGCCGGTCTTGATGAGGTCTACGAGTTCTTCGTGTTCGGCGCGCATCTCTGAGGCGAAGTCACCGAGGTCAAGGCCGAGAAAGAAGAAGCGTTGCATTGTGCCAAGAAGGTCTTCCAGGGTCGAGACCAGGCGCTCGTTGCCGCCCATCGAAGCCAGCTGAATATGGAAATCCAGGTTCTCAGCGAGGAAACCCGAATATGAAAACCAGTCCTGGGGTGTGTACTCGGTCGCTGCGAGTCTCTCGAGGTGTTCGAGGCCCGCTGGTTTTACACGCTCGAAGGCGAGTTCGACGGCGTAGGTCTCGAGCACTATGCGGAGTTCAAAGCAATCAGTGATTTCTTTGAGGGAGATCTGGTTGACGAAGTAACCCTTGTAGGGAATCGCCGTCATCAGACCTTCCTGCTGCAAGCGGCGGCAAGCCTCGCGAACCGGGACTCGACTCGAGCCATAGGCGTCGGCCAACTCCTGCTCGGTCAGCGCTGCGCCGGGGCGGTGGGTGAGCGTAGTGATGTCGCGCTTCAGCGCACGATAAACCTCTTCAGCGACAGTGCGCTTCGGAGCTTGTGCGGAGGAGGCGATCCTGCTCATCCATACGATTGTATACAATCCGTATACAAAGTCAAACCATAGAATTTGTTGATGGTTCGGTGAACTACTGTTCCATGAATTGAAATGGTGATGTGGCCGACCTTGTCCGAGATTTGTAGGTGGTAGATCTCTACTCCTGCGATTGTGGTCGACGGCCCTGTGAGCAGGATGTTCGGGTGTTCCGAACCCGACGCTAGAAGGTGAACCGTTCGATGATGCGTTTCATCTGGGAAGCCATCTCGGCGAGTTCGGCGGCGGCCTCCTGAGCGGAGGCAGAGGCCGAAGATGTGTCGTTGACGGCTGCAGCGAGTTCCGCGATGCGACCGGCGATCTCTGCTGTGCCCGAGGCAGCATCAGCAACGATGTGAGCGATCTCGGAAGTCGTCGCAGTCTGTTGCTCAACCCCGCTGGCAATCGAGGTCTGTAAATCGTGGATGGAGGTGACGCTCTCGGTGATGTGGGTGACAGAGTCATTCGCCTGGCGCGTGTGGGTCTCTATTGACGCCGCGGTATGACTGATCTCCTCCGTGGCTCGGGCGGTTTCGTTGGCAAGCGACTTGACCTCTTCGGCCACTACAGCAAATCCCTTGCCGGCGTCCCCGGCTCTCGCCGCTTCGATCGTCGCGTTGAGCGCCAGCAGGTTGGTTTGCTCGGCGATCTCGACGATGGTGCGAACGATGTTGTTGATACGTGCTCCAGTATCTGTAAGGAGCTCGAAGCTTGAGCTTGTCTGTACGGCGAGGTTCACCGCCTGGCTGGCGACCTCTGCAGCCTCGGACGCATTGGCAGCAATTTCGCGCGCACTGGCACTCAACTCCTCGGTGGCAGTCGCGACGGACTGCACGTTGGCGCTGATTTGTTCGGCAGTTGTCGATACGTGATTCGCCTGATCCGACGTAGATTCGGTAGCGCCGGCGATCTGTTGGCTGACTCTGCTCAGTTGGTCGGAAGTGGTCGCCAATGAGTCGGCCTGGTGACCAATCGACCGCACGTCACTCTGGATGACCTCGATAAATCCGTTAAAGCCGGAACCCAACCTGCCGATCTCATCGTTGCTCCTGACCTCCACCCGGCGTGTAAGATCTCCCTCGCCGACAGCAATGTCCTTCATTCGGTCGGCGAGACTGCGGATCGGGACGGTGACTACTGCTCTGGCAACAAAGAGTGCAAGGGCGGACACCGCGATTGCGGCGAATACGATTCCCAACGCGGTCACATATTTCGCCCTCCGGATGGGTGTGGTGATCATGCTCTTGGGAACCAATAGTCCGAGCGACCAGTCGAGATGGGGTGAATCGGCCTGGACAGGAGTGTAGAGCGCTATCCAATCCTCGTCCTTGTAGCGAATCTCTGTATGTCCGGTTGTGCCGCTGCCCAGAAGCTCGTCTAAGCTGGTGAATCCTTCATTGCCCTCATCAGGATTATCGAGCCCCGTCAGGGTTTTGTTCGGCTCGGCCTCTTCTCCGGCAAAGTGGACGACGTGCTGTTGATCATCGATCAGAAACGCCAGGCCTTGTCCGTTGTAACGGACGGCTTCGACGATATCGCTGACGATCCCGATGTTGATGTCAATTCCGCCGACTCCGAGAAATGTACCGGCTGAATCTCTCACGGTTGTCTGTACGGTAACGATCACCGCCTGGGTGGCAAGGTCTACTTGGACCGGAGTTACGTAGAGCCGGTCTTCCCTGGTGCCCTCGATCCACCATGGACGTCCATACATGTCGTAGTCTTCGAGTTCCAGTCTCCCAGACGGAGCGTGTGGCGCGCGGTTCTCGAAGTATTCGCCGGTCTTGTCGAGGCCGAAGAAGGCTGAACTCATCGTCTGATCGGAGTTCACGATGTCATCCCAGAAATCAACAATCCGATTGAACTCAGCGTCATCAACAATGGGGGTTCGGAAGGTGTCGTAATTCGAGAACCATGCGTGCATTCTAGGATCCTGGAGGAACGTCGTGACGACTCGTCCGCGCTCGACGAAGAACTCGCGAATCTGTTGTGCATTGAGTTCGATGACTTGCTCTGCTTCGGCATAGGTGCGTTCGCGAATGAGGTCGCCGGTCCAAGTGAGGACGACCAGTCCGAAGATCAGGAGTAACACAGTGACCGAGGCGCCGATCGAGATCATGAGTTTGCCCTGGATTCCGACGTTGCGGCCAAACGACGCCATTTCTATTCTCTCTTTCGTCAAAGCCTGCCTTCAAGTGAGTGCTGAGGGGAGGCTGACCCTATCTCACTGACACTTAAGCGATAGCCTAATGTGTCGTGAGATTAGTTTAGCAGTTGCGACGAATCAATCAGGCTCATGGCCTCAATCGTCGTGCGAGCACCTCAACGCCGCGGTTGACCACATCGGGAGGAGAGCACGTGAAGCAGAGGCGCACCCACGTCTGGTAGTCATTGCCGAAACTGCCGCCCGGCGCAAGGATCAAGTTGTCGTCAAGGCAGTCTTCCAGGAAGCCGAGTAGGCCGCGATGGTCGAGCAAGTGCTCGACATCAAGGAACAGAAACGTGCCGCCTTCCGGAGCCGAGACTCCGAGGTGTTCAGCTGCTCGTTGTCCTGACTCCTGATAGGCGCTACGGGCCCTGTCGAGCCAGGTTTGGCCATGTTTGAGGGCACGGAGGGCGAGCATCTGGCCGACGGTCGGGACCGAGTACCAAACGTAAGTCACGATGCGGTGAGCATTGCGTATCGCCTGGCGCGGTCCGACCAGATAGCCGCAGCGATGGCCGGCCATGCCGTAGGCCTTGGAAAACGAGAAGATCGACAACGTTCGTTCGGGTGCGATCGAAGCGATTGAGATGTGCTCTTCGAGATAGGAGTAGTTCTCATACACTTCGTCGGAGAAGATCCAGAGGTCGTGCTTGCGTGCGACCTCGGCGATTGCTGCAAGGACATCTTTCCCGAGCACTTTCCCAGTGGGGTTGCAGGGAGTGTTTACGTATAGGGCTGCCGTGCGAGGCGTGATGCGTTGCTCGAGTTCGCGGGACATGGTTTCGTGGTCGACTTCTGTATGAAGTATCGGAACCTCGACGGGAATGCCGTGCGAGTTGATGACGATGCCGCGAATCAAAGGCCAATAGGGAGCAAGGATCAAGACTTCATCGCCTTGTGAAAGAGTCGCCATGGCGGCTGCGGTCAGCGCACCGGTCGCGCCGGCAGTCATGAGGACCTCGCCAGGCCCCTCAATGGAAATGCCGTTGTGGTCACGAACCTTGGATACCAGCGCATCGAGCAGCTTTAGGTCTCCGTGTGGGTCGGCATAGCGATGGTGAGTGACGGGGCCGTTGTTTGCGTTTCCGAGCACGGGACAATCGAAGGTCGGATCCGGATCGAGCCAAGTATCGCCGATGTGGAGGGGGAATATCTCACCCTCGAGCTGCGCAATAAGGGGTGCCAGGGCGCTGAAGACCGATCCGCCGAGCAGGTCTGTGTTGGGATCGAGATTGGGATGTCGCGGCATGATTCTCTCCGATTCTGGGGTAGGCGCAGGTTTCTCACACCAAAGCCGCACTAATCCTACCTGAGCTTTTCTGTGCAGTTGCCGAAGTGATTATCCAGGCAGGAGAATCGGCGATCGGTTACAGTGAGAATGTGCAAGCTGTGGTGCAGAATGTGCTGATTACTGGAGTTTCAAGTTCGAGTCTCGATCGGCTGCGACCGGCGCTCGAGCAATCCGGTCTCAAGGTTGAGTCCGTTCCGAACATTACTCTGGCAATCGGACGGGTTGCATCTCAGCGCTACGCAGTCATCGTTGTCGGATTTGGGACAAACGAGCGGTCCGAGAAGCGTTTGCTCGAGATGGTCCGTTCTCCCGGCGGACCATGTCAACGATCGGGGCTGCTGCTTCTCGCGCAGCCTGGACAGATCGGCCCAGCTTCCACTCTAGTCGGTGCCGGCGTCAACAAAGTGCTGTCGGCGGTCGAAGAGCCAAGTGTTGTGGCGTGTGTAGTGAAGCGCCTCTCCGGATCTCGCCATCCGCTGGCGGAGAGACTGCGTAGCAACATCGAAATCAAGGTGAATCTCAGAGAAGGTGAACACACTTGGCGTGCAGCAAATGTCTCGGCTGCAGGATTACTGATCCAGACCAATCAAATCCCGGATGTCGGCAGTCGATTTGCGTTCTCCTTGAAGACAGAATTTGGACTTATTGTGGGAGAGGCAAAGGTCGTCCGGCACACACGGCCTGATCGTGAGGAAGTGCGAGGTTTCGGGGCTAGGTTCTGTTCGTTCCAAGGAGACGGAAGGCAAGTACTGGCGTCTTTTCTCCGCTCGCTCAGGGTCGCTCAAGGTCCGGGTATTGGATAACGCGACTTCTGCGACCTATCGGGAGGACACAATGAAAAGATCAACGAAGTGGGTGCTCGCAGGCATCGGGTCTTCGATTCTGCTTGGCGTGATCGCTGCGTGTACGGTGAACCCAGTGACGGGTAAGAGCCAGCTCGATCTGATGGGTGAGACCCAGGAACTCCAGATCGGATCTGCGATGTATCCTCTCTACACGCAGTCATCCTTGGGTGAGGTTACAGATCCGGAGTTGCAGGCCTACGTGCAAGAAGTTGGGTCACGGTTATCCGCGGTTGGTCATCGCCCGGCTCTGGAGTACCAGTTCAACGCTGTCAACGAGCCGGCCGTGAACGCCTATGCATTGCCAGGAGGCAAAATATCGTTCACTCGAGGTCTGCTTTCGAGATTGGGTTCAGAGGATGAGATGGCAGCGGTACTCGGGCATGAGGTTGGCCACGTCACGGCGAGACATTCCGCGCAGCAGTACACACGGGGAATGCTGGCACAAGCCATCCTAGTTGCAGGAACGATCTACATGGAGGCCGAAGAGGTCGACAATCGCCAGATCTACGCTTTTGCCGGCTCCCTTGGAGCGTCGCTCTTGATGGCGCGCTACTCGAGAAACCAGGAGCGCCAATCCGACGACCTTGGATTCGACTACATGATTTCAGCTGGATACAACCCGACGGGGATGGTCGGCGTGATGGAGGTTTTGGCTGCACAGGGGCGCAGCAATCCTAATCTGCTCGAACGGATGTTTGCCAGTCACCCACAGTCTTCCGATCGCCTCGCCGCGACCAAACATCGGCTCGCCCATCTCGAATCCGATGTTCTTGACCGACAGTTGAAAACCGACACCTATCGCCGACGTGTGCGTCATGTTATTGCGTCACGCGAAGCCTACGATCGCCTCGCAGATGCTCGTCAGTTGCCCCGCGAAGAGATCCACAAGGCCGTGCCGATGCTGCGCCAGTCAGTAGATGAGTGGCCGGATGATGGTCTTCTACGTTCTTACTATGCGATTGCTCTGGACGCTAACGGTGATTCGCGCAACGCACTTCGCAGTGCCGTACTTGCGGCAGAGGATGCGCCGCGTATTTACCAAGTTCAGGCTGTCACTGGCGAACTCTTCTACCGCAACCAGAAATATCCCGAAGCATTGCAGTCGTTGGATCGGGCGTCTGAGTTGGTCCCTGATCAACCGGAGGTTGAGTTGCTGCGTGGACAGTCCTACGAGCGGATGAACCGGCGTGATGCAGCGATCACTGCGTACCGCAAGGTTTTGCAGCTGGCGCCCGACAGCGAGGCTGCCCGACATGCCTATGAGGGACTGCAACGTCTTGGAGTGGAGCAGCAGCAGCCGGAGAGGCTACGCCAGTAGAGATTTGAGTTGACGCCAAATCGCGACGGTGACTCAGTCTATTCTGGTATCATGAGCGGCGCTCAGCTGAACGGAAAATGATGGAGGTCTCGATGGTGGCTAAGAGCGATCGCGGCAGTGGACTTGGTTTGGTTGGATATGACAACTACGAATTCATCGTTGCCGATCTTGAACGTAGCCGGCGCTTCTACACCGAAATGATGGATGTGCCCGAGGTGGCACGGCTCAACGCGGCGATTGCTGCCGAACGGGGTGAGCAGGCCGTGATCTTTAAGGCCGGCAAAGCAACCTGTGTCTGCACTACACCGATGGAACGAGGTTCCCGGGCCGACCGATGGTTAAAGCGTCATCCGGACGGTGTCAGCGTGGTCAGCTTTCGGGTGCGTGACATTGAAACGACCCGGAGAGTGCTTGACGAACGTAACGCCAACTTCTGTACAGACATACTGGCTGAACAAGATGGCGAAGGTCGGCCGTATCGGTGGTTCGATATCGCAACGCCGTTGGGAGAGGTACGGTTTCGGTTCGTCGAGCGGAACGCAGCAGCGTTGCCGCCGGGATTCGAACTCATCGATTCTGCGAGTGACAGCAATCGACATCAGTTCCAGGTCATCGATCACATTACCTCCAATTTCCTCACTCTCGAGCCACATATTACGTGGTTGCGCGACGTGATGGGATTCGAGGAATACTGGCGGGTGCACTTTCATACCGCCGACGTGAAGCCTGGCGGTGACGGCTCTGGTCTAGCGTCGATTGTTATGTGGGACTCCGAATCCGGAATCAAGTTTGCCAACAACGAACCGGTGACACCGAACTATGAAGCGAGTCAGATCTACGCCTTTGTCGAGGCCAACAACGGTCCAGGCGTGCAGCATGTGGCCTTTCACGTTCCTGTCATTTCTCCGGTTGTTGAAGGACTTCGCCAAGATGGCATCGAGTTTCTGGATACCCCAGCCACTTACTACGACATGCTTCCTGAACGACTCGCACGACAGAAGGTGACCAATTTCGACGAGAACATGGACGAGCTGCGCAGGCTCGGCATTCTCGTCGATGGGGAAGACGATCGCTATCTATTGCAGATCTTCATGGTCGAGGGCGGCCTCCTTTATAGCGACGATCAGGCGGGACCATTCTTCTACGAGGTCATCCAGCGCTGTGGAGCTCGCGGGTTTGGTGAGGGCAACTTCCGTGCTCTCTTCGAGTCGATCGAGCGAGACCAGGTGCAACGTCAGCTGGAGGCTGGAGCTGGTTCCTGATGCGGTTGGCAACCTTGCGAACACACCGCGGCGAAAGAGTCGCGCTATGGATTGCACAGGGGGATGAATCGATCTGGCTGGATCTTTGCGAAGCCGCCGAACGGTTGACTGCCGAGCCGGAAATACCTTCATCGCTGATCTCACTACTTGAGCAGGATGGTCCGGAGCTGAAGACTGCGCGGCGGGTAAAGGCCGCTGCCGAGGCCGATGGTGTGCCGTCGGAGGTCTCAGCATGGCGTGCTGAGGAGGCCTGTTTTGCTTCGCCCATTCCCCGTCCTGGAGCTTTCCTGGACTTCTACGCGTTCGAGGAACATGTTCGTCGAGCGCGCGCCAGACGCGGATTAGAGATTGTGCCGGAGTGGTACAAATACCCTGTGTATTATCGCTCCAACCAACGCTCTTTTCTCGGTCCGGAAGACGAGGTTTGGTTTCCTCCGAATGAGACCAAGATGGACTTTGAGCTTGAATTGGGCGCCGTTTTGGGGAAGTCGGTCACCAGTCCCAGCCCGGATGAGGCCGAGGCGGCGATAGCCGGTTTTTGCCTACTGAACGATTGGAGCGCACGAGCGATCCAAGCCGAAGTGATGAAGGTTGGACTTGGGCCCAACAAGGGCAAAGATTTTGCCTCGTCCCTTGGCCCTTGGCTCGTAACTCGAGATGAGATTGGTGATCTGGCCGAACTCGAGCTCGAGGCACGCGTGAATGGTAAGCAATGGTCGAGAAACACGTTGGGTACGATGAATTGGAGTTGGGGCGAGATGATCGCTTTCGCGGCCGAGGGCGTGACGTTTGAGGCCGGGGATGTCTTTGGGTCTGGAACCGTTGGCGGGGGTTGCGGCCTCGAGCTTGGTCAATTCCTCGAACCAGGAGATAAAGTCGAACTCGATGGGGGGCCGCTGCTTGGAGTTCTCGCTGCGGTTGTGCGGCGGAATGAAGCCTAGGGTGCAGTAGGAGAAATGGCATGATTCACTGGCTGCAGCGAGGTCAGGTACCAGACGTTCCACACACAGCGTTTGAAGTTGATGGAAAGCTCGTCTATGAGCACTGCTTCACTCGTGCAGGATTCGAGAGT
>JAAESQ010000998.1 GCA_024229275.1 bacterium | reverse complement strand
CTAACCGGGCACAGGGACAATATCGCCCTGCAAAGGGAGATCCTGGCTCAATTCGCCTAACTCTGCGTCCCTGCGTCTCTGCGTTCAAAAATGGAGCCTTCCCGCCCCTGTCATCTTGAGCGAGCGAAGCGGAGTCGAAAGATCTCCCGCTTCGCCGAGCAGTTTGTATCGAGTTCTCCGGAAGATACTTCCACTTGTAACGGGAGATCTCTCGACAAGCTCGAGATGACAGTTCTGGAAGTACTCGCTGTGGTTGCTGACCCTGTCACCTGACTCTGTCTATGCGATTCCTTCGATTCGAAGTAGGGTGTTCGACTTGGCACCCAACATCGCCATCGACTATGACTTTGGGGATGCGACATTACCGCGACCGCGACCGCGACCGCGACCGCGACCGGGTCCGGGACGGCGGCGGCGTCCGGGACCGCGTCAGGGTGACGTCACCTTCGATCGGTTTGGCTTCGAAGCATGGTCACTCCGTGTCATTCATGGATGGATTCGAGTAGCCGGTGAGTCGGCCTGAGTCAAGGCAGGCCATAGGTCGCCACGCGATCCTTGACTCAGTCCGTCTCACCGGCACGAAGGGAAGTCATGAATGACACGGAGGAAACCATGCATGACTCGAAATCCAGCAACCAGCTCGAAGCTTACAAAGTCGCACTCGAAGCTGCGGCTTTAACCTTGGCGTTAGTGCGACGGGTACCGGCTCCATTCAAGTCGTTGGCGGACCAGTTGATACGGGCAGCGAGTTCAGTCCCAGCAAATCTCGCGGAGGGACACGGACGATTCGGACGTGACCGATACAACTACTGGCGCATCGCTTATGGCTCTGCAAAAGAGGTCGATGTCTTCCTTCACCTGCTTGTGGGATCAGGATCGATAAACAGTCCCGAGGCGGATGCTGTGATTCAGCTTTTTGATCGCGTCAGAGCCATGACTTGGCGGCTGATCCACCAGAAGTGATCATCCTGATTTGATCCAGCCACCGAGGCAGCGGCTCCCCGTCGCGGTTTCCGGTCCCCGCCGCGGTCGCGGACCCGGTCTCGGTCTCGGGCGCGGCCACGGATCCGGACCCGGCTTGCTGTCCCAGCCATCTGACTCTGCCCCTGCCCCTGCCCCTGACGTCTGTCGCTGCCGCTGCCGCTGCTCCTGATTCTGAATCTGCCATCTGACGTTGCTCCCCGGGAGGATAGCTCTTTGAGCTGTTTAACGAGGTGCCTCTGTCTACTCCGGTTCTTCAGCAGTGAGCAACGCCTCAATTTTCTCGAAATCGACGTAGTCTCCACGGGAAATCACCTGTCCGTCTTTGTCGATGAGGGTGAACCAAGGTACGCCAGGGAAAGGAAAGTACCGTTTTGCCTGACTCCTGGTTGGGTCGAAATAGACGGGGTAGCTCAACTCCTTAGCCTTGGCATAGCGTCGAGTTCTGTCGAGAGTATCCCTCACTCCGGGATTGATCGCTGCGACGACCAAACCGCGGTCAATGTACTCCTCTTGAATCTTCTTGATCGTCGAAATCGCTGTTGCACAGTGAGGACACCACGTTGCCCACATCACCACGAGAGCCGGCTTGCCTTCGATCATTGCCAAGACATCGACAGTAGAGCCGTTCATGTCTTGCACCAAGAGACCAGGTTCTGTGGCGAGACTCGGCAAACCGGTTGAGAGGACCGCAAGCACTATGATGCCTACGAGTAGTGTTTTAGTTCTCATATTCGAAGCTCCTTCGTGAAACAGCACAGATTCAGACTGTGGGTTTGGCTGTTGAGGTAGAGAAGTTACATCCATTGTGTGTGAGGTCAATCTCCCTCACCACTCTCGCGCTCCGCTGTGGACGGTCCCGGCTGTGCAAGCAGACGTGCAATGGGTCTGAGATCCATCCACCACTGTTCGCGAGGGCGTTGGCGATCAGTATCGACCATTCGAGGCAAGTCCTCCAGTGAAAAGGTCTCAACTTTGCCATTTGCAAAACCGATATAGCGGGCTCCGACTGTACCCCGTTCCGCTTCTTGTATGAGAGCTTCGATGCAGTGTTTCGCCAACCGAGTCGCTTGGATACGGTCGAACGGTGAGGGATTCCCTCCCTGCTGCAGATGGCCGAGGATCGCGGTACGCACCTCGAACAAATCGCCGCACTCCTCCTCAAACAACGCAGCCATGAAAGGAGTGGTGTAGACCGAGTTGGCGGTCTCGTTGCGGATCATGAGCCCAAGGCGTTTGCCCTGTTTGAAACCGTCGACGAGGTGATTGAGGTCCGCCTGCATGTCTGCGAGTGTCACACCTTCCTCATTCAGATAGACGCGCTCTGCGCCAGTGCCGATTCCACTCATCAGAGCCAAGTAACCACAGTAACGGCCCATGACCTCGACCACAAAGCAGCGGCGAGTCGCGACGGCACTCTGCTTGATCTTGTCGACCACACCGACAATGTTGTTCAGCGCCGTGTCGGCGCCGATACTCATTTCCGATCCCGGCAGATTGTTGTTGATTGAGGCCGGCAAGCACATGATCGGGATTGAGAATGCCGGATACGAGTCACGACGAGCGAAAATGCGGTGCATGGCCTGGTAACCCGACCAGCCACCGATCATCAGAAGAGCGTCAATCTTCAATTCCTCGATGGTACGGGCGATGGCGTAGCATTCCTGGCCATTCGGGATCTTTCGACTCGTTCCGAGTTCGGATCCGCCTGCGCCAGCCCAGCCGCGAACGCTCATCCAACCCAGTTCGTCGACATCTCCGCGGATGAGGCCACGTATGCCGTTGTGCACGCCGAACATGACGTGACCGGCGTCGAGGCCGAGGCGTACGGCAGCGCGAGTGGCAGTGTTCATGCCTGGTGCCGGGGCGCCGGCATTGATGACTGCAATACGGAGACGACGCTGCTCCGGTTGTGGAGGATGGGGTAGAGAGCGCAGCAGAGTCATCAGCGTCGAGAGGGATTCAGAGAAGCTCGGGCTTCGCAGGGCCATGGCGCGTTCGGTGTCGCGGTCATTGACAGCTGTGGTCACCTCTCCTGCGCGAGCGACGCACTCAACCAGCGGCGTCGTCGTGATTCGGTTGTTGCGCATGCCGATGACGACGGGAAGGTGACTTGTGTCTTGACTCGTGACCTCGCAAACCGCAGCATGACCGAGCAGCGTGCCCATGGTTCTGTCGAACGAGCTGGGAGCCCCTCCGCGTTGCATGTGGCCGAGGATCGTGAGCCGGACCTCCTCTTCCATCCCTTTCTCGAGTGCCTCTCGTACATAGGTCGAGGTTATGGGTTTTCCATGGCGATCCTGCGCACCTTCGGCGACGATGACGATACTGTCTCTACGCCCTGCTTGGCGCCCACTGCGTAAGCGCTCGCACATGATCTCTTCCCAATTGTCGTCGGCTGGAGGGCGTTCCGGTATCAGAATCCAATCTGCCCCCGTGGCGATACCACCCATGACGGCAAGGTAGCCGCAACGGCGTCCCATGACCTCGACGACGAACGTGCGTTGATGGCTGGTGGCGGTGCTGCCGATCGTGTCGACGGCTTCGGTGATGCGATGTAGGGCAGTGTCGGCACCGATGGTCATGTCGGTTCCGTGCATGTCGTTGTCGATCGAGCCAACCAGTCCGACGACATCGAGCTCTGAATGTGCCGCAGCCTGATCGGCTGAAATATCTCCGCGTTCGCCTAGCGCTGCAACGTTCTCCGCCCACTCTGATGCGAGCGCTGCCGCGCCCGTCATACTTCCGTCACCGCCGATCACGATGAGCTTGGAGATATTGCTCGCTATGAGATTTCGACTGGCGCGTTGACGGCCCTCCTGAGTGAGAAACTCGTCGCTACGTGCAGTGCCGATGACCGTGCCACCACGATGAAGGATGCCGCCCACGGAGTCCCAGGACATTGTCTGATAGTGATCACCACCGGCCACCAAACCCTCGAAGCCCTCGCTGACGGCAACGACCTCGACCCCGTGGTCGAGGGCCGTGCGAACCACAGCTCGCAGTGCGGGGTTCATTCCCGGCGCGTCGCCTCCGCTGGTGAGAACGGCGATCTTTCCACTCTGTTGATGCTCCATATTCGGCATCACCTCGTTTCGGTCCTCTCTATGAATCCGTGTGAGGCTCAAACGGCCTACGACAATTCCAGTGTGTATTCATGCCGCTGAACTGCCGGCTAATAGCTCGTCAGAGGCGCTGTACTGGTGGTTGCCGCCGGCGAAGCGAGCCGACAATCACGGTAAGCACTCCGAGCAAAGCCTCGTCGATAAGTGGGATCGGATCGGGTATGACCAGATCCATAAGGAACAACCCGAGCAGAACCAGAAAAAGGTAGGGGAACCGCATTCTGGGTGCGAAGCGTTCGACGAGCGCTGTCCACGGTG
>JAAESQ010000997.1 GCA_024229275.1 bacterium | reverse complement strand
GGACAAACTACGTCGTCCGGTGCAACTGTTGAAAGGGGCGCTTCGGGGGCATTCATGTTTCCCATGTCTCTATCCGCTGACTAACGTGACGCAGGGCGGTCGCCGCACGTTGCGACAGAGAGCCGCTCTGCACAAGATTCAGTTTACCAGATGTGGGCTCGCTGTTCCCTGTTCAAGGCGATTCGGCGAAGCCGAACACTGCCGCCAGGCGTTGGTACGCCCTGCATGGGCGTGAACTTAGGGGGTGAAAGTCCCCTGTACGAAACTGGGAGTCTCAAGGAGGCCAATATGCCAAGTGGATAGCTCCGATCGACAAAGTACTAGGCGAAGGCAACTGCGGGGAGGCGACGAACCGTGGGGAGGAAGCCGGAGCCAAACCTGCGAGGCTACGGACAGAAACCGTATATAAGGCCGGGCGGCCGAGGCAAGTGGGCCACGCATCACGAAGCCGTTCCCAGAAAGGTAGTCAGGTAAATGCGGAGCTTGTGCAGGGAAAGTTCATGTTCTTATCAGGGGAGATCTGCACGACGTACCTGGGAGTACGGCTTGCCGGAAAGCCAGGGCCGTTTCGGGAAACCGGCTCGGTGTCGAGCAGAAGTCAGCCGAGGGCGTAATACTCGTCCGCACACACCAATGCGGCGAGGAAGGCCCAAACGATGAAGCACAAGGAAGAACTACCGATGACCTCGACACGTTCGAAACGGCAACTTTTGCTTGATCTCGATTTCGAGGACGAGCAACTCGTCGTTGCGGAGCCGCTGGGCGGTCAATCGTGCGCGGCGGCCGTCGGCAAGACAGCCTTGGACTCAGCAACGGATGATCTGATGGAGTTGATCGTCGAGTCAGACAACATGGACCGGGCTTGGAAACGAGTTCGCGCCAATCGCGGAGCACCGGGAGCCGATGGAATGACCATCGCTCAGTTTCCGGACTTCATCCGCGAGAGCTGGCCGACGATTCGTCAGCAACTCCTGGATGGAACCTACAAGCCGCAACCGGTGCGGAGGAAATCCATCCCAAAACCGGACGGACAGGGCGAGCGTTTGCTCGGAATTCCCTGTGTGTTGGATCGCGTGATCCAACAAGCCGTCCTGCAAGTCCTTACGCCGATCTTCGATCCGACCTTCTCGGAATCGAGTTTCGGTTTCCGGCCAAAACGCTCCGCACACGGAGCTGTCAAGCAAGTGCAGTCCTACATCAAACAAGGCTACCGCTATTGCGTCGACATGGACCTTTCGAAATTCTTCGATCGTGTTCAACACGACGTGCTCATGAGTCGCGTTTCCAGGAAGGTGCGTGACAAGCGAGTGCTGCGTCTGATCGGTCGTTACTTGCGTGCAGGCGTGATGGTCGAAGGTCTCCTGGTATCGACCGAGGAGGGAACTCCGCAAGGGGGTCCACTTTCACCCTTGTTGGCGAACATCATGCTGGATGATCTCGACAAGGAACTGGAACACCGCGGACTAAAGTTCGTACGTTACGCCGATGACTTTTTGATTTTGGTCAAAACGTATCGTTCGGCACGACAGGTGTTCGGCTCGGTCGGACGATTTCTTACTCGCAAGCTCAAACTGGTGGTCAACCGCCAGAAGAGCAGCTTGGGCAAGACGGACGGTGTCGAATTCCTCGGCTTTCGTCTGGTCGGGCGCAAGGGCGAGATTCGCATCACCGCGAAGAATCTAGCCAAGTTCAAGGCTCGCGTCCGCGAAATCACCAGCCGCAATCGCGGCATCTCGATGAAACGGATGATTGGCGAACTGAGCAGTTATCTTCGCGGGTGGACGGGCTATTTCGCGTTGGCGTCCACGAAGAGTGTGTTTTCACGCTTCGACAAATGGATTCGCCGCCGAGTACGCATGTGTTACTGGAAGCAGTGGCGATACTCTCGTACCCGCATTCGGAAGCTCATGCAGCTCGGCGTGGACCGCGACACGGCGATAACCCACGGAGTCAGTCGCAAAGGCTACTGGCGCTTAGCCAAAACGCTGGGTGGCCATATGGGCATGACGAAACAATGGCTCCGAGCCCAAGGACTTGTCTTTGTCAGATACCTCTGGAGCGAGCTTGCTCCGCTTCGTCGAATCGCCTAGTGCGGACCCGCATGCTAGGTGGTGTGGGAGGGGTCCCGGAGCGATCCGGGCCCCTATCCCGATTTAGAGGGCCGTTCTCAGAGTTCCGAGACAAGGGGTGAAAGCGAACAAAGGCACCAAATCCGTCATAGCAATAGGCCGAATAGACGGATTACCAGCTGCGATGAGAACAATCACCTTCGGCCGCTTTGGAATGTGTTGAACGGTCTACTTTGCCGGAAGCTTAGTTGGAGTGGACTTCGGCAAAGAGGCGATTAAGGCGTCAACGTCTGCGCCCGATAATCGAATCGACGTTGATTCGAGCATCTGACGAAAGTGTGACTTCTGCTGCTCGGTACGAGGATACGCGATGTT
>JAAESQ010000996.1 GCA_024229275.1 bacterium | reverse complement strand
AGATGCCGAGAAACTCGTCACCATTCTTGGTGATCAACAAACTGCGTAGCAACTGCTCCAAGGCCACCGACACGCGGAAAATCACACCACACGTCGCCGGATAGCTGCGTCTGCCGTCTCGCGTGAATTTTCAGTACGCGGGTTTTACAACCCTACGTAACCCAAGGTAACCCAAGAGCACGTAACGCCGGGATACTCTGAGTCGGTAGGTTACCTTGAGTGACATTGCGTGATCCTGGTTTGGGCACCAAAGTGGGCACTTGGACCAGCGGCAACTAAGCTCCCGATCGAGTCCGATGAAATTCGAATCGGTGGGAGCTGATACAGTTCGATCTTGTTCTGCTGTGCGACTTAGCCCCATGAAACTTTTTCCTGCCTTTTCTTTTCTGGCCTGCTTTTGCTTACCGCGTGCGCCCGCCAAGCTGGGGTTGAGCCTGCGGATATTGTAATGTAGATGTCCCCCTTCGGGGCCTGAAGGGAATGGTGGCCAAGGGCGGAATCAATCGTAAGGCCGCAGCGCGCTCAACAAATCGTCGCTGTAGCTTCTCTCCACATGAAGCTCATAGCTATCGTTGTCGTTTCGACACAGCATAATCGGCAACTGATCGAAATGGGTCATCCCGCACGTACCGGGCGGCATCGCTCCTTCAGACAGGTCGAGCGGGCAGCCTGTCGCAAGGCGATCACGCACACTTGAACCGCTCAACCTGAACAGCCTGCGACTGTCGGATATGTCAGTCACGGAACAACCCGGAACATCGTCCAGGAACCATTGTGCCTTGGGAGAATAAATCAGCCAGCGGGCCGGGCCGAACCAGGTCGCCTTCAAGCCCAGCGAACTGGTCGATGTCGTATTGGGAATCAGAGGCAATTCCAAGGCGAGCCGGTCGGACAGGAGTTCAGCCACCGCTTCGCGATCTCCGCGGGTCATGACCTGATAGAGCGCAAACTCAGGAACTTCGTGCACAATGAATTCGTCGTTCATGCGCGCATACGCTCACCATCCGGGTCGTAAGAGCAACTCGCCACAATCTCCGCTGCAACCGGTCTTGCTTCGCCACGGGCAGCGTTCACGCTGTAGATCGTTTCACCGAGACGGCTGCGCCCGTCGGTCACCAGCGCCAGCGCTACCGACCGACCGAAGGTCGGACTGTATCCGGCTGATGTGACGTGCCCGATCGAGGCGTCATAGCCGCGATCGCCGGGATTCGCGATCAGCTCCGCACCCTCGCGCAATCGATCGTGATCCGATAACGGCCGCAGCCCCACGACCTGTAGCCGCCCCTGCTCATTGAGCGCCGGTCGCTTAAGAGCGTGCCAACCGACAAATCGTTTCGTCTTCGACACCATGCGCTCGAAACCAAGGTCGCCCGGCGTAATTCGACCATCGGCTTCAGCACCTACCGCAACGAAACCCTTTTCAATACGCAGCACGTCCATAGCGTCCATACCGAAAGGCGTAAGAGCGGATTCCCGGTCCTGTTCCACGAGAACCTCCCAGAATTCGGCGCCCGCGCGTGACGGAACGTAAATTTCGTGGGCAAGTTCACCAGAATAGCTGATGCGAATGATCCTTGCAGGAATAACACGGTCCCGACCCCGGATTTCCGCATTTGTATAGCCCATGTAGGGAAGGTCAGAGAGGCTGCAACTGGATTCGCTGACGAGCGGCAGAAGAACCTCGCGACTCTTCGGTCCGGCCAGGGCAACGCCGGCCCATTGTTCAGTCACCGATGCCACGTTGACATCGAGATCAGGCCAGGCGACGTCAAGCAGAAACTCGAAGTGTTGCAACACATGCTCAGTGTGGCCGGTCGATACAGTGATGAAGTAGTGACTCTCGCCGAGCCGCGTGACGGTTCCATCGTCGAGAACCATCCCGTCTTCTCGCAACATCAGGCCATAGCGTGCCCGTCCAACGGCGAGGCCGGACAGGTTGTTAACGTAAGTCCGATCAAGGAACTCGGCACAGTCCTGTCCCTGGATCTCAAACTTCCCGAGTGTCGAGATGTCCGCAAGTCCGGCACATTCGCGAACCGCAAGCGCCTCTCGCTCGATTGCAGCGTCGACGGATTCACCGTCACGCAGGTAGCATTGCGGACGCAGCCACAGACCGT
>JAAESQ010000995.1 GCA_024229275.1 bacterium | reverse complement strand
GATGTGTGTCTCGGTCGAACCCTGCTCACCCACCCCGAACATGCTCTCCACGAGCTCACGGATGTTATATCGAATCTATGAGGTCGCCACGACTTTGACTCAACATCCGCCGCTTGAGTTATGCCTGGGGTGTCGATGCTCTTCCCCGAGTGCGTCAGCTCATTACAGAGGATCTCCGTTGAGTTCCGCTGACATCAGTTTTCGGAACTCACTACTGAGTTGTGGTTGAATAGATAAGGAGATGCAACGAGATCTACCAGCCGCTGACGTTATAACGGGTAAGGGGACAACTCTTGCCGCGGCCATAGCCTTCGTCGAAGCGAACTACGGTCAGGATGGAGTCGAGAAGCTCAAGAGCGAGCTCGTCGACAGCAACCCTTCGATTGCCAAAGGGATCATTCTTGCATCTGCACGCTACCCTCTAACGGATCTGGTTGGAGTTTTCGAAGCTATTGACCGTCTCTTTGGCAATGGTGATCTCACCCTCTGCTTCGAACTCGGCAGGTTCGCGGCCGACTACCAGGTCAATTTGATTCATAAGGTCTTCCTCAGAGTCGGCAAGATTGACTACTGGTTCAAGCTCACAGGATCTACGTGGAGGTCCTATTACAGTGCCGGCAAGCTGGTGCCGGCAATGGAGCGTGAGTCCGGTAGCCTGACTCTCAGTGAGTTCAATCCCATATCCAAGGCCTTCTGCACTCGGTTCGCGGGATGGGCGTGCCGAATAGGTGAACTCTCGAATCTGGCCGACACCAGAGTTCGCCACAGTGAGTGCGTGCTTGACGGCGCTTCAGCATGCGTGTGGCAAGCAACCTGGTCGGTATAGAGATCTACCTTGAACGCAGGCTAGGGGCTGAGATCGACACGAGGTGTCAGATCCGAAGCAATATACTGTGGAGACAAATCGCCATGAGATGGTCTGCCTTGACGTTGGCTCTGATGAGCTTCTCGGCGTGTTCGGGTGGTGGCCTCACACTGACTCAAGCACGGGGCACAGCCATGGGAACCGAGTGGTCAGTCAAGGTTGTCACCGAAGATTCGGCTGCCCCTACCGTCGATACAGTGCAAGAACTCACCACGACCCAACTCGATCAAGTCGATTCGCGAATGTCGACCTATCTCGCGAGTTCCGAGGTCTCGATGTTCAATGCGTCTGCGGGAACGGCGCCTTTCCCAATCTCACCAGAGACTGCGGAAGTGCTTCGGTACGCGATTGAAATCGGTTCGCTCACCGGCGGCGCCCTCGATGTGACCGTTGGTCCGCTGGTAGACGTGTGGGGTTTCGGGTCCGACCGAGACTCGGCGGAAATTCCGTCAGACCGGAAGGTGAATCACCTCTTGAGTAGGGTCGGTCAGAAGCTACTCCGATTCGACTCTGTAGGACCAACCATCACGAAGACGAACCCTGAGCTTCGCATCGATTTGTCTGCCATAGCCAAAGGCTACGCTGTCGACCGGGTGGCTGACGCCTTGATCGAAGCCAGTTTCGAGAACCTCATGGTCGAGATCGGCGGTGAGATACGCGTGCTTGGGCACAACGCCGATGAGAAACCGTGGCGATTGGCCGTAGAGAGGCCGAATCCTGACGGACGCTCGATTCAACGGATATTGACTCTCAGACAAGGGAGTTTGGCCACTTCCGGCGACTACCGTCAGTATCGTGAGATCGACGGTCATCGTTTCAGTCACATCATTGACCCTCGTACCGGAAGACCGGTTGAGCACCGACCAGCCTCGGTAACCGTGATCGCTGATCTTTGCGTGCGTGCCGACGCGTTCGCTACAGCATTGTTCGTGCTGGGTCCTGTGGAAGGAATGTTGCTGGCTGAAAAACTAGGACTCGCGGCACTATTCTTGGTGCGGGATGAAGATGGGCGCGTGACCGAGTCGGCTAGTTCGACCTTCCTCGAGCTGGCACCGAGCGAACTCGATCACTGGTAGTGGTTTGCCTTAGATCACAGTGTCATCGGGAATGACGGCGTTCTTAGGTATGACGACGATGCCGTCACGGATAGCCCAGCCGTCACCATCAGCGTTCTCGACGGAGTCGGCGTTGAGGATGCGAACGTTGCGGCCGATCCTGGCATTCTTGTCGATGATTGCGTTTTCGATGATGGACCCTTGGCCGATTCCTACCGGAGGTGATCCAGCTGGCGCGGACGGGTAATAGTTGTCGATACCCATGACGAGTGTTCGTTTGAGAGTCGCGCCATAGACCGATCCTCGGACGCCGATGACGGTGTTCTCTACCGTTGCGTCTTCGACCTTGGAACCATCGCCGAGCAGAACGTTGCTGAAGCAGCAACGGTTGAGTCGAGCTCCTGGGAGATGTCGTGGCCGCGTGTAAATCGGCCACTCACGATCGTGGAAAGAGAACGGAGGATTGAGCTGCACTAGGTCCATGTGAGCGTCAAAAAATGCCTTGATGGTTCCAATATCGCGCCAATAGTCCTTGAAGAAATGGGCTTGGATGCGCCGTTGATCGACCTCGGCCGGAATGATCTCTCCTCCGAAGTCCACAAGATCATTGTCGAGCGCTTCGATGAGTACGTCCTTGCGGAACAGATAAATCCCCATCGAGGCCAGGTAAGGGTGATCGGCATGGACGCCCTGCTTCTTCAGGAGGTCCGGCGCAACCTCCATGCCTTTGCGTTCATCCGGTGTCGCAGGTTTTTCTCGGAATTCGAGGACACGACCATCGTCGTCCACCCGAGCTGCACCGAAGGCTGCGACCTCATCTTCGGAACATGGCATGACACCAATGGCGATGTCCGCGTTGTTCGCGATGAGATCTGCAAGTAGCGAGCGGTAGTCCATGCGATACATATGGTCGCCGGCTAGAATCAGTACGTATTCGCCCCGCAATTGCTGAAAGACACGGATGTTCTGGCGAACCGCATCGGCGGTGCCCTGAAACCAGCTACTGCCATCATCCGTCTGCTGCGCTGCGAGAATCTGGACGTAACCACTTGAGAAGGCATCGAAGCGATACGTGCGGCCGATATGGCGGTGGAGCGAGACCGAATTGAACTGAGTCAGCACATACATGCGTTGCATGTGAGAGTTGATGGCGTTCGAGATAGGAATGTCAATCAGGCGGTACTTGCCGGCGATCGGAACGGCTGGTTTGCTGCGGCGCATCGTCAGAGGATGAAGCCGGGTTCCCCTTCCGCCGCCAAGAATCAGGACCGTCACATCGCCCGCGAGATCGTCCACGCGACTCATGGCTACCACCTTTCGTTGCGTTTCAGAGTCTACCAAAGGTGGCCACTAGTCTCTCAATGCTGCGCCGACGACCAGCGGAGGACGTCACCGCTTTCGAAGTCGTCAGAGAAAATAACCACCGGGTACTCATAGGCGCCGATGTCCCAGCCGAAGTTCTGCGGTCGTGCCAGCCCGTCGTGGTCGTAGTTGAATCCGGGAAGCTCATGACCCATGTCCCGCGCTGGAGAGTCGATACCGGGATGAAAGTCACCCATGCCCGGTGCTACAAAATCGGGGTCAACGCCAAACATCGAGTGCTGGTCAAACTCAGGTTGTTTCGGGGGCCACGCGAAATCTGGGAAGTAGATGTTGTAATCCCAGCGGGAACCGATTTTGGATTCCTCATCGAGGATCTGAGAACCGGTGTCGTGGTAGAAGATGTTATTCTCCACGGTGAGATACGGGGACAACTGGAGACCAACAGCAAAGTACGTGATGTCGGCAACTACGTTGTTGACAAAAGTGAAGTGCTCGACATGGCCACCGTTAATGGCCCCGGCCCGAGTGCGCCAGAAAATGTTGTTGCGGAGAGTGACGTGATGCACGGCATCGACTCCGCCTGATGCCTGAGAATTATCCTCGATCATCAGCATCTGTCCGAAGTTCACGCAATAGTTACCCTCGATCAGGATGTCGAATGCAAACTGTGAATCAGGGTAGACAGAGAACGTCTGAAAGGCGTCGATGTGAGGATCGCCCAGTTGCTCTTCGTCAAGTGAGTCATGAAGGTAGTTGTTGCGGATGACGTGCTGAGAACCCATGAACCTGATCGCGTCTGAGTCGCCACCGACATGCGTGCCAGTGTCTGTGTTGGTGTCAAGACTGTGGGAGACCTCGTTGTCTTCGACCAGCCAGCGCTTCCCGACGAGGCTGATTCCGGTTCCTTGAACTCGATAGATAGTGTTGTTGCGGACGATGATGTCTACATTGTCGTGAGTCGAGCCGCGGATGCCAATATAGCCGTATTGCGACGGATTGAGGTCGTGCAGGAAGTTGCCCACGACCTGAATGTGCTCGGTGTTGGACAGCAACACTCCCCCCTGGACAGGATC
>JAAESQ010000994.1 GCA_024229275.1 bacterium | reverse complement strand
TTCTCTCTTCGCGAGCGATCTTCCGTGCTGTGGCAAGGCGAGTAGGAACCGCACTGCCGGCTCCAAAGTACATCTGGTCAGGCGTCTGTCCCTGGAAGGCTGAGTGCGGCATCATTCTGTTGTGGGCCGTTATGTAGAATTCGATGAGACGACCGAGAGCGGTGAAGTTGTCGAGCGTGTGGAGGAATAGCCATGAGTGCTTCAAAGAGCGCCAGAAAGCCTCGATCATTGAATTGGAGAATGTCACCTCGACTTGAGCGAGAACGCGGGTAAGCGCTTCGTCTTTCAGTAGCTCGTCCACTTCACCGTTCACGTTCTTGGAACAAAGAGACGCTCCCCGAGTCGGCAACCACCGTCGTCTTCTCGGAGCGCTTGCGGAGCTGAATCGCTGCCTCGCGTAGGATCTGGCAGGTCCCACCACTACCGAGGCGATCTTCGAGAGTCCACGACAGGATTCGCCTCGAGTAGTTGTCGATGACCGCGTGAAGATACGCTTTCGTGCCATCAAGCAACTTGATGATCGTTACGTCGAGATGAAGAAGTTCTCCCGGAGCCGTCGCTCGTATCCCAATCTTGGGCTTGGCCGGGTAGACGCGATTGCGAGGCCGCCTCCATTCAGAGATTCGGGCCAAGCGGTACCACGTCGATGGCGATGCGAAGATCTTCCCGATGCGCTGTGCGTGAAGTGCCAGCCCGCGCAACGACATGTGTCTGTGGTCGTCACTCTCGACCATCTCCTGCATGGCTTCCAGTTCGCCGGGTGTCAAACGCGTGGGGACGACTCGCGGACAGCTTGACTGGTCATCGAGTTCGCACCCGGCCTCGGCACGACACCAGCTGTAGTACCGCGATGCAGAGAGGCGAGTGATCCGGAGCACCGCGTTCAGCGGCAAGACCCGTCCCGCGCGATCGATAGCTCGCAGGAGGACCTTCTTGGTCTCGCCCGCGGGAAGCCTCTCGTAATCGAGCCGAGTCTTCGACACCCGAAGCATGGCGATCAGCAGGCCAACGATTGCGCCAAGCAGAACCGTCCGCTGTTGGTATCGATGGATCTCAGCAAGCAGGTCAGCACGGTCGCGAACAGCGAGATCAGAAGTGACAACATCGGGAACGCCTCGGTGAATCCAGCTTCGAATGGTTGAAGGCGGGATCTCCAGTTCGGGGAAGAGATCGCGCTCTCCAGACTCGCAGATTGCTTCCTGAATCCGGTAGTCGTAAGTCCGTCGAGAGTGGGCAATGTGCATCTGGAGGGCATCGGCAGATGGGGCTGGGAATGTGGGGCCAGCTGGAAATGTCTTGTACTTTCAGCGCGTTGCAGCTGCAACGCCTGGTGGCCAGAATGTCTTGGCACGCAGCTGCGTTCTTCATCGGCAAGGATTACGTCATGGGTTCCGGCCTACAGAAGGAGACGATCTCGCTGTCACATCTCGAGATCGTCACCTTTG
>JAAESQ010000993.1 GCA_024229275.1 bacterium | reverse complement strand
GTGGAACGTCGAGTTAGATGCGAGCGAGTTCGAGCCCAACATCCCGGAAGATTACACGCAGATGGAGCTGGAAATCGACGCCGATGGCATGGCGTCATCCAAGACAACGGTGAAATACGATTCTAAAGAGGTAGTAGGAGCCAAGGTTCGCAAGTGGCGCTTCAGGGACAAACACCCCGAACGCGGCTATCGTCTACTCTCTGAAGACGGCCAGAGCGCGACTAGCATCCCTGAAAGCTGGGCCGACAGTCCGGAGCACGCGGTGAGGGTCCAGGAGGAGCTGGATCTCCAAAAGCAACAGGGCAACAGGAAATTGGTAAGGGTAAGCGAAATAGAGGTGAACGGTCAACTTGGCAGCAGGTTGTTGTTGTACGAGCACAATCTCTCAGATGGTCAAACGGTCAGAAGAAGTGAGTTTGATCCCGATGACAGCGGTCCATGGACGGTGATCGACGAACGGCGAGCCGCACTGGGAAAGGAAGTTCGCCAACTCTTGCAAGAGCAACTCACGCAAGAAGAGGAAGGGCAAGAGCTTTCAACCACCGAGGAAAGGCAAGTGGAGGGTCGTGTCTTTCCCTTCAAAAAGTGGCGATTAGTCCTCAGCGACGG
>JAAESQ010000992.1 GCA_024229275.1 bacterium | reverse complement strand
GCTCGAACTCAAACGCGAAGGTGTTCCAATCGGTGTTTGTGGGCTCCTCTATCGGAAACTTCTCGATGAAACGGATATCGGCTTTGCTCTTCTTCCTCGCTATTGGAGATGTGGCTATGCGTTCGAAGCTGCTTCTGCCCTTATGGATTACGGCCAGTCGACCTTAGGGATAACGAGGATTGTAGGACTGACCTGTGAAGGAAATTTTGCCTCGATCAAGATGCTCGAGAAACTTGGCTTGAGGTTCGAACGTATCGTCGGGATGTCTGACGATGATCCAGGTACCGCACTCTACTCGTAGTCGGATTATCGGCAAATCCAAAGGGGCCGGCACGGACTTAATTTAGAAACACCGGGCTCTGAACTTGCGTAAGGCTCTTTGAGAAACGCATGGCGAGTGTGCCGCCGTGATTATCGAGGAGGGCGAGATGATCGGTACTCGTGTGTTCGCATCAGTTCTGGTGATTTGTTTATTCTTGCTGAGCTGTTCCTCGTATCCCGCGGTTGACACCGAGGGGGAAGCACAGAAGATTCGTGAACTTGATCGTTTGTGGCTGTTGGCCTTTGCAGAAAAGGACATCGACGGTGCGATGCGGTTCTTTGCAGACGATGCCGTGTTGATGCCAGCTCACGCGCCTGCAATCGAAGGCAAGCAGGCTATTGAGGCATGGTTCGAATCTTGGTTGCCGAATCCTGCCGTGTCGAGCACCTTCGCTCCCGAGAGTGTTGAGGTTGCCAACTCCGGTGAGTTTGCCTACGACCGAGGAAACTACCAGTTCTCGATGGAGACTGATGAGGGTCTCGTTCGAGATTCAGGAAAGTACCTCATCGTCTGGAAGAAGGTCGACGGTGAGTGGAAGGCGCTCTTAGACATCAGCAATAGTGACCTCGCGGCCCCGGAAGTGTTGGCGGCTGCAGAGACAGATCAGCACTCCTGAATACCTGCCTCAGTGAGAGTTATCGTTCGCGATTGAGGTTCAATGCGCTCTAATCAACGCCCCTGTAAAAGGGGCGTTTTTGTGTTCAGCGGTCTACAATCCAACCAGAGATGGTGGAGGAATCCTTGGCAAGAAACACTGTGGTTCTGATTCGCGGCATAAATGTAGGTCGAGCCAAGAGAGTGGCGATGGCCGATCTTCGTGATCTGATTGGGAAACTCGGCTACTCAGATGTGCGGACAATTCTCAACAGTGGGAACGTCGTATTCAACGACAGTCTCTCAGATCCTGTGAGTGCGGGGGAGCGAATTGAAGAAGCGATTGCTGCCCACCTCGGAGTGTCGGCCCGTGTCACGGCACTCACTGTTACGGAGCTAGATGCGATTGTTCGGGACAACCCTCTTCTCGACCAGGCTGAAATCCCTTCGCGACTGATCGTTGCGGTCTTTTCCCAGCCCAGGCTTGTCAGCCTGGTTGAGCCATTGCTGGAACAGGTATGGACTCCAGAACTGCTGGCTCTCGGG
>JAAESQ010000991.1 GCA_024229275.1 bacterium | reverse complement strand
GGCGTCCCAGACTTGCCAATCCGACTGAGGCGGCCGCTAGCCTGGCAGCGGAACTTGGCGAGAATCTCCCACAGGTTATCGATGAGGTAACCACTTTGGAGAAGGTAAACGCGGCGGGTGAATTTCTCACGATGGAGCTTCGCTTCCCCCATCACACTCTTGTAGAAATGGCGCCGTCTGCGGCCGCGATTCGAGAAGACGTGGGAAGAGCAGTCTGCGACTCTGAGTTGAAACGAATGATAGCTATCGGTGTAGCGATCAACTACGTCTACTACTCCGCCGATTCTCAAGTTGTGACGCAGTTTACCCAATCGTTGCATTAGAAGGCGGATCAATTGCTCGATTCAGGCAGTTTGAAGCCCTTCAAGGTAGCCCAGGAGTTCGTTCTGGACTGCTTCGTTGGCACTGAGTGTGAGTGTGAGGACGCCTTGGGGCTGCGTCAGTCGGCCGGCCCGCTGAAGGAGCTTGCGGCGAAAGGTATCGAGCCGCTCGAATTTCCACAGCGGTGCACGCTTGGGCGTGGTCTTGCGCAGCGGAGAGCGCACCAGCATTTGCAACTCCCGATTGAGGTTGTGGGCCAGGATGGCGGCGAGCATGTAGGTCTGGTTGCCTATGAGAGTCCGCACCGGAATGTAGTCCATTTGGCCCTCCGACTTCAGCTCCGCAAAGACACCTTCTTGGGCCCCGCGGCCGTCATGGAAGACGACTACGTGACGGGCGCTGATCGACTTGTTGGTGATCACGACTTTGAACTGATAGCCGTAGACATACGGTTCGAAGAGATCCAGCTGGACCATGCCACGTTGCTGGATCTTGGTCCGGGTTCTCACCGCGAGAAAGCGAAATCTCCGAGACCACGATTTTGGCTTCCAACGCAGTTCGAAATACCCTTGCTCGGCGTTGATCCGCTGCCAAATCCGACGCTTCTCAATACGCTGCTTCAACTCAACGAAACGGGCGAAGGGGACAGAGATCGTAAATTCGACATCATGTTCGTGCAACAGGCTGACGATCGCATCGCTGAAGAAGGCGCTGTCCATGCGCAGTTCGATGTAGACGCCCGGCAGAACAGCGCGGATCCACTCGATACAATCCAGGATGAATTCACGAGCGCTTTCGGAATCATGGACATTGCCAGGTCGATGAAGAAAGTCAAGAACTTGTCCTGTTTGTGCAATGGTGCAAAAGAGCGGGTAGTAGCTTCTTTGCCCCTTCTTCTTCTTGTTGAACCCAACTGCGGTACCTTCGGCACGACGCCCGGTGCCGAGGGTCGAACCATCGAAATTCAAAGTGATCCGGCGAAGCTGGAGCGCCGCCAAGCGTTGGATCACCAACTCTCGGAGGAGCTCGTGCAGCCGTATGACCACCGTCCCGTCCAGCTTGGCGAGCATCCGACTCAGAGTGGCGACATCGGGCAATTTCCTGAGCCCCAACAAGCGCAGGACCATAGGATCGTCGTCGTAGTAGCGGAGATCGGAGAGTTTGCGGTAGCCGAGGAGCAAATGCACTACCAACCCGAGCATCACGATGGCGTAGTCGTAGGCTGGTTTGATCTTCAGATGTCGGAAGCAGCGGCGCAGTCGATCCCGAAGGTGGAGCTGAGAGAACAGGGCTTGAAACACGACCAAGCCCGAAAAGGAGGTCAGCTTCTGATCTTGGAACTGGAGCCGCGGGAGGGTTCGAGATTGACGCTGAACTTGTTTTCTGCTAAGTTTCATCCGGGCGGTCTCCTTGGGTTGCTTCGGGATTCTTACTACACCTGATGATAACCCGAAGAGGCCGCTTTTTCAACGATTCTACCGTCTTTATTGTAGATTCTTCCTATCCAAAGACACTGTCGGATAACTTCACCGGGCGTGAAGTTATCCAACTTGCCTAAATTTTCTGTAACTCATTGACTAGCTGTGACTTAGGACCAGAGGAGGGGTTTCCCAATGCAACTGATGAGTTTACTCGTGCTGCTCCAGGGTGCCAGCCATGTCGGTCACGCCAGAGGCTCGATCGGCTTTCCGGACGATTTTTGAGCCCCTCATCGAGGGTCGATCGAACCGTCTCAGTCAAGGGACTCACTTTTGAACGACGCTGCCGGGTGGCGCCTCAAGAAGGAGATGGGGACCGTCTCTCGGCGGCGCTCAGCGGTCTTTGCAGGTTTGCAGGTTGCGTTCAGCGCCTCGTAACCGACTCGAGGGAGGCTCCCCGCTGAGCGTTTCCGGGCTCCGGCAACCATCAGGGCAGCGGACGGACGACGAGCCGCGCGAAGCCCAGGGCCACGACCGCGTAGGCGCGCAGCTTCAAGGCGGCACCCTGGCGCCGCTCGAGAGCTCCCCGATAGGCCGCGCCATGCGTCTCGGCCTGGTCGAGGGCATCCCTGACTTTCGCCAGCTCCATCAGCTCGGCCCGGGACGCCGGCCTGACGTCCTCACCGCGCATCCCGAGGGTCTTCAGAGAGAGCCTCTTGAACTCGAACAGGAGATCGCAAAGGCTCGACTCCCGGGCGTCGGGACGGCGCAGCAGGCAGAGGTCGGCATAGCGATGCTCCAGCTCGGGCTCGGAATGCGTGATGTAGCTGGGCGCGTTCCACAGCAGGCTCAGAAAGATAGTCTTGACCGTCAGCTCATTGGCCCAGGTGGCGTCACGATTCGAGAAAGTCGGAAATAGCGTGCCCTCGATGAAATCGAGGACCGGCTCGATCGGCTTGCCCTCCATCAGGTCCCACGCCGGCTTCATGACGGCGGTGCGGTCGGCGCCCAGGGGCATGAGCAGGCGCCGGATGCGCTCGACGTAGAGACCGCGCACCACCTCGTTGGGAGTCACCAGGTTCCAGGTGCGCCGCGCGCTCTCCCCTGCCAGGGTCACCATGCCGAAGTAGTAGAGATAGGCGCCGAGAAAGCTCGTGTCCTGCGCCGAGCGCTCGAGCAGCTCGCGCAGGGTGAAGCGGTCGAGGATCGCCGGCACTTCGAGGGGCTCGTCCCTGCGGATCATGTCGACCACCGCGTCCCTGCCTGCCGCGACCTGGGCGAGATAGTCG
>JAAESQ010000990.1 GCA_024229275.1 bacterium | reverse complement strand
TCACAGGGACAGATATTCGCGATCGGTCACAGCACCGCGGAGTCGAAGCACTACATCTACCAGCTGTCCACGCTGGCAGAGGAGCCCACGACACCGGGGAACCCCGTCTCGCCCGTCATCATGCCAGCGACCTACGACGTCGCGGATCCCGTCAAGTTCAGCGGAGCGCCCTGGTACAACCGCCGTTACTACGTTGCCGACGTTGCCGGCGTACACGGCATGGTGGAGTTCAACGGAGACACCGGCATCGCGACTCTACCGCTCTACACACTCGGCACCGGACCCGCTGCTGCGCTGCGGCCGATCAAGCTGTTCGCGCACCAGAACCACATGATCGCTCTCGGGTACGGCGACGAGAACACGCCTTACGTTGCCGACCTGCTGCGGTCGAGTGCCATCGGGGATCCGACCGACTGGCCTGTGGTGGACTTCTTCAACATCGGTAACAGTGAGGAGCCGCTCGTCAACGGGATCAGTGTTGGCGACTTCGCCATCCTGTTCAAAGAGTTCAAGATTTTCCGAATGGCCGGATCAGGGGCCATCAACTGGAGCTTCACTGAGATCGACCCGGATCGCGGTGGAGTGAATACCCGATGCGCGACGTACTACGAGGACTTCGTATGGTTCCTGAGTGGTGAAGGCTTCGCTCGCATCGGAGTGAATGGACCGTCCGAGCTGATCGTCGACAAGGTGAAGCTGTCGTTCGCCGACTTCGACAACCTAGAGAATTGCTGGGTGTCAGCGAACCTACCGGAGCGGATGGTCGTCTTCGCCTGCCATGAGGTGGGCGACGCGGGAACGTTCCCCACCCTACTCGTTCAGGTCGACACGAGAACCGGCAACTGGACTGTGCGCGATTACCTCGCCAGCGGGCCAGTGGAGTACGAGAGTTTTTCCGCTGCCAGGATCCCGCAGGTCGACGCAGTGGCGTCTGCACTCGGACCTCAAGGCCCGCCGATCATCCAGCCACAGACACTCGAAACCGCCGTTGGGTGGACGAGCAACTGGATCAACGGAGACATTCGGCCACTTACCACGACGCGCCATGAGAGCCGAAACGTGGATCAAGGCGATCCGTTCGTCCAAGACGCCAGCGAACCGTTCGGCGTTACGACCAGCCTCATCGTTGGGAAGGAGTCCGGTGCGGTGTACGAGGAGCGCGTGCGCCATGAGCGCAACGGGATCTTCTCGGACTACAGTCCGGACCCAGGGACTCAGCAGGTATTGACGCTGCCCTTGCCGCCCGTCCTCACCATCATCGGGTACAGCGCAGCCAACATCCAGCTGCGCGTCGACAATCCGAACGAGCCAGGTGTCGGATCCATCCCGATCGAGATGGCCCTCGGCGGGATGTCAGGCTGCCCGATCCCTGGGCCGACCTACAACCTCGTGACTTCGATCACGAATCCGCTGGCGACCCAGGTCGTCTACATCGGTGGGATCATCTGCGACACCTCGTACCAGTTCAGAGCGTTCTGGTTCAGAGCGACTCCGTTCTTCGGTCCGAGCGCGGATTCCAACGAGCCCTGCATCGTACACGCCTGCGTTGGAGGACCATAAATGGCTCGCACCATCTTGATGCTCTCGCCGGTCAGCGGATCGCGGATCCGGAGAACACATGAAGGCGTCGACGATCAGGGAGAGGTCTACACTTTCGAGATGGTGCCGCGTCCCATCACGATTGATGAGAACGCCGACATTCGTGCGATTTGGCAGCGGTTCGGTCTTGAGCTACGGCACAGCGGAGCGATCGACTTGCTGATAACTCCGATAGTCGACTCGGACGAGTTGCCCGCCCAGCAGTTCGCGCTCACAGCAACCGACCCAGGTAAAGAGGTACGTCGTGAACTCTCGGGTCGTTTCTTTCAGTTCGGGTTGAAGTGTACGGTCAAGATCGAGACAAACACACTACCCGCGTTGTTCAACATCGACGGTGCATGGCTGGAAGGTGCGCCAGCGCCTGAGTACCGCACCACATAGGAGGAGGACGATGGCCGGATTTCCAGTACTAGGTGCGATAGCCGGGGTCGCCACAGGCATCAGCGCCGCGAAGAAACTGTTCGGCGGTAGTGGCAGGAAGGCGAGCGCAGCAACAAATCGCCTTGCAGCCCTACGGCCACGGATCCGGAACGCAGGAGCCGAAGCCACAGGAATCGGGAGAGAAGCGGTCGCACGGTTCCGCGACTTCGATGCGATGGAAGGATTCGACGAGGAGCTGGCGGCGCGTACTCGGGCACCACTCGAAGCGGTACGGGCAACGAGCCAAGCAGGTGGACGGTTCCGTTCTGGCAGAGCAGTGCAGTCAGAGCAGGAAACGATTGGCCGTGAGGCCGCGCAGCTGCTTACCGCGAGACAGCGACTGCAACTCGGTGCAGCTGGTGGCCTGGCCTCAGCTGGTGCTCAGTTGGGTTCGACGTCGCTCGACTTCCTTGGTGCGGAGTCTGATCTCGAGGCGGGAATGGCTGAGTTCTTTGAGGGTAAATCGCAGCAGGAGAGCGCCGGACTGTTCGACGCGTTCAAGCTGTTCCTTGAAACACAGCGAGGGGGTTGACCATGCCTCCGAGAACAGGTGCCCGCATCGCCACACCGCGTCCACGCGATCCACTTGAGCCCACACTGATTGGCGGTCTGGCACGAATCGGGAGTCAGGAGCTTGAGTCGCGACGCGTCCTAGCGTTGGAGGAAGAGGAACGAGAGGAGCAACGGCGGTTCCGTCAACGGCAGTTGGAGAGCCTTGACCTCCAGAACCGTGCTGCCCAGGTCAGCATCTTGCGTGGCCAGGGCTTTGAGGAAGTGCCGAGCGGCCTCCGTCGCCCGATCGGTCCAATGCTTGAAGACCCAGGTCCGCAGCGGCTAGGCGTTCAGGCGCGTCCGGGCGTCGGCATATCACTCGGCGCTGTACCGGAAGACCAGCCGGTAGGTGACGTAGGCTTCCAGGCAACGCTACCATCCGCACCATTGGAGCCAACGACGCCGGCGACGACCGTTGGTGCCGACGAAGAGAGAGGGATTCTACAGAGAGAGCCACGACTCGGCACTGGCCCGCAGCGCACAGTCGCGGGTCCACCCGCACTCCGTCGACTTGAGCCAGCAAGGGATCCGTCCATCGTCCATCCCGAGCTGCTCCCGATGGGTCCGGAGATGGAGTTTGAGTTCGCGAACTTCGAGCGGGAGTTGGAGTTACCAGAAGGCTCGCTTACCGAATCGTTCCAGCACAGTCCCGTTGGCACGTTGCAGTTACTGATTAACCGCGCCAGGTCTGGTGCGGCAGGAGGACGGATCCCCGCGGCGCAGCTGAACGCCATCAGCAAAGTTGTTGAGGCGCGGATCCGTGTCATGGAAGCGGAGTTGGAGGGCAGCATCCTCGACGACCCAGAGGTGCAGAACCTCCGCGACGAGATCGACATGCTGACCATCGGTCTGATACAGGCCGCAACCGGCAAGGAGCGTGACTTCAATCCGGTGGACGTCATGAGACAGATCCGCAGGCAGTACCCGAACATCGGTGAGGATGAAGCGAAAGACAGGTTCATGCGGCTCCAAGATGTCATGGAGAGAGCAGCTGGATTCGGTCGCGATCTGCTTGAGGGCTTCGAAGTGCCTGAGAGATAGCCGTGGGCATACCACAAGCACCACCACAGAAGCTCACCGAAGCACAGGTTCGGGAGCTGTTTCGCAGTCAGGTCGCAGAGGACCAGGTCGAACGGCCTGAGTTCGGCTTACCGGAGGAGAGAGATGTTCGCCAGCTTTACCGCCGTCTGGAGCTGGAAGACATCACGGGTCGCGAGCCCACCATCGAGGGAGAGATCCCGCCGATAGCCGCGCCGATCGAGGCGAGGCCCCCAGCGGCGCCGACACCCGAAGCACCACCCGCACGTGAGCGGCGTCCCTTAGATCCCGACGCCCGCCAAGAAGCAATCCGACGTTTACGCGATCCGAGTGCCTTCCTTGCCAGCCAAGGCCGACAGCCAGACTTCCCTCGCGCACAGGACTTCGCGGCGACACTGAAAGACGTCGCCCGACGGATCGGCGATATGTTGGGTCAACCCCAGCGCGACGTCATGGGCCAACCACTCACGCGAGAGAGAGTCGCCGGTCCACCGACAGGAGTCACGGAGCCCGACGTCTTGGGCTACGTGGATCCGATGGCAGGTGCGACACCCGAGATGATCGCTGCTATGGAGCCGCCGACACCGCCAGAGGCATTGGATGTGTCGGAGAGGGTGCCGACATCAGTACAGGCGGTGATGGATCAGCTCCGCTCCCAGCAGGCCGATCTCACACGGATGGGCCTACCGGCCCGATTCAAGTGGGCCATCGGATCCGGTGGGATCCGAGTCTTGGAGATGTTCCGGCATCCGCTCGATCCCGAACAGCGCGACCTCACGAACGCCCTTGAGAACATCCAGACGGGCGGTGGACTCATCCCGCCCATCGACGAACACCGGAATTTCGTCACGCACTTCGGCCTTGGTCTGGCCGAGATGGTGCCCGAGCTCGTGCTGCTGCAAGCGACGGGAGTCTTCGGTCTTACTGGCCGGCTGACCCTGGGTGCGCGTGCAAAGGTCATTGCCGCCTTGGAGAAGAGGTTCGGAAACAGGGCCGCAGTCAGGATCTTCGAGGAGGCTTTGGAGGAGTCGGTTGAGGAAGGTTTGTCGATCGCTGCCTTCGAATCCGTGATAGGTCGTGGCGCGGGCATGAGTGCCACTGGTCGCCTCACTGTCTTCGGTTCGGAGCTGTTGTCGGAGACAGGCGGCTTGGTCTTCGGTGGTGGTATCGGTGCTGGCCGTCAAATCTGGCGCGAGCTGGCCCGACTCAAGGGTCCGATCAGCAGGGAGATATGGGAGCAGGGCGTCCAGAACCCAATGCAGATCGGCCAGATGCTGGACGACATCGCCATCCGCCGTGACGTTCCCATAGAGCAGGTTTGGGACGAGTTCGGCCAAGAGACGAACCAACGGATCCTCGATGCCGTCCTCCGCTTGGCCCGACGTCCATCGGAAGAGATCGGCACGATGGCCGAGATCCGTGGTATTCGGACCGAAGCTGCGGAACAGGCGAGTCGAGAAGCGATGCTCGCCGAACCGCGAGCATTGGCCCAGCAGCTGGCCGACGATCCGACAGCCGGACAGAACACAGCCTTGCGGGCGATCGTCCAGCGTTATCCGCGTCTGAGTGACGAGGACGCCGCAACGGTGGTGGCAGAGGCCTTCGGGCGTGCTCCGGTGCGCGAGCAGATGGTCGACGTTGAAGGTCGACCCATCCCCGAGGAGCCGACCGTCAGTCCGGAGGAAAGAGGGGAAGGCGTCCCGCTCGAGATGCCCAGGGGTCAGGTCCGTGCGCAGATCAGCCAGAGACTGGCGACACTTGAGGTAACTGCGAATCGTCAGATCGAGTCGCTCCGCGATCCCGATGTGGACGCTCCAGTGGCGATGGGAACGCTGGACGAGGTACTGGCCGAGCTAGACGAGATCGTCAACGTGGCGGCAAGTGCCGGCGAGAACGCGATGGTCGACCGTGCAGCACGGCTATCGGCCACGGTGCAGGACGCGATCCAGTTCCCGCCCGAGAGAGTCGCTGCACGGCCCGCTGAGGCCCCCGGAGCGCCGGAGGCACCAGAGGTCGCCCCAACACCTGAACGTCCTGTAGCGGCTGCGGAGCCCGCAGCCAAGCCTACTGAGCCTCCTGCTCCGGAGCCCACACCAGCCCCTGCACAACCGACGCCGGAAAGGCTGCCTGCGGCGGAGAGACTGGATCCGGAGCAGCGGGCACAGATCGAGGAGACGTTCCCCGAGGCCCGCGACCTGACCGACGAGGAGCTTGCGGAGGAGCTGGCCGGTCTTGGCATCGAGCCACAGATGTTGGCCGAACGGCCGACCGGACGCCGGTTGGAGGACCTGAGCGACGAGGAGTTGATCGGGCGGATCCGCGCAGCTGGGAAAGAGATCCCCGCGGCTGGTCCGGACTTCCGTGAGAGGTTGCTCGATGCGGTCGAGCCAGAACGGGCCGTCGCTGAGGAACGACGGGCGCTGCGTGGTCGATTGGCTGAGGAGATTCGCGGTCGACGAGCTGCGGAGCGTGAGGCACTGACGGACGCACGGACAGGACTCGGCAACCAGCGGGCCTTCGATCTAGCCAAGCCACGAGCCGAAGCAGATGCGGGGACATCGTTCATTGAGATCGACGTCCGCAACCTGTCGGTAGCCAACAACGAAGTGAGCCAGGAGCTGGGCGACCAGCTGATTGCCGAGGCCGGTGCGGCTGTCCGACAAGCGGCCGGGGAGGCCGGTGTCTCTGACCGACAGATGTTCCGCTCAGGGGGCGACGAGTTCACCATCATCGCACCGAACGAGGTCGCGGAGCAGATCCGAGCGCGGGCCGTCGAGCTTATGCCCGAGCGTCCGATCGAGGGCACCGAGTTTACCACGGGCCTGCGCGGTGGTGTTGGTGCGACTGCGGCGGATGCTGGCCAAGCGATAGCAGCTGCGAAGAAAGCTGAGACAGGTCGAGCGAAAGCCCCACCACCAGAGGAGCCACCCGCAGCGGCAGCTGAACCGGCGAGGCCTCCACCGAAGCGGCCCGAGCCACCCGAAGCGGAACGTCCTCCCGAGCTGGAAGAGGAAGAGGTCGTTGTCGATCCGGACGATCCCGTCGCGGCCATTGGCTACGTCGCTGACGCCGCCGTCTTCGAGTTTGAGGGTATGACCGCAATCAGGGCCGACGGCAGCGAAGTGCCGATGAAACAGTTGCTGGACGAGGAGTTTGCCGAAGACGTCCTCGGGGATCCGGACAACATCGAGGCGATCCTCGCTGGCCGGTTGCAGGAGTTCGACGAGGTCCAGCTGCCCGAGTTGATGGGTGGCGAGCGCGTGCCGTTGACCGAAGCGATCACCCAGGACCTGTCTCCGGCGATGAACGAGATCATCGACGATCTACAGGGCCGACGCGTCGTGTTCAACGAGCTGACCGGCGAGTACTCCGTCCTAGAGCAAGCGATTGAGGAGCTTGAGCCAGCCGTCTCGCGACGGGAAGGACCGAAGTACGAGGAGATCGTTGAGGAGGGCGACCTCACCGTCGATGCGTTTGAGCCAGGTGACACGGACCAGCTGCTTGTCGAGCGGCCGGATGGCAGAACGGATCGCCTCGCGGTACAGTACTCAGTAGTCGAGGCCGACGAGCTGCGCCAGTCGCATGAGGTTCGCGGTGGCAAAGCCGAGCGCAACCCTGACTACCCGAGTGAGGTACAGACTCGCGACCGATTCGATCCTGAGTTCGTCGCAGAGCGAGCAACGGAGGGCGTGTTCGATGAAGGCCAGCTGGTACTTAAAAGCCCGACGGCGGAACGCGGTGCACCGATCGTCACAACAGAGGGCGTTGTCCTCGGCGGGAATAACCGTGTCGCGATTATCAAGAACGTTTACGATGACGCGGGAGCCGCAGCAGACCGTTACCGAAATGCTATCGTCGAACGTGCAGAAGAGTTTGGACTCACTCCGGACCAGGTTGGTGACTTTTCAAATCCAGTCCTCGTGCGACGGCTTGAAGACACTCCTCGCACTACTAAGGATGCCCGCCAGCTCGCAGACGATCTCAATCGCACCGCAGTACGGGCTCGCACCTCAGCCGAAGAAGCCACACTTGCATCTGAGCGACTGACTGACGAAACGCTCGCATGGTTTGACGAGCACCTCCCAGAGGATGCCACACTTCGCGCCTTCCTGAACACAGCTGAGGGTGTCGCCTTCGTCAAACGTCTCCGCGACGAGGGCGTCATCACCGCTGACCAGAGCAACCGTTTCTTCGACAAGCAGGGAGTGCTCACACCAGAGGGCCGCGACTTCGTCGAGAACGTCATCCTGGGTAGGGCTGTTGGATCCGCCGAAGTAATCGAGCAGATGCCCGCCTACGTTCGGAACAAGCTGGTAAAGGCCGCACCAGTCATCGCTGGGCTGAAAGGGAAGTTCGCGATCCAGCCGGCCGTGCAGGAAGCAGCTCGTCTCCTGGGCGAAGCGCAGCGCGCCGGCATGGCGATCCGCGACTACCTCGGACAGGCCACACTGGAAGGATTCGAGGGACCGCCTCGCTCCGGACCTGGGAAGCAGATGGCGATGTTCCTCGGAGAAACTCCGACACAGAAGCTAGTTGTCGCTGGCTTCCGTCGGTTCCGATCGGCGTCGGACGCTGCCCCACTTGGGCAGGCCGAGTTGCTACCCGGAGCGAAGGAGTCACCACGCGCCGCGTTCATCGCAGCCTTCGGTGACGATGTCCTCGGTGCAGCCGTAGAGGGAGCGGAGTTTGCGGCCACGCTACCGAAGCCCGAGCCAGTCACACCACCAGCAGCACCGCGACTCAAGCTGACACCAGAAGCACAAGCGAAGCTGCGGGAGAAGATGGGCGTCGAGATCACCCCGCAGCAGCAGTTGCAGAACCTTGAGGCCTTCCGCCGTCGCAGTGATGTGAGAGCGCAGCGGGCCGCAGAGAGAGAGGCGAAACGTGGCAAAGCCGAGAGAGCACCAGTTCAGCCAAGGGGAGCTGGAAAGCGCCCAACTAAGCCGATTACTCCAGAGCGACAACCAGGCCCTGGAGAGTCCGGAGGAGGACGAGTCACCGGCAAAGATCCTGTCGACGTCAATCCTCCAAAGGAACCCGACGTCGCTCGCGGACAACGACGCAGGGAAGCGGAGAAGTTAAAGCGCGAGCAGAAGGCAGAGGCTCGTCGAAAAGCGTTGGAGGAGGAGCGCAAACGGCTCGATGATGCCGCTGCTGATGCGGACGACGTCACCGACATCCGCAAAGTTCGCGAGAGTATTCGCGCGGGATTGAGGGCGGCTGCCAAGGCCGCAAACGTTGACGCGCAGCTCGTCGACGATCAGCTCAAGGACATAGCGCGGATCCAGAGTAACCTGTTGGATGCGGAGGTCACTCCGGACGCACCCCGCCCTGGATTTCTTGTAGGAAACAGTCCCGGTACTGGCAAGACGTTTGTCGGAGCTGCTGCTGTCCGTGAGGTTATTGAACGGGCCGCTCAGGAAGGCAGAAAGGCCCGAGTGCTGGTCGTCATCCCTGGGAAGGCGGCTGGGCCGGTTGTAGCGCAGTGGTCCCAGGTAGCGCGTGATGTCTTCGACTTCGAGATGAAGCCATTCAAGCCTGGTGAGACGCCCATTGACGAGTCGGGCGTGTTCACAATGAGTGCGACAGGCCTGGGCAACCAGTTTGATGCGCGTCGTGGTTTGAAGAACGACTTCGGGAATTTTGATCTCGTAGTCTTCGATGAGAGTCATCTGTTCGCCAACGTGTTCGGTGCAAACCGAGCGTTCGCCGCACGTACAGTACGGCGCAACAATGCTGATAGAACTTTGCATTTGAGTGCCACCCCGTTCGAGTTCCCATGGGACATGGCCTACCTCGAGAATCTTCGCCTGTGGGGTCGAGGCAGGAAGTATGCGAACTTCGAACAATGGCTCACCGCGCACGGGATCCGCAAGGCCAAGCGCACCAAGAACACGTGGTACTTCGTCAAGAGCAACCGTGCGGATGTGCTCCGGACTCTGACGCAGATCCGTCGCGAGATGATCGAGGCTGGCATCTACACCCAGCGCGAGATCCGCGTCGACAAGAAGCTGCGGAACGAGTTCGTCGAAGTGAAGATGGACAACGTTTACGGTTCGTACTACAACGACGTCATGACGGAGCTTGCCAATCTGGAAGCGACCGCAACGGGCGTCGAAGTGAACCTGCTCCGTTCGGCCCGCGTCACCTTCACTCGCCGGATCTCCGAGCTGGCGAAGATCCCCGAAGCCATCAAGCTGGCGAAGCAGTGGCGCAAACAGGGCCGCAGCGTCGTGATCTTCACCGCGTACAAGATGGATTTCGAGCTGGCACCGAAGACGGCCAAGCGGTTCCCGTCACTTGCTCGCGTCGTGGAGACGGTCAACGAGCAGATGCGCGAGGGCCTCAACAGGATCGTGCGGGAGCTGGGTGGTGAGGATGCCGTCGCTCAGGTGCATGGTGGTATCAGCAGCGCGAAGCGCCGCAAGGCCGACATCGAGGACTACAACTCGGGCAAGAAGAAGTTCATGGTCGCCACGGTCGATGCTGGTGGCACCGGCCTGTCGCTCCACGATCTGACCGGAAAGCATCCCAGGGTACAGATCAACCTCACGACTCCCTGGACAGGCAAAGCAGCGGAGCAGCTCGCCGGCCGGAGTTACCGTGTCGGATCGCAGTCCGACGTCATCATGGTGTGGATGGGAATTGACACTCCTGTCGAGCGCCAGTTGCTCCAACGTGTAGCTACGAAATGGCAAGCCATGGGTGCATTGGTACAGGGTAAGGTCGACACCGACGCCGTGAAGCTGGCAGAGTTCGACTTCCTGCCCGCTGCCGAGATACAGCAACACCTCTTCGGTTACAAGCAGAACCTGGGGGTGGATCCGGCTGAGACGTCGCTCGACTTCCAAGGTTCGCCAAACCGGCAGCGCCCAAGTCAGTCGGAGTCGATGGCCCGACTGGACAAAGCGACGGATGCGTTTAAGAACGGCGCATCCTGGTATGAGTCCACCAAGCCACAAGGGGCGCACGCCACCGCGACGAATCCGACCCAACCCGGTATGTCGGCCGATCTCGACCTGCCACGGCCCAACGTCAAAATCGTGAAGCCTTCGAAGATCATCGGTACGGCGATGCGACAGATGGTAGTGCGTGCCTTCCTCGGTGGGATTAAGCAGTTCAACGTGAAGGGACGTTTCAAGATCGTCGCAGACCTTATCAGACTTCGGAGTGCACAGAACGTCCGCACCGCAGCGCACGAGATCGGTCATCATGTTGACCTGCAAGACTTCGGTTTCATCCAGCATCCGAGGGACATCGGTCACGTTGTCCCGACACACCTCATGCCGTTCGTTGACGAGCTGCGGCCGATGGCATACGACGGCGCGAAAGATCCAGTCACGGAGGGATTCGCAGAGTTCGTCGCAGAGTACGTGATGCGGCCCAAGTACGCAGCGGAGAAGGCTCCGAAGTTTTTCGAGTACTTCCGCAACCACATGAACACCAACAACCCGATGAACCTCGCGACACTCGATTGGATGCAGCAGCAGGTGTCGTTGTTGAAACGGCTGCCCGAAGCCGAGCAGGTTGGATCCCGAATGATTATCGGGGACTCAGGTGAGATCGACTACTTCCAGATCATGCCGGGCAAACGGTTCAAGAAGTGGTACGTCCACTGGTTGAATTACCAGAAGGTCTTCAAAGAGATGGATCAGATGATGATGCTGGACGATCCCAACTGGCGCTCTTTGGAGATGCTCGCTCGCAGGACCTACGGTGCCGATCCGCTGGCCGAGAACATGATGATACGTGGCGTCATGGACTTCATCGAGCTGGACAAGAACAACAAAGTGAAGCGCGTCTCGAAGGGCCTGCCGGAAATCTTCTCGAAGATCGACAAGCGAGAGGACTTCGATCTGTTCCGGTATTGGGCAGCTGCGCGACGGGCCGTCGAGTTGAAGAAGCGCGGCCTCGAGACTGGCATGGAGGACCTGTACGAAGACGGCACACTACAGAGCCTCATCGACAAGGTCGAGGGCTCCGAGCTGGCCGATGTGTTCAACGAGACATGGGACGAGTTGGACCTGTACCAGACGGCGCTGCTCAAGTGGCTGGTCGACTCGCAGAACCTGTCGCCCGAACAGGCTCTCGCGATGAAGAAGATGAACGACTACTACGTCCCGTTCCACCGGCTCATGGACGAGCCCGATCAGATGATGGACTGGGTAGCGGCTGCGAAAGGTGCCAAGGCCGGTCAGAATGTCGACGGCGTCGTTGGTCTACCACCAGCGATCTATGCGTTCAAGGGATCCACGAGGCCGATTGTCGACCCGATCGAGTCCATCGTCGGCAACACTCGGTTCTTCACGCAGCTGGGATTCCGCAAGCAGGTCGAGAACGCGCTCGCCAAGTTCAGCAACGACACGTTCGGCGCGGACGGACACGGGAAGTTCATCACGCGGATCGACCCGAAGATAGTTGCCTCTCAGTTCACGGTGCAGCAGGTGAAGGAGGCGCTAGAGAACCTGGGGATCCGGTTGGAGGACGTCACCGATGAGCAGCTCGGCGAGATCCTCACCCTCTTCGCGCCGGCGAAGTTCCGCAAAGACGTCCCTGTCTTCAACGCGGTCATCGACGGCAAGCGCCAGTGGTTCCAAGTCAACGACCCCGACACATGGAACGCCCTGGCCGGACTGAATCACGTTGAGTTCAGTTGGCTTGCCAACGTAGCGATCACCGCGAAGACGGCGCTGCGGAACGGTGTGGTCATGTCGCCCGAGTTCATGGTTCGCAACTTCCTGCGTGATGCACAGACGGCATGGATCCAAACACCAGCTCGCGGGAAGGGAGCGCGAGGCGTCGGACGGAAAATCCCGATGGTTGCAGCCGTGGAAGGCCTCGCAGAGAGCATTGGCCGTAGCGATCTGTGGGATGAGTTCGTCGCTTCCGGTGCAGCTGGTGCGAACCTCGCACGGATCAGCCGACGGTCGAACCAGCGGTACATGCGTGAGATGTTCGGAAGGAAGGGGATCTCCAAACACCTGGCGCTCTCGCACGGAGTAGTGTGGAACGTTCGCGAGGCCTTCCGGATGGTACGCGATGCGTCACTCGGTTTCATGTACCGGATGCAGGGGGCCAGCTCCATCTTCGAGAACGCGAATCGTCTGTCGACGTTCAGAGCCGCACGCGAGGAAGGTGCCGACATGCTGTCGGCTGGCTTCGCAGGTCGTGAGGTCAGTACGGACTTCGCCGTACACGGATCGAAGATGGCTTTCTGGCGGCTGGCTACTGCGTTCCTCAACCCAGCTGCCCAGGGCATGACCCGGACGGCCCGAGCCTTCACTCCGCGGACGTCGCCGGCAGATGCTGCCTCGCGATCGAACCCGATCAAGACGTTGGCCCGCAGCTCGATGCTGACCTTCTCGTCAGCTGCGCTGTGGTACTACAACCAGCGGACCAACGAGGACTGGCCGGAGTACAGCGCCAACCTCAAGAGCCGCTATTGGATCGTGAAGGATCCGTGGAGTGGTACGGTCTGGCGCGCACCGAAGACCTACGTCTACGGCGATGTGTTCGGTTCGTTGATGGCAGAGGCCTTCCTCGACTACGCCTTCGACAAGGATCCCGACATCATGCGGCGTCTCGGGAGCGTGCTGCAACAGGGCTTCGGACTGACGATGCTCCCGACGCTGGCGCTCGCACCGTTGGAGATCGCACTCAACCGGAGTCTGTACTTCAACACTCCAATCGAGAGCATGTCGATGATGGAGCAGCTCCCGAAGGAGATGCGTTCCCGAGTCTACACATCGGAGGCCTCGCGGCTGTTGTCAGAGGCCCTCGCCAGATTTGCGGAGACTGCGGACACAAGGGGCCTGGGTCGCATCGGCCGCTTCATCAACAGGATGAATCTGTCGCCCGTCCAGTTCGACCATGTGGTACGCGGTTACTTCGGCACGTTGGGCTACGACGCATGGGCGGAGATCCCGTTCCTCATGCGTGGAGGCAAGAACCTGTGGCGTCGGATCGCAGGGGACGAGCCGATTCCGCAGCCGGTGAACAACAGGCTACGGAACCATGTCTTCCTGCGTGGCTTTACGATCCAGTTCCCGAGCGCCTCTGCCGAGTCGATTCGCCGGTTCTACGACCGCCGCGAGCTTGTCACCGAGATCGCCGTCCGGTATGAGCATTTACAGAACGTCGCTGACGCAGCGGACGAGGACACAGAGGCAGTACTGAGGGCTGCGCGGTACTTCGAGAACCACATGCAGGAGATCCTCACCGCACCGTTGATAGAGCAGATGGCCTCCCAGCTCGCTACGCTTGCGCGGGACAAAGCCAACTCTACGTCGAACGAAGAGATCGACGCGATCAACCGCGAGGCCCTGACTCTCGCCCAGGACGCACTTCGGGCACTCGGCGAGATGACGCCGGCCGAGAACAAGATCATGGAGAACAGGCTCAGGGAGGTGCGATTCCAGAGGACCGAGAACAAGCAACTCAATCTGGCACGCAACCAGATCGAGCTGCTGGTGTTCCGTCGGCAGGTCCGGGGTGTAACTCAGCCGGAGGAGGACGAGAGAGCAGCCGTGCGGGCCATCATCAACGGCATTACGGGCATCACCGGATCCCAACGTGCGTCGCTCAGTCGTTACTACCGTTCGATCCGTGTAGGTTCGATGGTGGAGAGAGAGGCCAGTAAGACCCAACCGGCAGTGAAACGCCGATTCCGACAACAGGAGCGACAAAAGCCATGAGTCCATCCAAACCACCGGAGCGCAGGAGCAACGCCAACGGCAGGCCTCCTACGTATCTGATGCAGTCGATCTCGGGCATGAGTTCGGCCAAGAAGAAGGAGTTGAAACGCATCGGGTACGGGATCCTGATCTTCTCGTTCGTGGTGCCGGTGCTCGCGTCTATCGCGCTGCGGGCGTTCGTTGGCATAGGCCTGCACCCGATCGCATGGCTGTTCTGCGGTGTCGGTATGGTAGTGGGCCTCGCGCTTGCGTGGCCGGAGATGGGGATCTACATGCTCTCCCGTCTGCCGGCAGCGGTTGCCAAGCTGCTACCGAAGAACCTGGCGTCGAAGATCCTCCGCCGACCTGAACGTCGGAACGGTGACGAATGAGTCACTACGGCGGACGGTCGTTGACGAGGCTCCGGACTGGTCATTCGGAGCTTCAAACGTTGTACTCGGAAGTCGACATTTACTATCCGCACACCATACTCGAGGTAAAACGCCTCATCGAGCAGCAGGCGAAGAACGTCGCCAACGGTGTGAGTAAGACGATGGAGTCGAAGCACCTGTTGGAGCCAGCAGAGGCAGTCGACGCTGCTCCGGATCCGTTGCGCTGGCCGGAGCAGAAGGACGACTACCAGGCGATGATGCTGCTGATCCACGAGAACATGCCACAGCCCGAGGGCGCGAAGCTCATCAAGCTGATCGCGAAACACTCCAAAGAGATCGGCCGCTGGTATCACTTCGCCGGCTACGTCCTCGCCACGGCCGACCAGCTGCGCCAGCAAGGACGGATGACTCGCAAGATCCGTCAGGGCGTGGACTGGAACGGCAACAAGAAGTTCGAAGACCAATCCTTCGATGACCTACCACACACGGAGCTACTGTAGTGGACCGCAAAGCCTGGGTGTTCCCGTCAATGCGGATCTTGCTCATCGCATTGGCGGGCGTCATTGTGATCTACGCGATTGGACGATGGGACGGACGCATCAGTCAGCGCGAGAGGGAGCACGAGATTCAGTACAGGGCGGCGATGGGAACCGCGCACGCGTTCCACCGGATGCTCGATTCAGTCGCGGGGTTCACGGACTCACTACGTAAGGCCGATGAGGCGCTTGCGCTACAGGAGCGGCGAACGAGTGAGCTTCTTCGAGAGTTGGATGCGATTGCTCAAGCAGAAGTGGACAGCTTGGCGTCGACAGCAGTGGCGGATCTGTTGCCATCACTGCGGATGCGACCGATTCAGCGGGCCAACGGCGACACTGTCTATGCGGCGGACGAGGACGGGGTCCGTTTTCTATCTGGTAGGCTGCTGCGCTTGGCGCAGGTTCAACGTCAACTCGACGCCCAGCGCGATCTGGCTGATACCAGAGCCACCCGGATCGCAAACCTCCTCGTCCAAACGGCCACGCTTGCGACGGCACTCGACACGGCGCAGGCCCGAATCAACATCTTAGAGCCACTCCTTGAGGAGTCGAACCGCCTCCGGAAGCAGAAGGGGAAGTGGTTCGGCCTCATCCCGAAACCGCCTCCGGAGATCGCCCTCCTGGTCGGTGTTGTGACAGGCATCGTGATAACGCGGTGAGCTGGACCGGCAGCTGCAACCAGTGCGGCCTGTGCTGCACGAAGCAGATCGGAT
>JAAESQ010000989.1 GCA_024229275.1 bacterium | reverse complement strand
GCGAGTTCCTGTGCTCGACCTGACTGTTCACCCTCGCGTTCGCCAAGTTCTTCTTCCAGTTTCCTCAGATCGCTGTCCTGGGCATCAAGCTCCAATCTGTATTCACGAGTCTCACGTTCGAATTCGGTCCGCGCGGTGAGCAGTCGCTCACGAGCTTGGATCTCACCATCTTTTTCGAGTCGTTGGGCCTCAAGCTCCGCCTGGGCTATCAATTGAGCTGATGTCTTCTCTGCATTCTTGCTGAGCTTGGCGCCTGAGCGGCGCACGCGCCGCCAGGAGAGCCAGACTCCTACAAAGCCCAAGGCGACCAATGCCAGGCCAGTGGCTATGATCACCAGATCCACGATCCACCCCCTTATCAAGGAGCGATCAGGCGTAATCGGCAGCTATGGAGTTGTCGGTATCCTCGTCCGAGGGGATTAAAGCGGAGGTCCCCGCATCAGCCGTGTGGGCAATCCCATTTGAACCTGCGAAACCACAGGTGGGTGCCTGTCTCCAACCCATCGTCCACCTTACGGCAGGCTTCAGGGCTGACGAACCCGGCGACCCGTCAAATAGGTGTTGGTTCAACAAGAGCCTCACCCATCACTAACCGCGCAGGGACCTCCTTGTTCTGTTACTGCTCACGGGTACCCCCGTCAATCAATGCCTCGTCGAGTCGTTCAACCAAACGTTCTGCTTGTTTCCTTAGCTTGCGAGTTCGATCATCCTGATCAGTCTCTCGTTCAATAAAAAGTTCGTCTGCGATGTTGAGCGCCGCCAAGACAGCAATCTTGACCGTGTCCACGCTCGAACTTCGATCGGCAACTTCCCTCATGCGGCCATCAACAAACCGAGCCAGCTCTTGAAGCCGGACAAGGTCGCCATCCGCACGGAGGCCGAGATGCTGGCCGAAGACCTCGACTGTGGCCCGCGCACTCATCATCGATCCTCCCTTCATATCCCAGTATAACCCAGGTGGCGAGGTGCGTTGGCAGTCCCACGTCAAG
>JAAESQ010000988.1 GCA_024229275.1 bacterium | reverse complement strand
GCCTTGCCGTTCTGGAACAGCACGGGTTCGAGGCCGCGGTCGTCGACGCCATCGCTCAGGGCGCCGCCCGGGCGGCCGAGTTGGGCAAGGAGTCCAGCTCGACTTGATGAAGGCGACTCCAACCCTGTTCGGGGTCTCGAGACCGCGTGGCTCGAGGCGGATGGAGAACTCCTGAGCCAGGCCAGAGGCCGAAGCGGCACCAGGGAGCCCTGCAGGTCCCTCTCGAGGCAGAAGATTCGTCTCCTTGCGCTTCGAGAAAGGTTTTGAGGCCGCTCCTACCTGTCCCAGAGCACGGAGCCGAGAAAAGCAAAACACTTGCCCTGACTCCAGGCTTCCCGTGTTCGTTCCAGGCAGGCTCCGCCCCAGTCCCTGTCCCCCGCCCGCCGCCAGCAGAGACCCGCTGTATTCAGCTCTCTCACCGCCCGGCTTCCAGCGATTCACGCATCACCGAGTAAATGTGGGTGTTCGGATAGATCCCTCTGAGATTTTCGGCCCCAGGTCCACGACCATAGGTCGGTACGGGGTCACTCGTATGTTCTCCGGTTGACCAGACAACGAAGGAATGCCGGGAGAGTTGTTGTGCGAGAAGCGCCGAGGCGGCGTCGTCATGGCCGTCGCGATAAAGGCGAAAATCTGCAGTTCCAGGCATCCCGTCTTCATCTCTGAAGAGGCTTTTCCTGGCTTCGTCCAAAGTCATCTCGAGGCCGGTGTGTGTGCGCACGAGCTCAATGAGCTTGTTCGGATCAAGGCCCGCCTTCTCCAGGATGTAAGAGTAGGACGCTCCTTGCCGAAACAGTATTTCAAGGTGTTCCCTGGTTGGATACGACCAATCGGGCTGATAGACATCTCCACTGGCGAGCAATTGATCTGGGATCGGGCCAAAGTAACCATCGGTGAATGAGAACCCGCCGGTGCCGTGATCTGCTGTCACAAGAACAAGCGTGTTTGGATGATCTCTCTGAAACTCTAGAGCCCTACCGACGGCTTCATCAAGCTCCAAGATCTCATGCAGCAAGGCACCTGCATCGTTCGCGTGCGCTGAATAGTCGGTGTTGCCTCCTTCCACGAGCATGAAGAAGCCCTCTTCGTGTCGCGACAGGACGTCAATCGCAGCCGAAGTCATCTCGGCGAGGGTCGGAACACCGGCGACGTCCATGTTTTGGCGGTCGACGGCGTACGGCATGGAACTGGCTGCGAACAAGCCGATCATCTTCATCGCGCCGCTTGCGGCCTCGCGCAACGAGGAAGAATCGGACGCGATCGAGTAACCCAAATCCTCCAAATCTGTGACTGTGTAAAGTGCATCCTCGCGTTCCGACTCGCCATCCAGTTCCTCCGGAATACCCTGTAGCATTTCGGAGACCCACGAACCGGCAGGCACGAGTGCGCGTGCACCTCCGCCAAGCAGGACGTCGACGTCTCCCTCTTGCAAGAGGTCGTCCATGAGCACTGGCTCAGCGTTGTAACGCGAGCTTTGATGCATAGCAAAACCCCCAGGGGTTGCATGGGTGATGCGCATGTTTGTGATCAGCCCGGTCCCGAGGCCGCGCTTGTCGGCCCACTCGAGAATCGTCTCCATCGGATAGCCGTCGGGGTCCATGCCCAGCATGTCATTGCGCGCCAGTTGGCCTGTTGCCATCTGCGTTGCAGCGGCTGCGGAGTCGATGACGATATTTTCGAACG
>JAAESQ010000987.1 GCA_024229275.1 bacterium | reverse complement strand
TTTCAGTTTCAGACCAAGCGCTTCGAGGTGAGTCTGACTGCCGGTCTCCCACAACAATGCAGCGCCAATAGTCGACTCAGAGGCAACTCGAACGACACAGGGGAAACTGCCTTCTACCCTTCCAATGAAGGTCTCACCATCATCGTTTTCGACCCCTTCGACAGTGCCGTTCAGGGCACCGGCGACGAACTGTGGCCCGGCTGCGACAACGACCATGGCAATCTTGCCGACAGTCTCGCAGCAACGTCGAATCTCCCCGGCGATCACGACCTGATCTATCCCCTTCGCCTCCAGCAACTCGTTCCTGATGCGCTCAGCGACCGTCAGAGCGTCTGGAAGCAGGCGACGCTCTCGTGTCTGCTTATGAAACTCGATCGCGTCCAGGAGCTTGAGCTGGGTCTTTTCGCCAAAGCCTTTGAGGTCGATGAGTCGGTTCTCCCGACACGCATACTCCACTTCACCGATGTTTGTCACACCGAGCCCTTGCCATAGCTCCCGGACTCTCTTTGGGCCCAACCCAGACAACTCCAGCACTTGGAGCAAGCCGCGAGGCGTGTCTTGGAGCAAATCGGCCAACACCGATGGCTGATTCCCGAGTGCGAGTTCTTGCAGCACCTGGAGAGTTGACTTACCAATCCCCCGCATATCTGAAATCGCACCACTTCGCAGCGCGGCGTCAAGGTCACCCTCAAAGCGGGCTATGGCTCGCGATGCGTTGGCGAACGCCCTCACCCTGTACACGTTGGATCCATGGAGTTCAAGCAATTTTGCGATGTGCTTCAACTCTGCCGCTGCCGATTTGCGATCCATCACCATTTGTAACCCCTTCGGCCCCTCGACCTCCACCGAATTCACAACGCACATGATATAGTCAGCACGTCTTCATGGGACCGCTCAGAAGTTTCCGATCAAGCCTGACCTACCCAATCGCGGCAACGCTCGTTTTGGTAACAGTGGTGCCGGTGACGTTCGTCGGGCTTCTTCTCTCCTGGTCAAATCAGGAGCATGTAACCGCGCGCGAAGAACAGTACCTTACCCGTGAAGCGGACAGTCTATCTAAAGAGATCTCACTCTTTTTCCAACAGCATCGAACAACTCTCGAGACGACCGCACTGGCGCTCCAAACCGGGAGTCGGGTTGATGTTAACGCTGCAGACCAACTCCTGAGCGGCATCGCCTCACAGCGGAACTTCCTGTTTCTTCAGATATCCAACCGCCAAGGACAAGGCACCTTCGTCGGCTCCAGTGAGCTCACAGAACTGGTTGGAGCTGACTTGGTTCCGTTCGTTCGCCAAGCTCATGAAGCTGCCATAGCAGGTGAAGATCTGGAGCAATCTTTCGTCGAGATACCGGCTACTGGCCAACTGGTCTCAGTCATCGGCTTCGCCCTTAAAGAAAAAAACAACCGCGTGTGGGGATCACTGATAGGAGTCATCGACTTTGCGAGCATTAGCTCCCGCCTCTCGGAAGCTGCATACGGAGGCTTGCTCGTCAGCGTCATCGACAGTTCAGGTCGAGTCATTCTTACTTCAGAACCTCGCATGAGGGACAAAGACCCCTCTGACTCACCGCTGATTCGGGATTTCCTTCGCAGTCCGCTCGCACTGACTCGTGTCTACCGACATGCTGGCGATCAGGATACCGGCGATGTGCTTGGTTCAGTCGCTCCGATCGAATGGGCTGGATGGGGCGTAGTGCTTGAAAGACCGGTCGCCGAAGCTTTCAGAATAGTCAAGGACATGCAGATTCGCACTTTGATTTCGAGCGGTATTGCCGCAGTATTAGCACTCTGTATCGGAGCGGTGCTGGGACGGGCTCTGATTCGCAGAGTGCAGACTCTGACCGACGTCACAACTGAGATTTCAGAGGGCAATTTTGAGGTCAGAGCGGAGATTACTGGCCTCGACGAAATCTCACAACTTGCCAACAACTTCAACACCATGGCCGGCAGCATCGAGGCGCTCGTCAGGCGGCTCCGACACGCCCTACGACAGAACCAAGAACTGTTCCTTGAAACCATCCGCACATTGGCAACCGCTATCGATGCGAAGGACCCCTACACTCGAGGACACTCTGAACGCGTCAGCTCGTATTCGCTGGCGATAGCACGTCACCTCGAACTCAATCAGGATGAGGTCTTCAGAATCCGAATTGCAGCTATTCTGCATGATGTCGGCAAGTTGGGGATCCGTGATGGAATCCTGAACAAACCAGGGGGATTGACCGACGAAGAATATTCAATTATGAAGAGTCATGCTGAAATCGGCGCTCAGATCATGGCCCCCATTCGTATGCTCAAAGACATTATCCCCGGCATACGGAATCACCACGAGACCTGGGATGGGAACGGGTACCCAGATGGTTTATCCGGCGACGGTATACCGCTCGTCGCAAGGATCATCGGGGTTTCGGACACGTTCGACGCCATGACAACAACCCGGCCATACCAGAAGGCGATGAGTCTTGAGTTCGTCATGCAGAAGATGCGTGAGATGTCGGGTACTCGATTCGACCCAATCGTCGTCAAGGCATTCGACGCAGCAGTTCTGACAGGCGACATCACACCACCAAAGCGAACCAACCCGGCACCAACAGAGGAGGCGTCATGAGGCGGATTTCATGGCTCACACTCGTATTGATCTCGTGTGTGCTCACCGGTTGCACGAGCAGTAGCAACTCGCGAACCCCTTCAAATACACCAGCTACCAAGGATTCATCGCACCCACTCTACGCGTTCAATCTCATGCGCGAGGGTTCGGTCCTGCTTCAGCAAGGGATGTACCCAGAAGCACTGAAAAAGTTTGAAACTGCGGACAAACATCAGCCGGGGAACCCGACGAATCACAATATGATCGGCCTGTGTCATTTGCGCCTAAATCGCCCCGAAGACGCTCTAGCTGCCTTCGACCGCGCCATGAACTTGGTGCCGTCGTTCACGGATGCCAGAAACAACCGTGGCACAGCCTACCTCGCTCTTCAACAGTACAACCTGGCCGTGGTGGACTTCTTGGCTGTGCTTACCGATACCACATACCCACACCGATCGGCTGTGTTTTACAACCTGGGAGTGACGTACCAGCGGAGCGGCCAAACTGGCGCCGCCGAGGAGAATTTCCTCAAGGCAGCCACATCCTCTTCGCCAGTGTATGAGGCTTTCCTGAGGCTTGCTGAGATCGCACAGGAATCCGGACGCCCCGAATCTGCTATCGGTCTCCTCGAGGAAGCAACTGTCAAATTTCCGGATCGCCTCCAAGCCGACCTGGCGCTCGGGCGCCTGCTCATCCAAATGGATCGAGAAGACGAAGCGCGCCCACATCTTGACAAGGTAATACACGGAGATCCGAACTCAGAAAACGCTCGTCAGGCGCGTGCACTACTCGAGGAACTCTGATGCCGTTCAACTACCTATTGACGAACCTGCTCGTCGATGTCCCCGACGCGGTAGGAGCGATCTTTCTTGACGACGAAGGCGAGGCCATCGAATGGGTGAGCCGACACGATGATCCCTACGAA
>JAAESQ010000986.1 GCA_024229275.1 bacterium | reverse complement strand
GCCTTGCGAAAAAATCGCCGTCGAGCATCTGGCGGGTGGAGCTTGACGACGAGGGCCTGCCCGATCCGGGGCAGACGAGGATCCTGCACCGGGAGCGCGGTGAGTTACTGCCCGCCATCAGCGTAGCTGCTGCTCACGGGGATGGAATATTAGTGGGGGCTGGCTTCGTCGACCAGTTCCTGGATTGCGAATATGCCGGCAGAGATACAGACTGAGACACGTCGAGACTGGTAACAGGAAAAAAGGGGACAGATTTGAATGGCACTGACTTAAGCGTTGAAGGTCAATAAATCATAGTCTTACGAGGACAGACCGGCACCGGGGTTCGGACGAATTCAGCGCTGCTTGTTTGGGTGGCCGTTTTTCTGGATCTCCTCCCTCGCGACCTGCCTGGGTTTGGTGAGCAATGGAAACGGCTTCGGGCGCCTCTTCACGGCGCGTGGCTCCAAGCGTCCGGGGCGTAAACCGACCCGCGGTTCGGCAATCAGGATCAGTAACGCGTTGATGGAAACCGCATCGTGTGTGGCGCCACCGTGCTGTTGCCAGGAGATCCAGATCTGTACCGTGTGTTTGAAGCTCAGTTGCCGCGGGATCTGATCGGCCAGCAGGGCAGCCTGCGCCATCAGTAGCCGGATCAGATTGTAGGCCAGCAGATAGACCCACAGCTCTTTGGTGGCCATCTCCGGGGTCTTGCAACGTAGCCTTTCCATGCCGAGCGTCGTCTTGATGTTCCTCAGGTCCAGTTCCACATTCCAGCGGCAGCGATACAACGCCTTGAGCACGGCCTTGGGGGTCTCCTTGGGGCACAGAAACGTGGTGACCATAATCTTTCCGCCCGCTTTGAACTCGCGAACCTTCAGTGTGGCCGGCGCTTGATCGTACTCGTCTTGACTCATCCAATCCGGCTTCTTCTTGGGCTTGGTCAGGACAATGAGATGATCGCGTACACCGAGTTTCTCACCTTTGCTGAAGTCGGTGCTGCGCTTGCGCGAACCATACTGCTCAAACAGGCCATCGACGCCACGGCGCACCAGTTCGCAGAGCAGAAAATACGTGGCGTAAAAGGCATCTCCGAGCAAGATGTCATCGCCCTTGAGCGTATCAAGCATCGAACGCAGCAGCGACTGTTCGTCGCTACCCTTCCCTTCGCAGGGACCCGTTGCGGCGTTGAGCAACGCACCGCTGCCCAGGCACAGCAGTGCGACCACACGACATATTGGAAAGCCCAGGCCTGTCTTCTGACTGCTCGACTGCGGATAGGCGGCCTGATTCTCCTCTGTATCGGGCAGTGTCACCGTGGCGCCGTCGACCAGACGCACCTGACGGCCCTGCCAGTGCCACCAGGAGGCGGCACCCTCTGCGACGATTGCTCCGGCTTGCAGCGCCAGGGTCGAGACCATCGTCAGCGGCAGGCGTTGACGCGCCTGGCAGTAGCCCCCGGTGTTGGTACTGCACGGTGTCAGACCGCTCACCAGACGTTTGACCGCCGCATCGTTGACCGCCTGTTGGCAGGACCCATCCGCTGACAGAGACTGAGCCAGAAACATCGACAGCGTTTCCGTCGGCGGGAAGTCGCGCTCGCGGTGCGCGGGCAACACCGCCTCGACCCGATCGAGCAATTCCGGGCCGGTCAGCAGGTTAAACATGGCATTCGAATCCGTGTTGGCAGCATGATGCTGGACGCGTTGCCGTTGCCGCGCAGCGGCGCGATGGGTAGGATGCGTGTGGGCTGGCTCTCCGGGTGGTTGGTTGGGTTTGGCGACTTTGTGGCCTATCACCCACACCAGCCTTTCCCAAGGCTTTTCAGATGCTTGCGCTTAAGTCAGTGCCATTCGAGTCTGACCCCTTTGATTTGACCCTTTGATTTGATTTGCTTTGCTTTGATCGTCCTGCGCTGCGAACACGGGT
>JAAESQ010000985.1 GCA_024229275.1 bacterium | reverse complement strand
GCACGGCATCATTTTCCACGACTGGGCGATTGGAAATCTCCAGTCTCATTTTCGAGAGTTCCTGCGCAAGGGAGGCAGTCGTCTCGGCCAGCTGACCCATGGCAAGTTGGGTAGTGGTCATCTCTGATAGCAAAGTGCGATGTTCAGCGCACCTCTGTTCCAATTTCTGAGCGTTTCGCTCATTCGTCTCACGCAACTCCTTCAAAGTCACAGACTGCTCATCAACAAGAGACTTGAGTCTTTCATGGTCCGCGAGCAAGGCCGCGTGTTCAATGTTTATGTCGTCACTGGTAGCCGCGAAGGACTCATTCAAGTCATCTGTGCCCTGCTCCTCAGGGTATGCAACTGTGCTGTCGGAGTTAGCGGGGGACTCGGAACCGCTAAGGTTTTCAGACAAGTGTCCCTGCGATATCAAGCTGAAGTATTGCGGGATGGTCATCGGAGGACTGTCACCGAGGTCAATCACCGCATTCATCCATCCGGCGTTTTGTTCAAGGTCGTCGTGAGCGTTGGGCGCCGGGAAAATCTCGGCTGCGGACGCGCTACCATGGTGGATGTGTAATGGATTCGAGTATTGATGTCCAAGACGATACGTGTCTTCCCACATTCTCCTCAGACGTGTTACGCCAGGATCGGGGATCCACGAATCAGGGACCCTC
>JAAESQ010000984.1 GCA_024229275.1 bacterium | reverse complement strand
GTCGCACAGTCATGCTCTGAGTAGGTCTCGGCGTCGTAGGTGGTGATCACTCCAGTCCCTGGGCCTGTTAGGCGAAAGGTGCGATGTCCAGTGTCGTAGTAGAAGGTGTACATCATTGCCGCCTGCTTTAGAAAAGCGAGAGGATCCCCGGGGGTGAGCATTGTCTTATGGACAGAGTTCAGGTTCTTGCGAGCGGACACGCGACCGAGGTGTCCGTACAACGCGGATTTGCCCTCGCCGAGAAGTTGAACGATCGCGGCGTCGAGGCGTTCGGCGGTCTCGAACGGATACCATCCAGTGTTGGTGACGATACCGTTCAGTATGGTGCGATCTGATTCTGGCAACGCATCGAGGATGCGTTCCCAAGAACCTTGCTCGAAGGTATCTTCGACGAACGATCGCCGGGCTTTGAGGATATTTCCCTTCACTCTCATGGCTCCCTCCCCATGCGGATCGCTCGGGGCGCTGACGTAAAACCCGCGGCACATCCCTTGGTTTTTGTTGTTTCGGTCAATAGTAGAACAAAAGGTCGCTTAAATAATGTATATCATATACGCAAAAATGCAAGACGCGTCGGAAGAAAGGCTATGCGGGACGAACGGGGCGAACGGCTATACGGCAGGACGTAAGATCTGAACCACGAAGAACACGAAGTTCACGAAGACGGCGCAAAGAAGAGCATTGGGGCGGTTCTTTGAACCGCTGAGGTGAGGCAGGGCAGACAACGGGAGCAAGATCAGGCGAGAGACGTTACGTCATCGTCCTCGTCATCGTCATCGTGTACTGAGCGGCTCCTAGAGAACGATGACGTTTACGATGAGGATGACGAGGTCGATGGGACCTGCACTGTTCGATTGCCTATGAGGAGAGTCAACGGGGAAACGGCTATTCGTCAGAATCCGGCTTGCTGGCTGCGGCGCAACACGCATCGACCAGCAAAATCTGATAGAAGCGCTGAACAAGGGCTACGCGAACAGGAAGCGTGGTCTCGGGTTTGTTGAGCGGATCCAGCAATTGATCCAGGAGTTGCCTGCGTTCGCTTGCTTCGAGTTCAGGTTTAGCGCACATTGTGAATTCCCAAAGCTCACCGTAGAGGTGCCACGCTGCTTCCCGGCAGACGGCTGCAAGTTCGTTGTCCCACGCTTTAACGTGCTGTCTGGTCGCAAGGACTGCAAGACCCTCGGTTGCGACACCGGAAAGGACTTTCTCAGCCAGACCGGAGCTTCCCGCTTCTTTCAGCATGTCTTCGAGGATTATGCTCGAAAGAGCGCCAACCTCGAGCTTTGATGCTGTGTCGCTGTGACCGCGGGACTTGGATCGTGTTTCAAGCTGATCAAGGAAGGTGTGGAACCCGGACAGCAGGGATAGCACAGGGGCATCTGTTGCCACTCCACTCTCGAGCAAGTCACCGCGAAGTTGGCGGAGACCGGAAGCAGTTGGAGAGCCGAGAGTTGCCGTAAGACTGATGGCGAGGGTCATGGGAGTAGTTTAGATGATGAAAGATGAAAGCGGAAAGATGAAAGATGAGAATTGGGATCCGCTCAGTTGTGAGGGCGGTGGTGAGGGAGGCTTTGCGGGGCGAACGGGGCGAACGGCTATGCGGCAAGACGGAAAGACAGAAGAATTGAACCACAAAGTGCGCTAAGAGCACGAAGGAGGAAACGCAAAGATGGGAGATATGGGCGGTTCTTTGAACCGCGGCATGGGAATTGGTGAAAGAGTGAAGAGTGAGGAAATGGTGCACATCGCTGGACCGAGGGGTTCCTTGATTATCGTAGTGTTGTTCTCGCCCTCTCTCCGTTTTCTCTGCGTGCTCCTGTTCAATAGCTCACGTGCCTTTCTGTAATGAAGTATCTTCAGCTTCACGGGGTGTGACTACTACGTCAGAGCGGCCATCTTGCGGTTCGAAGAACCGCCAATAGACCTTCTTCGTGCCGTCTTCGTGTGCTTTGTGAGCTTACGCGTGGCCGTTGGCCCCGGTGTCCCACTGAGATGAGCAAGTAGTCGTTGGGCAGTTCGGACCCCTACCCACGACAACATCTGCTCCCTTCAGTGTGATGTGCGGTTCAGATCCTCTGTCTTCCTGCCCTGCCGCATAGCCGT
>JAAESQ010000983.1 GCA_024229275.1 bacterium | reverse complement strand
CGATCTACGCGATGCTTTTCGACCGCCGACGCCTGGCCTGCGCACAAAACCATGACCATCGCCGGGGCCGCCCATCGGAGATTTGCCGTCATCGAATCGTCCTCCTCGCCCCCAATCGGGCCGGGCCACTGTACGCCCGCCGGTCGCTTTTGTCATCATCCTCATCAGCTGCGGCGGCCGGGGGTTCCCAGGGGGGCGGCCCTGTGTTTCTCACTAGGAGACCGTCCGAGTAACGGGTCTTGACGGTCATGATACAATAGGAGCCGTCGTTGGAGAATGGCGTTTTCATTTCGAGGGCTCAGGGATGAGCAAGACCTACCGCAGTTGGGACCCGGATCAGGCTTATTTGTTGCCGCCGTCGCCTTCGGACTGGCTTCCGGAGGACGATCTGGTGTATTTCGTGCTGGACACGGTACGGGATCTGAATCTGAAGCCGATCACGCGGAAGTACGAGAGCGGTGATGGCCGGGGTTTCCCGCCGTATCATCCGCGAATGATGGTCACCTTGCTCCTTTACAGCTACACGCAGGGGGCGTTCAGCTCCCGTCGGATCATGAAGCGTTGCGAGCGAGACGCGGCCTACCGGGTGCTGGTCCACGACGACGCCCCCAACTTCCGGACGATCAGCGACTTTCGGAAGCTGCACCTGGCGGAGTTGGAAGGGATGTTCGTTGAGGTGCTTGGACTGTGTCAGGAAGCGGGTCTGGTGCAGCTGGGGCACGTATCGCTGGACGGGACGAAGGTGAAGGCGAACGCATCGCGTCACAAGGCGATGAGTTACGGCCGGATGAAGGAGGAGGAAAAGCGTCTGCGGAAGGAGATTCGCGAATTATTGAATCGCGCCGAAGCCACGGACGCCGAGGAAGACGAGCGGTACGGCCGGGATCGTCGTGGCGACGAGTTGCCGGAGGCGCTCTCGCGTCGCAAGGACCGGCTCGAGAAAATCCGTGAGGCCCGAAAAGCCCTTGAGAACAAGGCGAAAGCGGCAGCCCAGGAAGAACGCAAACGTCGCCAAGCGGAGGATTGCAAGCGAGGCAACAAGGCTCATCAGGGCCGCCAGCGGAAGGACGTGAAGGAGGTCCCCGACGACAAGAAGCAATACAACTTCACGGATCCCGAAACGTCGATCATGAAGGCCAACAACAAAGGCTTCGATCAATGCGGCAACGCCCAGGCGGCGGTGGATCGGGAGCACCAGGTCATCGTCGCCGCCGATGTGACCAATGAGTCGAACGACAAAAAGCAGTTGAAGCCGATGGTCAAGCAAGCGAAGAAGAACATTGGACGTGGTCAACGGATCAACAAGTTCTCAGCGGACAGTGGCTACTTCAGTGAAGACAACGTGACGTGGATCGAAGGTCAAGGGACTGACGGTTACATCGCAACGGGCCGATTGAAACATAACGAGAAAGTGCCGCCCCATCCGCGTGGTCGTCCGCCGAGCGGATTAACCGTCAAGGAACGGATGGCCCGGAAGCTGCGAACGAAGAAGGGCCGCGAGACATATGCGGAACGGAAGTGGATCATCGAACCGGTGTTCGGCCAGATCAAACGAGGCATGGGCTTCACGCAGTTCTTGCTGAATGGCATCGACAAGATGCGCAGCGAGTGGCGTATGATCTGCCTGGCACATAATCTGAGAAAACTATGGGCAGCGGCGTGAAAAGAGAAGACTCGGCCTCATTACGACGGCAAAGCGAGCGTATGCGGGCCTATCCCGACGACGTGTCGCGCGCAACCGTCACCTGCGGGATCGTGGGCGACGCGAGTCACCTGTCACCGAAGAGAATGACAGCACGCGAGAATCGTCTGTTGTGGACCTTTACTCGGACGGTCTCCTAGCAGCCCGTGGTGAAAGTCGGCGATTCATGTTATGCTTTGTCCAGCATCACAACACATTGATCGGCGAAGTCAAGGAGGACTGTAATGGCGATGGGGCAACGGAAACGGGAGCGTCAGGAGACGTTCTGGGTTCCGACCAATGAGCTGCCGCAGACGCCCGGCCACCCCTTCTACGAGCGGTTGAACAAGATTCTGGATGGCCAGGGGTTTGACCGTTTCGTCGAGAAGCGTTGCCGGAAGTTCTATGCGGACAAGATGGGTCGTCCGTCATTGCCGCCGGCGATCTACTTTCGCATGCTGCTGGTCGGCTACTTCGAGGGGATCGACTCGGAGCGTGGCATTGCCTGGCGGGTGGCGGACTCGATGGCTCTGCGTCGCTTTTTGGGTTACGAACTGACTGATCAGACAACCGACCATTCCACGCTGAGCCGCACCCGTCGGTTGATCGACCTGGAGACGCACGAGGAAGTTTTCGTGTGGGTTCTGCAGGTTCTGGCTCGCGCGAATTTGTTGGATGGAAAGACGCTGGGCATCGACGCTACGACTCTGGAGGCCAATGCGGCCCT
>JAAESQ010000982.1 GCA_024229275.1 bacterium | reverse complement strand
CGTGCGCAGCCCGGAGTCTAAGGCTGCAGCCACAGCTTCTTCGATGGCCCTGGCTGGTTCTTCGAGAGAAAAACTGTAACGCAACATCATCGCTGCGCTCAGCAAGGTCGCGACTGGGTTGGCAATGCCTTGCCCTGCGATATCCGGCGCTGAGCCATGAATCGGTTCGTACACTCCAAACGATCCAGTTCCGAGGCTAGCTGAGGGCAGCAGTCCAAGGGACCCGGCGAGCGTTGCCGCCTCGTCGCTGAGGATGTCGCCGAAGCAGTTGCCAGCCAATACCACATCGAAGGATGCTGGGCGGCGCATGAGAAACATGGCGCAGGCGTCGACCAGGACATGTTCCAGCTCGACGTCCGAATACTCCTTCGCCACACGATCGACAGTTCGTCGCCACAGACGCATCGAGGCGAGTACATTCGCCTTGTCGACTGACGCTACTCGGCCCTGACGACGGCGCGCCGCTGCAAAGGCGACATGTGCGATGCGTTCGACTTCGCTGACGCTATACGACATCGTGTCGTACGCAACGCCCGAAGCATTCTCTTCTTCGCTCTTGCCAAAGTAGATTCCGCTGGTGAGTTCGCGAACGAAGAGGATGTCAACGCTATCCAGGAGATCGGGGCGAAGTGGGGCATGTCCGGCTAGCGCAGGGAATACCTTTACAGGGCGCAGGTTGGCAAACAGGTCGAACTCCCGGCGCAACCTCAACAAACCCTGTTCAGGTCTGACCGGCGCGCTGGGATCTGACCACTTTGGCCCACCGACTGCGCCGAGCAGTACGGCATCTGCCGCATGGCAGGCAGCAAGAGTCTCTGCTGGCAGCGGATCGCCGACGGCATCGATGGCTGCACCTCCGACGACCGCTTCGTCGAAACTCAGTTCAAAACCATGGTCGCTGGCGACTCTTTCCAAAACGCGG
>JAAESQ010000981.1 GCA_024229275.1 bacterium | reverse complement strand
TGCGTCAAAGGGGCTTGCCGGTGCATCGACCGGATCAGTGTTTGGCGACGATGGATCACTCGATTCCGACCACGCCGCCAGATGCCAACGGCAAGTACGTGATCAACGATCCAGATGCCGCTGCACAACTCAGTCAACTCGAGAAGAACTGTGCCGAGTTCAGCGTGCCGCTGCATGCGTTGGGGAGTGAACACCAAGGCATCGTGCACGTCATTGCACCTGAGCTTGGCTGTTCCCAGCCAGGAATGACGATTGTGTGTGGTGATAGCCACACCAGTACGCATGGCGCGTTCGGCGCATTGGCCTTCGGAATCGGCACCGGTCAAGTAGGGCACGTGCTGGCGACCCAGTGTCTGCTCGCCCATCGCCCCAAGACCTTCGAGATCCGACTTGACGGGGCTTTGCGGGAGGGCGTGAGTGCCAAGGATGTGATTCTTGCTGTCATTGCGGAGATCGGCACCGAGGGTGGCACGGGCTATGTTTTCGAGTACACCGGAAGCACGGTTCGCGGCCTCGATATGGAAGAGCGTATGACGATCTGCAACATGTCGATCGAGGGCGGCGCCCGTGCCGGGCTGATGGCTCCGGACGAGACCACGTTCTCGTACCTGGCGGGTCGGCCGTTCGTGGCACAGGATGCGGACTGGGATCGCACTGTTGCTACGTGGCGCGATCTTCCATCCGACCCGGGTGCGACCTTCGCTCGTTCGCTCACGATCGATGCCGCTGCCCTGCAACCGATGGTGACCTACGGCACCAGCCCGGGCATGGGTGTGGCAATTCAGGATCCAGTACCCGATCCTGCGAGCCTCGGCGAGAGCCAACAGCGCGATTCGGCCAAGAAGGCGCTTGCCTACATGGGCCTGGAGGCCGGTAAACCGATGCTCGGTCAGCCAATCGACGTCGTTTTCGTTGGCAGTTGCACGAATGGACGGCTGTCAGATCTGCGCGATGCGGCCAGGGTCGTAAAGGGCCGACAGGTCCATAACGGCGTTCGCATGCTTGTCGTACCGGGCTCCCAGCGCGTCAAGCGCGAAGCAGAGGTCGAGGGCCTACACGAAGTATTTCGTGCAGCCGGCGCAGAGTGGCGTGAACCTGGGTGTTCGATGTGTTTGGCAATGAACGATGACAGATTGAAGCCGGGGCAACTCGCAGTCAGTACTTCCAATCGCAACTTCGAGGGCCGGCAAGGGCCGCGAGGGCGCACAGTTCTCGCCAGTCCATTCACCGCGGCGGCATCCGCCATCGCCGGTTCGATCGCCGACGTCAGGGAGGTGATCTGAAATGCGCAAGTTCACAGAACTCACCAGCCACGCAGTTGCAGTGCCGGTCGACAACATCGACACGGACCAGATCATCCCCGGACGCTTTCTCACCACTACCAGTAGCGAGGGGCTTGGACGCCATCTTTTTGCAGATTGGCGCTACGACGGAGATGGCAGCTCGGTCGAGGGTTTTCCGCTCAATCAGGACCAGCATCGCGGCGCTGAGATTCTTGTCGGCGGCCACAACTTCGGCTGCGGCAGCTCGCGCGAACATGCCGTCTGGTCACTCACCGATTACGGTTTCCGAGCCGTGGTGAGCACGTCTTTTGCCGACATCTTCCACGCCAACGCTCTGCGCAACGGATTGGTCGCAGTGCGTTTGGCCCCAGAGGCTCATCAAGCGCTGCTCGCGCAGCTTCAGAGCGGGTCGACTTCCCGAGTCACCGTGGATCTCGAGGCTCAGCAGCTGTCATGGGAAGGGGGCAGTACAAACTTCGACTTTGATCCCTTTTCCAAGCACTGCATCACCCGGGGCATCGATGAACTCGGCTACCTGATCGAGCAACAACCGCTCATTGAGACATTCGAGACCAGGCATCAGCCGCGATTCAATACTACAGGAGAGATTCAATGACAGCGAAGGTCTTACTTTTACCCGGAGACGGCGTCGGCCCTGAGATCGTCGACGTGACACGCCGCGTTTTGGAAAGAGTCGCCAGCGACCATGATTTTGAACTGAGTTTCGACGAAGCTGTCGTCGGTGGTGCTGCTATCGATGCCGTTGGTGATCCGCTGCCGCCAGAAACTCTCGCTGCGTGCCATGCGGCAGATGCCGTACTGCTCGGCGCGGTCGGTGGGCCAAAGTGGTCCGATCCCAGCGCACCGGTCAGACCGGAGCAGGGTTTGTTGAAGCTGCGACGGGAGTTCGACCTGTTTGCCAACCTGCGCCCCGTGCAGGTATTCCCTGCACTAGCCGGACACGCCCCCCTTCGCCCGGATCTCCTGGATGGCGTCGACATCCTCTTCGTACGCGAACTCACCAGCGGAATCTACTTTGGCAAGAGCGAAGAAGAGAATGCATCGGGCGTTGCGTACGACACGATGTCGTACAGCGTGAGCGAAGTCGAACGCATCGCACATGTCGCCTTTGCAGCGGCGCGCCGCCGACAGGGCCGCGTAGCGTCAGTCGACAAGGCGAATGTACTCGCCTCGATGCGTCTGTGGCGACGAACTGTCGATCGTGTGGCGAAGGAGTATCCGGACGTCGAGCTCGAACATGTGTTGGTCGACGCCTGCGCCATGTTTCTCATGCGCCGTCCAGCATCCTTCGATGTGGTGTTGGCTGGCAACTGCTTCGGTGACATTCTCAGTGACGAGGCGGCTACGCTCGCCGGATCGCTTGGGTTGCTGCCCTCAGCCAGCCTCGGTACTGGATCGTTCGGCGTGTACGAACCGATTCATGGCTCAGCGCCGGACATCGCAGGGCAAGGCATTGCCAACCCAGTCGCGACCTTGCTGAGCGCAGCGATGATGTTGCGTTACAGTTTTTCTCTCGAAGAACCAGCCAGGGCCATCGAAGAAGCTGTGGCTGCAGCCTTAGACTCCGGGCTGCGCACG
>JAAESQ010000980.1 GCA_024229275.1 bacterium | reverse complement strand
GTCCAGTCAAAGGCAATGGCTCCGTCCTGACAGACCGCGATGCACTCACCGCATCCGATGCAGGTATCGGGCAGGATAGTCGCGGTGTCATCTACCGTGATCGAGTCAGTCGGGCACCAGTCCTTGCAGACCGAGCATGCTGTGCATTTCTCGGTATCGACGTGAGGTTCCTGGCCGTGGTGTTGGCGAAGCTTACCCTTCTTGGAACAGCAGCCCATACCGAGATTCTTGAGAGTACCACCGAAGCCTGTTCCGAGATGACCGGTGGCGTGAGACAGAACCAGCATTGAGCGGGCGTGCAGAATAGCTGAGGCGATCGAGACCTCCTGGAAGTGCCTGCCGTCGATTGGAACCTCCTCGGCATCGCTGCCGCTCAGGCCATCGGCTGAAACAAATGGTGCACCGACCTCGCCAGGGCCAAATCCATGGTCCGCAACCACCTTTGCATGGCCAATCGCGTTGTCACGTGGACTTTTGTAGAGCACTGAGGTGTCGGTGAGAAACGGCACAGCTTGTGTCGATACCATCAGCTGAACGAGGCTCTTGACGATGGCCGGTCGGACAAATGTCTCCGTACCAGGCTCACCAGCATGAAACTTCAGAGCCGCGAAATCTTGGGGATGAAAGCGCGAGGCTAGACTAGATTCTCGCCAAAGTGCCGAAAGCTTGCTGTGTGTATCCTGGGAGGAATCCGAGACGTCTGCGGCAACAAAGAATACTGTGCTCATAGAAGGTATCTACCATCGGCTGATGGAAAAGTCCATGCCAGGACGCACCGTTCCTCACATTCAGCCCATGCTGCAAGCTGAGTGTTCATCTCAACCGAATCCCCCGTGAATATGTCAACATCCAACGAGTGAGTCCGAGATAAAATGCTGCGTCCCTCATTCCGAGTGATCGAGCGTCGGACGAGTTCTATGGAGACCTAGATGAAGACACAATCGTTTCTGTTAATTCTCTGCC
>JAAESQ010000979.1 GCA_024229275.1 bacterium | reverse complement strand
TGGCATCACTGGGCACAAGTTGCCGCCCACCTGGGTACCGGCGAGGGCGAGGCTATCGTTTTCGTTGAAAAGACGAAGAACTCAGTCATCGAGAACGACGACTTGAGGAGGATTTCCCCATGGCTGGACTGGAACGGCCAACGACTGCGCACATTGCCGAATTCGGCCAGAAACGCGAATCAACGGCAGTAGAATACTGGGGTACTACGGTTCTCGATCGCTAGTGGGAGGCCCGCATGGTCCGACACACGAAACTCGGCATCATAGTGCTCGTAGCGATTATCGCCAGTCTTATCATCATCCCCCAATACCGGCATTATCGAATGGCAATCAGAATCGTCGAGATCGAAACCGAGAACAGAAAGCGGGAAGTCGAACGACTCGAGAAGATCGAAGCTCACGCTTCTGAGTTCGCAGCCGACCTAGAGCACGCCAAACGACGTTTCAATCAGCTCACAATGATGTTCCCTGAAAACTTAAACACTGAATCCTTCATCAACAACGTCACGGTCTGGATGGAGGAGTCGGGCTTCACACCGATTTCCATCTCACATATTGAAGAAACCGGAGACTTTCATTCAGAGGCTACGATCAACTTCGTTCTACCCTTCGGACAGAACGAGATTGACGAACTGCTTGACGGTCCCCAACCATGGCATCGTCTCGTGGTGCGCCACACCGAAAAGATGGCTGACGGAGGAACACTTCTCAAACTCAAGCTCTTCGCGATTAGCGATCTCCCTCCGGCGATTCCATCAAGCCCATGCAGCGTTCCAGATTTCAGAGTCTGGTTGTGGCCTCTGGGGGCAAAGATCGTTACCCACACGAAAGAACTCGAAGCACTCTGCGCCCACCTCGAACCAAATCGAGAAATCCTCGCTGCCCATCAGAGCTTCATCGACCTACGTCGGCAAATCGAATACGTTGAACAGATCAGCGCTGCCGTCGTCCATCTTGAGTAGAAGGCTGCACTACTTGAGTTGACAAGGAGAAACACATGCGTTCCATCACCGTATATAAGAATCCATCGAACGAACGAATTGAAGAACTCGGCGCCCTCTCTTGGCCCATCTGGACCTGCGAACCGTCCACCTTCCCATGGACGTACGACTCCGCCGAGACCTGTCTCCTTATTGAAGGCGATGTCATTGTCACGCCAGAGGAAGGTGAACCTGTTCGTTTTGGCAAAGGGGATCTGGTGAGTTTCCCTGAAGGGATGTCATGCACGTGGGAGGTCAAGGTAGCGGTCAAGAAGCACTATCGCTTCAGCTGAACGAAACCGATGAAAACCACGAGAGGCCCCACACGCGAAACAGCAGGCAAAGCACTGCATAGCGTCGAGGACAAGCCCAAGACACCGCGATGGTGGACTGTGGCACTGGTCGTGCTCTCGTGTGCTTTCCTTCTCAATGCATACACGGCTTGGTTCAACTCACAGGAGCACACGCTCTACGCCGCCGATGAAGTCCGTCACTGGTCCTTCGCCACGGGTTTTCGAACGGCTATCCTCAACAACCCAGTCGCGGCTATCAACGGGGCCGCCAAAGACATCGCCCATCGGGAGGTCAGCGTCTTCCCCGCGATCCCGGTCGCCCTTGCGATGGTTCCACTAGGAAACTCGCGCCTTGCCTACCTCTTTGCTGTGATCAACCTTTACGGTCTGCCCTCATTGTGCATTGCGGCCTTTGCGGCCTTCTCTTTGTGGCGACCAAGGACCCAAACACCTGGCCGACCGATTCTGGTTGCTGCACTCATCACATCGGGTCTGCTTTGTGGCCTCTGGATTCCGGTCTTCGCAGGCTATCTCGGGATTGGCGGAGTACTCCTCTGCGTCAGCGTACTCTGGCTCTACCTGAGAACCGACGCACAAGACCTCAGACTGAGTCACGCCGTTCTCATCGGAATTCTGCTTGCCCTTCTCGTACTATTCCGTCGTTGGTACGTCTTCTTCACCGTTTCGGCTTTGGCCATGTTCTGGGCAGAAGCTCTTCTTGTTGTCTTGATTCAACGACCGATCTCGATCAAACGACTCCTATCCGGACTCTCCCGTCCATTAACCTCCACGGCTGCGTGCTGCGCGACCCTGCTCACTTTGGCATTCCCAATGATCATCGGAATTGCGGGGCGAGACTACGTCGACAGTTTTTCAGCCTACCGACACCACAGCTCTGCGTTGGAGGCATTCGGGAGGGCCATCAGTGAGCATGGTGCGATAACCATTGCCATTTTGGTTTTGAGTTCACTACTGCTCATATCCTCTCGAGCAACTCGCCGCGTAGGACTGCTACTCGCAGGGCAACACATACTTATGTTCTTCCTCTTTCAACCCGTTCAATCTCACGCCATTCAACACTGGTATCTCTACCTGCCAGGTTCGGCAATCCTAATGATCCTGGGTATGGCACGAGCATGGCAGGAACTTCGTTCTCACAGATGGCGACTCATAGCTGCAGGGGTATTGGTCACGGTTTCGATCGTTCAGATCTGCCACGTATTCGGAAATTTCCCTGAATATACGTCCTCCGTACTCGTTGAACGTCACCTCTCGCCGAGGCAACGAGGAGATATCGACGAAATCACCCGCCTGTTGGCCGTGCTGGACCGGATCGTCAGTCGGCAGCCCGGACATATCTACGTTCTTGCCTCGTCCTCAGTCCTGACTGAACACGTTCTGGCCTTCGCCAACCTCTCGCTCGGAGCATCATTTCAATCACCACAGAGGGTGCTCACGACGGCCCAGATCGACCGACGGGACGGGTTTCCCTCAGGCCTCTTCCAGGCGCAATACGTCATCCTTCCCCACCCCATTCAAGTCAATCAGCCGAACGAACAACGAGTCGTGAGTGTGCCCGCGAGCTATTTTGACTCACGATCTGGTCCAGCGGCAGCGTTTGTACCACTGTCCGCTGTTTTTCGTCTCGACAACGGTGTCGTTGCACGAATCTGGGCTCGTACGCGGCCAAACACACCGAGCGAGGCCGACCTCATCAGTAGAGATCTGAGACAGATTTACCCGGACCATCCATATATTTACGAAGTGCCGAATGAACTGAAGAACCTCCTTCAGCCGGCATCTTGACCCTTGCGTTGTGCCTGCAGATGTGGCACAAAGGTGCCGAGCGCCGGTAGCTCAATGGATAGAGCTCCTGACTTCGGATCAGGAGGTTGGGGGTTCGAGTCCCTCCCGGCGCGCCACACACCCATAGAGCATCTTGCCAGGCCAGGACATTCTGCCAAAATCGCTGACGTCGGCCCCCTAGCACCTTTCCCAACCTATCCAGTCGATCGACCGATCGTTCCCATAGATGACGCTTTCGATCTTCTTGTCTCCTTGGGTCGCCAAGAACTTGAGCTCTCTGTGGAATTGTTCGCACTGCAACTTTCCCAACTTCTGGACGTTGGAGATAAGGAAGCTCGATATCTGCTACCGGCTCTCTCATGGCAGAGATTGCATTATCATGCATTGATTCGGAAGAAGGAGGTTCGCTCATGATTCGCAGACCGCAGTTATTCTTTGTTCTCACCGCAGTTTTCCTCGCCGCGTGCGCGGGACCCGGTGGTGAACACGTTACCGGCCCTTCTCAGACCTACACCATGGAGCAGTTCGTCAAGACTCTGTCGATTGGCGGCGCAAGCTTTAACCCCGACGAAACGAAACTACTCGTATCCAGCAACGAAACTGGCGTATTCAACGTCTACGAGCTTGACCTGGCCAGCAAAGAACGCAGCCCGGTCACCCAGGGCGAAAATACGACATTCGCTGAGACTTACATGCCTAACGACGAACGTATTCTCTTCAGCAGAGACCAGGAGGGCAATGAAATCGACCATCTGTACCTCCGCGATTTGGATGGCACGGTCCGAGACCTGACAGACGTCGAGGAGGCGAAGGAACACTTCGCAGGCTTCTCCAACGATCTCGAGTCCTTCTACACGATCAGCAACGGACGCGACGCCAGATTCTTCGATCTCTTCGAATGGAATGTTGCGAGTCTCGAGAAAGAGATGGTGTACGAAAACACCCAGGGTTTGGACCCTGAAGAGCTGAGCCCTGACCGACGCTGGCTTGTTCTTTCAAAATCCAACACTACCAATGATTCCGATCTTCTTGTCGCAGATTTGGCAAATGGTGGGGATCCAGTGCTGATTTCTGAACACGAAGGAGAGGCCGCCTTTGCGGCGGAAGCCATCAGTGTCGACAGCTCCTACCTGTACTACACGTCGAACGAAATCGGAGAGTTTTCGGTACTGAGCCGCTACGAGTTCGCTACCGGGAATCACGAGGACGTCTACTCCGCAGATTGGGATGTTGTCTTCACCTATTTCAGTCGACTCGGAGCATTCCGCGTCATCGGCACCAACGAAGATGGGTATACGAAGGTCAAGATCACCCGCACCGCAACAGGCGAGGCCCTTGATATTCCGGGACTCCCCGCCGGCACGGTGAGCGGCATCGCATTTTCGAACTCTGAGAATCTGATGAAGCTCACGGTTTCCAGCGACACCTTGCCAGGCAGCATCTTCG
>JAAESQ010000978.1 GCA_024229275.1 bacterium | reverse complement strand
TTTTCCGGGCGACGCGTTGGCGCGTAGGACTGCCGGTCGGATAAGGTGGCCGCCAATTCCTTGGTGGAACCTCTCTTCGTGATAGTGTCGCATGTATTGCCTGATCACGTATCGAAGATGCCGCTCACTGAGGAAGACGAAGTGCCGCAGACACTCGAATTTGATTGATCTGACAAACCTGTCTGCGTGCGGATTGCAGTTCGGGCTCCTGGGAGGGATCTTCACGCATGTAACGCCCTCGCCCTCCGGAAGAGCGGGTGGCTTGAGTATTGCCTTGAAGCCGTCCGTGAAGAGCGGGTCGGCGTCATGGATCAGGTACTTTGCGTCGCGCAAGAATCCGTCGATCGGGTCGGTGAGATTGCGAGCGACTTGCTTCATCCACTCGCCATCCGGATTCACTCGAATACCAGCGATCTCGACCGTACGAGTCTTGAGCTCCATCACGAAGAACACCGAGTAGCGAACGGCGCCGAAGATCCCCAGGATTTCCACGTTGAAGA
>JAAESQ010000977.1 GCA_024229275.1 bacterium | reverse complement strand
TACCGTGTCCTCACCGTCGATCACAGCGGAGCTGGTTGCCGATGTTCTCAAGGCAGCCGCACCAGTTTTGCGGCGGGCGGTCGTGCTGTCGGTTCGTGGTCATTCAATCCACGGTGTCGCTCAGGTGGGCTTGGAAGACGGTGAGCAACCACCGAGCCAGAGAGTTCGAGCCGTACGACTGCCGTTGAACGAAGAGTCGGTGCTCGCATTGGCGGCAGTAACGGGGCATCTCTATCAGGGTTCGCTGCGGAAAAATCGCTGGAACGAGGCTTTTCAGCGACAACTCGGAGGAGACTGGCCTTTGGATGTCGTCGTGGCCCCGATCCGCGTCGCAGGTGTCATCCGACTCCTGCTCTACGGTGACAACTTTCCGAATCCGGGACCAATTCGAGCGATCGGACAACTGCAAGAGAATATCGAGCGACTCGAGGAGACAGAGAGCGTCGCTTCGGAACTTGACGCTGAAGGTCTTACACTGACCTAGCCTGCAATACTCGCCAAGCATCGCCCTCGCGCCACGTTCACCAACCTTTGTCATCTTGAGCATATTCACGCCGGTCAGGCGCTGACTCATCGCATGACAACGCCGCCGAAAGGTTGTCATCCTGAGCGTAGCGCAGCGGAGTCGAACGGATCTCCCGTTCCAGCTAACGTGCCGTATGTTACTGTATTCAAGCAGCTTGCTTAGCTCGTCGGGAGATCCCTCCACTCGCCCATGGCTCGGTCGGGATGACCTTCATTTTGGGTTTGTCTATGAGAGCGAAGCGGAGTCGAAAGATCTACCCTTCAAATCATCAATATTCTGACTGCTGGTTACCAACATATTGCTGAATTTTGACGGGAGATTCTTCGTCGCTTTGCTCCTCTGAAAGACATTATTGAGAGCTTTGCTTGCTGCTCGCCCGTCAGCCATCGTTGATTCTCTTCCACACAGCTGAGCTATATTCGTCAGACGTTGCGAGCGTAACCCGCCATCCAGTCGGCACAGCTCGCATCGGAGGGGGTCAACTATGGGACGCTATCGAAATGTCGTGGCTTTCTGGTTTGTGCTCGCCCTCGGTTCAACGGTTTTTGCCGGAACCGGAGTTGTCGATTTCGACGTTGTTTCACAGGGCTTGGTTGCTGATGGCGCTTCATTTGGTGCCGTTGGGCCTTACGAAAAGCTGACCGGTAAAGCAATTCTCGAGATCGATCCGGATTCGCCACACAACCGTCTGGTCATAGACCTCGACAAAGTGCCAAGGGAGAACAACGGATCAGTCCACTACGCTGCTGACGTCTACATTCTTCGGCCTGCACAACCAGAGAAAGGCAACGGTGCCGTTCTGCTCGAGATCTGCAATCGTGGAGGGAAGGCTGCTGTCCGCTACTTCAGTCGCGGCGCCGCTCGCACCTTTGACCCCAACGATCTTGCCGAATTTGGCGATGGCTTTCTACTGCGACGCGGATTCACGCTCGTCTGGATCGGTTGGCAGTTCGACGTTCCTCCTCAAGAGGGCATCCTTCGACTTCACCCTCCAGTCGCACGTGGCTCTGAAGGTCCAATTCGCGGCTTGGTACGAGCCGATGCTGTCTTTGCTGAGCCGACCGAGATCTTCCCATTTGCACATCGCGGGCACATTGCCTACCCCTTATCTTCAGGCGAAGATTCGCAGATCACGCTCACTGTCCGTGATACAAGGCTTGGACAGAGGCAAGTGATCCCGCAGGAGAAATGGCGACTCGCGCGACGCGACGAGTCAGGCGAACTCGTTGCGGCCCGCGACAGCATCTATCTTGAAGAGGGATTCGAGCCAGGGCGTATTTACGAGGTCGTCTACACCGCTGAGGATCCTGTTGTCGTTGGATTGGGACTAACTGCAGTGCGCGATGTCGCGCTCGGCTTGAAACACCATCCGGAAAGCCCTGTTCAGGCGGATCGAGTACTGGCAATCGGTATCTCACAGACCGGTCGTTTTCTGCGCCACTATCTTTACCAGGGATTCAACCACGACGAGAATGATCGCATTGCGTTGGACGGAGTGTGGGCACACACCGCGGGCGCCGGTCGCGGCAGCTTCAACCACCGCTTTGGTCAGCCTTCGCGCGACGCTCATGCGTTTTCAGCTTTTGTCTACCCGACCGACATCTTCCCGTTCAGTGCCACTCAACAGACAGATCCGGTTACTGGTCGAACCGACGGTTTGTTCAAGCGATTGGCGGGGCACCCGTCGATGCCGAAAGTATTCTTCACAAACACCGGCTATGAATACTGGGGACGAGCGGCGGCACTGGTCCATTCGTCAATCGGGGGGGAAGCTGATCTCGAACTGCCGGGCAATCTGCGGGTCTATCACTTTGCCTCAACGCAACACTTTGTGGGCGCGTTCCCTCCACGCCGCAACGGTACTCGACATCCCGGTAACCCGGCTGATTTTCTGTGGATCCTGCGCAGCCTACTCCTCGAACTCGACCACTGGGTAGCGGCCGGAGAAGTGCCACCGACGAGCCGAATACCAAGTCTTGCCGAGGGCACTCTGGTGACACTCGATCAGCTTGCTTTCCCCAAATTACCGGGAGTCTCCGCTCCTGAAAAGCCTCACCAAGCCTACAGAACCGACTATGGTCCACGCTTCCTCGAGCATGGAATCGTCGACTTTCAGCCGCCGCGCATCGGTGCCGCATTTCCTACGCTGATTCCCGCCGTCGACAGTGACGGCAACGAAATCGACGGAGTCCGACTCCCGGAGATCACTGTTCCGGTCGCCACCTACACGCCATGGAATTTACGCGCTGCGGAGCTGAAGGCCGAATCCGAGATGGCTGATTTTCGAGGCGCTTTCCTGCCATTTGCGCTCACGTCTTCGCAACGACTTGCACAGGAGGACCCACGACCTTCGCTCGAAGAACGCTATCCGACCCGGGCACACTACCTGGGCCTGTACGCTCTCGCCACGATAGAACTAGTAGATGAGGGCTTTCTTTTGGCCGAGGATGTTCCCGGTCTCCTCAGACGAGCTGAGGCGTTGTGGACCTTCGTCAATTCTTCATCGCAGGAAAGCGAAGGCGCAGTGAACTAGCTCGCAAATTTGTTGTACAGCCAGGCAAAGAGTGCGCCGCCGATAAGACCGTCGACGAAGCCCCATATGAGGCCAATGAACGCTCCCACTACGGAGAAGCTATAGCCGAAGTAGAAGTGATCGAGTTTCCCGATCAGCTCCCCGTGGTATCCGAACGCCATCAGCCAAAGTGTTGCCAGACAAACCGCTGCACCCCACAGAACGCCACCAGCCAGGCCGCAAGCCTTCACGTCGAGACGCATAGTGCCCCTCCCTTTTCAATTAGTCTGAATCTGTGCCTGTTCAGTCTACCACTGGGCCGGCGCTGAGCATTCATTTGGATCCATGGCTCGGGGAGGGGGCTACCTTCCAGCGAGTTGACCGACGATCTCCCACATGGCCGCCTCAATGAGACGAAATCCCTCGCTTCGAGGCACGAGGTCTCTCGGACGCATCGGGTGCTGAGTACTCAGGAAGTTTGCCGGAAGAAGCGTTGCATCGAGACCCAGTCGGCGACAATGGCGCTCTACCCGCCGCAGGTGAATTGCCGATGAAACAACCGCAACCCGCTGCCAGTCTTCTTCTTCCACGACGACGGCAAACTCTGCAATCTCTTCTTTCGTTGCCCTCGGTCCGTTGATGTTCACGATCGCTTCGCTGGGAATTCCAAGATCCTGCCAGATTTGAGCCGTCAACTCCGGCACTGTTGGAAATGGCTGATCCCCAACCCGGTAGACCGGGCCTGTGGTGACCAGACGATCCGCCAATCCAGCAAGATACAGTCTCGCACCGAGCATCGCTCGATCACCAGATGATCCGACATAGACCTGTCCGTGGTGGTGACGCGCAACCCCTCCGCCCAGGACCAGAACCGCATCGAAGGTGTGGCTTGCCATAGGATCAACTCGAGTCCATTTGCTCTCCAGAAATCCCGCCATCGCCCCACCTACAACCGCGTTTCCTCCTACGGTGAAGGCAATCCAGACGGACCAGACACATGCGGTTACTCGTCGATCGGCCACCTTCGCGGCCAAAATTCCCACTGCGGACAACACGATCCAGATCAACCCAACCGGCATCACGCAGGCAGCAACAACCTTGCGAATCTCAAATGGCTCTGTGACGGCGAGGAAGGCAATCCCAAGCATCGCAGCGGCAATCGCAAACAGCTTCCAGAACCTATTGCCGGACTGAGGAATCAAACGGAACCACAGAGTTGCAGCCAGACACCCAGCAAACACAGCAAGCACGGCCGTCGACATCACAACGCAAGCCCCCCGCCATAATCAGTTCTCAGACCAACTGCATCCTGCATCCTGTTCCCTGCATCCTGCATCTTTCCTCTTTCCTCTTTCATCTTTCATCTTTCATCTTTCATCCATCTGTTAATGCTACCGCGTCCGAAACCGCACCGAACATCCCGCGCTATCATAGGTTGTGTCGTTCACAAACCAGAGTTCTGGCTACTATGACTTAGAAGCGAGAGGAGACAGACCTTGACGCTCTCTTGCGACGACTATCAACGAGTTGCATCACTCGATGAAGGTACCCTTGCAGAGGTCCCATACGCCACCCTTCTCTACAGCCTGGCCCGAGCCCGTGTCACCGGAAAGTTGGCAATCGCACGCCCTCCGATCCAGAAAGAGATCAGCTTTGAACATGGCGCACCGGTAGAAGTGCGATCCAACCTTGTCACCGAGACTCTGAGCCGTTTCATGGTCAAGATCGACCTCATCGATCAACCAACCTGTGACACTTGTTTTCAGGAATCCTGTTCGAGGGGCGTCCGGTTCGGAGACATCCTCATCGAGAAGGGCATCATCACTGCCGAGAAACTGCTCAAGGTCCTGCAACAGAACCTGGCTCACAAACTGCTGGACGGCTTTTCGTGGAAAGAGGGTCATTTCACAATTAACAGCGGCGAAGCCGAGTCGGATTCGAGTCTCAAGGTCAACGTCGCCCAGCTCATCATCATCGGGGTCACGCGATTTGCGAGTCAGGAACAGATCGATACTTCGATCGGACCACTGATCGGCAAGAAACTGACGATCCATCCAGAGCCATTCTTCGGCATCGATGACATCACATTCTCAAAGATCCACAGGCCCGTCATCGACGCCTTGCTTCAAAAATCGGTCAGAATCGACGAGCTAGCGGCTGACCAGGGCATCCCTTACGAGGACCTCGCAAGACTTCTCCATGCGCTGACCCTCATTGGCCTCATCACCGACTCTGAGGCGGCTTCCGCACCAGACCGGCCGCAAGCACCGCAACGCCAAGCGATGGTGCCCGGTGAAAGAGTCAGCATCGAAACTCCAGAAGCGAGTGCCGAATCCCGCGACGAGATCATGCAACTTGTACTCAATCACCGGCGGATGGTACCGGCTGAGCTATTGGGAATCGAACAGGGGGCGAGCCCGGCAGCTATCGCAGATGCCTACCTCCGTTTCGCAGAGCGCTGTGCTCCATGGAAGGAAGACGCCGGACTCAGCGAGAACACCCGCGAACTCTTCCTCGCCGGCGCCCGTGCCTATGCAGAACTCCAAGGTCCGAGACAGAGTCAACCAGTGGTAGAGACGGGAATGTCGGCGCCTACTGTCATCAAACCGTCACGACCCACTATCGCCTCTCCGAAGAAAGCCGCCGAAACCTTCAGACTCAGCACTGACCTGCTAGACCCCGAGGTGCAGTACCACAAGGGGCGGAAACTGATGGCAGCCGGCCAATACCAGCCGGCACTTGGTCAACTCGAGTACGCCTTTGACCTCGATCCACAAAACATGAACTACCGGGCGGAACTGACCTTCTGTCGCTTTATGGAGAGTCCGGCAACAGGCTCTCAGCAAGCCCTGAATGACCTGAAAGAAGTCCTGAGAATTGATCCTCGCTGTGGCATAGCCATTTTCTACACCGGAGAGGTCCTGCGGACGATTGGGAAGCTTGATCAAGCTGAGCATCTCCTCAAACAGTCCATCAAGCCGATGGCGCCCGATCGCAGGCCGATCGAGGCACTGCGCGAGTTGACGGCTGCTAGAAAGGCTAAGAAATGATAGGCCCCAGCAATACAGAGCAATCCTGCGTCCCCTCATTGCCTGCGATTTGCAGGGCGAATCGCAACTACATCGGCATCGCTAGCCTGATATAACCCTCGTCAAGGAGTCCGGAAAACACCACCATCGCATCTAGCTCACCCATTGGACTGATCTTGACGATGGATGCGACGTCTGAACTGCCGTTGATACGAGACAGAATGAAGCCAGCCTCCGGCGCCAGATCGAGGCGCTTCATCTCCTCAAGCTTGACACTCAGTACAGGTACACCCTCTAAGAGGACACCTTTTCTGATAAATGTCTTGCGCAGATCAGCCTCAATGCTCTTGAGCAGCTGTTGGACCTCAGCATCTCGCGGTTCAAGGCTCTGTGCAGCCCTTGCATAGCGCAGACCGGCCTCACACTCTCCCTGATCCACGAGACTTCGGGCGTCGGCCAACAACTGAACTGCACGCGTTTCCGCCTGAACCGCTTCTACGGACTGTACGATGCGAGGCCGGACTACCTTGACTCGTCCCGCTTCGACCAACTCGTAGATCGTCCGACTGACAAAGTGCTCAGTCGCATGAGCTTCCAGGCAAATCTGTTGAATGGTCCTGTCGTCATTCACCGCTTCTACCACTCGGCATTGGCGTTCATCAGAAATGCCCTCAGCAAGGTGGGCATCAACCGAAACCGGCACAACCTGATCGGATGGAATTACAGCACGTACCTTGTCCCATTGGTGCAGGCACTCCATTCCATCCAGGATCAGGCCGGACAGGCTCATTGATACAGGCACCAGTTCAAACGCTGGCAGCACGCCATCGAAGAACTCAAACTCCCCGTGGTCCCACGTAAAGAGTTCGAGGATGCTCTCCTCGGCCTTGAGCTGCAGGTGTTTTTCCAGATCCTCTTCGGAGAGCGCCTCTCGTTCGACCAGTATCCTACCGAGTGGTTTGCTCACTCGCTCCTGCTGCAGCACTGCCTGCGCCAACTCGTCCTCGTCGATCAGTCCCTGGCTGACGAGAAAATGACCGAGAAACTCGGTCGGATCGGTCGACGAAGAAGAGATGAGTTGTCCGCCCTGAAAGAACACGGACTTCTCCACCCTGCCGGCATGAATCTTGAGCGTTCCGGTTCGCCTTCCCTGCTCCAACATCTGGAGCAGGTCCGTCAGCGCCATGGTGCTCAGGCTCCCGGAAATGCTCGTTTTGTTAGCGCTCATAGTGTGTTACCTGCGAATCATCCTTAACCATGTTGTCGGACTCTGAACCCGAACGCAACCCTCCCGGCTCAGACAAGCACTTGACGATGACAGGTTCAATCCGCAAACTTGGCAACCATGAATGAGAAACGCCAGTACGATTCACTCGAAGCATCGGAACTCTACTGTCCTCAATGCAAATCCGCCCGCCCAGTTCACCGTCACCTTCTGCTCGTGCTTCCTACGGGGAACAAATATGAGTACCGCTGCGCCAATTGCGGCACACCCGTCGGGGCCAAGGACGACACCGACAACCGCGAGTACAACGAGATTCTGCGCGGCAGAAAACTCTCAGACTGATCGCCCTTTCATTCAGCGCCAGAATGAAGCAGAAAACAAGCACTCCTGAAGGCACCGTGAACGACTGAGTTATTTATTATCGGCAAACGGCCTCAGACCGGAGGAGACAAGCATGACAGCGCTGGCTCAGGCTTTCGCGAGTTCCTTCCTCGCGGTCTTTGAAATCTTCATCGTCATCTTCGCCGCCGGCATCTTAGTCCGGCGCAACGTTCTGAAGGCCAGCCACATCGAGGCGCTCTCTTCCGCTACCGTCGTCATCTTCCTTCCCTGTCTTATCTTCTCCAACGTACTCACCAATCTTGATCCAGTTGCTCTCCCGTTCTGGTGGGTCATCCCACTCGTCGCGATTCTCATGACCACAGTTGGTCTTCTTCTCGGTGCATTGGGGTTCATTCGCGAACTTGACCGGAAGCGTGACATGTTGCCCCTGGCCAGCATGCAGAACGCCGGCTATCTGGTACTCCCCATCGGCCTCGCCCTTGCACCGGCCGAATTCGATCAGTTTGCGCTTTACTGTTTCTTGTTCATCCTGGGCTACAACCCCGTTCTGTGGAGCGTCGGGACCTATCTCGTCGGTGGCAGGGGAAAAGGCCACGAAACGTGGCGCGCCTTTCTTACCCCTCCATTCCTCGCCAACCTCATCGCCATCGGACTCGTGGTGACCAAAGCCCATGCAGTCATCCCAGCTCCAGCCCTCGCGGGCATCAAGTTGATGGGCCAAGCAGCTGTCCCGGTAGCGACTCTTGTGCTCGGCGGAGTGCTCGGGAGCGTGCCGATTCGAGTTCGTTCCTATCTGTGGGACGCAGTCCGTGTTATCGGGATCAAGCTCGTACTGCTCCCACTCGTAACAATCGTGACCGTTTCGCTGCTGGATCTCCATACCAGTCATCCTGTGCTCGCCCGATTCCTGGTTATCGAAGCGGCTGCTGCTCCAGCAGTGGGACTCATTCTGCAGGTCAAGACCTACGGAGGAAACGAACAGAAAGTGGGAAGCCTCATGCTGCTCAGCTACATCGCATGTATCTTCACCCTACCGTTCTGGATCGCAATTTGGGAGCTGATAGTCGGTTAGCCCGGAGTATTCACCATGAATCTGCTGCGAGGGCACATATGCAGCGCCTCTCGGCGTCTTCTCGATTCGCTCGCTAGACGTACCGCAAGTACGCCTTCACTCTCTCATCTTGTGAGGTCGCCGAGATCCACTACATCTGAGCTCTCTCGCGACGATCCCTGATGAATACTCCGGGCTAGCAGCCTGTGCCGCATTGGCCTAGAGACGAGAGCGTCGCTAGTCCCCAGGAATCGGGGGTAACGAACTCTCTTTCTCAGATTCCGGAGCATCGGGCAATGACTCAGCAGACCAGAAAGGACTCTGTCCTGCACGCGCGCGAAGTTTTGCCCACGCAATAGCAACCACAGCCAGATTGAACAGCAAGATGCCAAAGCTCAGCGAGTGTCCCCCGCCAAACCTGTCAACGTATGGAATCGGAAGATAGCTCCACCAAGCGGTCATCCATGGCAGCGCGTATGACAGCCCCATGCGGAGACCGAAAATCATGAATGCTGCGCCAACCAGCTGCCCAAAAGCCTTACTGAAACACCTATTCAGCGACAGCACTCCCGCGACGACAGCCACTGCCAGAATCGTTTCGCTGAGGCTCAGTGACCAGGAACCGACACTACCCCACTCAACAGGCTGACCGGCCGCCAACTCGAGCAGTCGGGGCAAGAGTTCGAGTCCAAAACCGAGAAAGAGGGCTGCAAATCCGATTGGTATCGCAGCTGATTCGAAGATTCTTCGCCCTGGATCTTCGATATCGGCCAAACCCAACCAAGTGTCTTCGACATCTCCACGGAAGCATCGAACACGCCAGGCAACGACGAGTCCAAAAACCGCCGGAATCGACCACAGCATCTGAGTGACATCGACCGGCATCCAGGTCAGAAACGCCAATGGCGGTACGAATCCTGCGATTTTGTCGAACGACGGAAAGAAGGGGCCTGCAGCAATTCCTGCGAGCGTAAGTCCGGCAAGACTCAGCAGCGGAAGCCGTCCCCAAAGTCGCCTACCGACAGCTATGGTGTAGGGGTTATCCCTCCACCCCAACATAGCCACTACAAACGACTTCAGGCCGATAGATACCGCACGCGCATACTCTCCCATTGTTGAGCCTCCGTTGGTCTGAGCGCTATGGTAGCCGATACTTCGTCATTTCAATCAACGTAGGCTCATAGTTGCGAGTTCCCGTTTGGGACCGTGGCTTCGATGGGTGGACTACTCAACTGGAAGACACGTGAGGGTTTGAACCACAAAGATCACGAAGCGCACGAAGGAAGACACTAAGAAGTAGAAGTGGCGGCTCTTCGAGCCGCTGAGGGCAGATGGGTGGTCGTCTGGATACATTTCAGTGACCTGTGATGGCTCCTGTTGTTTTCGCGGTTCGAAGAACCGCCCCTACTATCTTCGTGCCGTCTTAGCGTCCTTTGTGCTCTTGGTGGTTCAATTTGTCTTCCTGTCTTGCCGCATAGCCGTTCGCCCCGTACAGCCTCTTCACCGACAGGAACGTGAGTACTAACGCAGAGACGCAGAGGCGCAGAGAGGCGACACGTATCTGGGAATTCGTCCGAGAGGGCGTTGCCCGGCCCGAACTCTGCGGGTGAACCCACAGCCGATCGAGAGATCACCGGATCTGAAAGCAAGCTTTCCGACCGGTAATCTGCTCGAATACCGCCCGCATGGCGCGCGCTCGGGCCTACTTCGTATTTGAATCGTTTCCAGAACACGAGCGGGATGCCTACAAACCTGTTCACGGTCGCAACGATCATGTTGGATAGCTGAAGCGAAGCCCTTGGCGTTTTTGTCCGGCTACCGCAGTCTTGACTGCGGTGTGGGTGTGAGACAGCGCAGCCCGAAATATTTGCTTTCGGTGATGCACTGCCTCACACCCATGCCCGCGAAGCGGATGGCCGGACTGGAGGTCCTCTCTGCGCCTCTGCGCCTCTGCGTTAAAAACGGAGCCGTCTCAGCTGTCAAGATCCAACACTTCGGGGCGCCCAGTACCAACTGTGGGTGAACGCCTGAAACATCGCACCCGAGCAGTTATCCCTAGACTACGCTCGGGATGACAAGCACCTCCAGAATTGTCACCCTGAGCGAGCCTGCGAGCCGAAGGGTCTCCCGTTGAAATTAGCAGTATGCAGCCGAAAGACTCGCCGCAATCAAGGCGATCATTATTGGAACGGGAGATCCCTCGACTTCGCTCGGGATGACAATGACTGGGGCGGCGTAGAAATGCTCCCAGCGCGCTTCCTGTATCCATCGTCACCTTCTCCCAGCGTTCTGCCCGTGAATTGCCACCGCTGACGATGTTTCGATCAGACGACAGATACGCGTGAATGGGATTGCTTCGAAAATCGTCACCAGTGGCACGTTCCGCCGAACGATAGTTCTCCCAAGAACAAACGCTGGCAAGCGGCTTCTTTTCACAAGCATGCGCCCCCCTAAATGTCATCCTGAGCGAAGGGACGTCCGACGTCCCGCAGCCGAAGGATCTCCCCTTGAAACCAGCAATATGCGGCCCAACACCTCGGTCCAATCAAGGCTCCCATTATTGGAACGGGAGATCCGTTCGACTCCGCTACGCTCCGCTCAGGATGACAGTGATTTCGGGGCTTTGTCGTGCCTTGAATTAGCGCCAAACGCGCTTCCTATTCGTCGTCACCTTCTTCATTCCGTTCCTCTATAGCAATCCGCAAGGCGGATTGCTTTACACTTCTCCCGTGACTGATTCCAACTCCAACCGTCGCCCCACACCTCGCAATCAGTTTTCTTTCTCCCGCGTCAAAACGCTGGATCAGTGCCCCTATCGCTACCGCCTGCGCTACTTAAAGGGGCTCAAGGAGGCGTTTCGCTCGATCGAAACGTTTCTGGGGAACTCGGTTCATGACACTCTCGAGTGGCTCTACTCGCAACGCACTCAAGGCACAGACCCAACCTCGGATGCCATGCTCGAGTGGTACTCAGCCCACTGGGCCACAGGCTGGAGCGAGGAAATCGTCGTCATCCGACTTGCGGACGATCCCGAGCACTACCACCTGATGGGGCGCGAAATGCTGACACGGTTCCACCGTGAAGTCTTTTCAAAGGATCGAAGCGAAACTGTGGCACTCGAGCAGCGGCTCTCTCAACGACTCTCGTCCGAAATTGTCTTCACCGGCTTTGCCGACCGCATCGGACGAACGGAGAAGGGAACACTGTTTGTCATCGACTACAAAACGTCAAAATCCCTCGGCAATCCGTCTGATTTTTCAGAAGGGCTACAGGCGCCCCTCTATGCAGCGTGCGCCCTCGAGAACCACCAGGAAAATGAGGCGCTAGCTGGATACCACTACGTGAGGTTCGCAGAAACGAGATGGCAGAAGGTGACTCGAGACCATGGGCAGGAACTGCTCAAAAAATTTCGCAACCTCGCCGAACAAGCTCTCACTGCAACGGATTTTCCAACTCGCCCGAGCACCCTTTGCGCTTGGTGTGGGTTCAACGCCATATGCGAGGACGCACGAGTGCCTGACGCACTTTCCGGCGGCCGCCGATATGCCATCGAGAACAAACCGGCCACGCTGTTCGACGGATCTCAAGGGTCTGGGCGTTAGGGGACATGCGCGAATAGCGTTGGATGGCATGTCTCAACTGAGCCTTAAGTAGGAATCACGTAGCAGGATTCGAAGAGCAATACGTCGAGAACTGTCATCTCGAGCTTGTCGAGAGATCTCCCCCCGAAAATCAGAATTATCCTATAAAGGAATCAGACACATACTGCATGAT
>JAAESQ010000976.1 GCA_024229275.1 bacterium | reverse complement strand
CGAGATTTGGGTAGCGTCCGGCACGTACTATTCGACCGTTGGAGCGGATCGCACGGTCAGTTTTGTGATGAAGGTCAATGTGGAAATCTACGGTGGGTTTGCGGGTGGCGAGGTAGCCAGGGGCGATCGTGATCCGGATACGAACACGACGATTCTCAGCGGCGACATCGGCACGCCGGGTGACAGCAGTGACAACAGCTACCACGTGGTGGTCGGCGTTACTGGCGGGACGCTGGATGGGTTTACGGTTACCAAAGGGAATGCAAACGGGAGCGGCAGCTACGAGAATGGTGGCGGGATATTCAACAACGGAGCCTCACCTACCTTAACTGCGTGCACCGTGACCGCCAACAATGCAGTACGAGGGGGAGGCATCTACTGCAACGCTGCCTCGCCAACTGCTACTGACTGTGTCATAAGCAACAACACGGCAACCATTGGCGCGGCTCTGTTTATTGGCGCCTCGTCTCCTTCTGTGACGGGGTGCTTTATCAGTGGGAATACAGCAAGCAGCTACGGTGGCGGCGCTTTCATCAGCGTCGGTGCTGCTCCGCAGTTTAGCAGGTGCGTCTTTGACAACAACACTGCAACAAGCCTGTTTGGCGGCGGCATGTACGTGAGTGCTTCGTCTCCGCAGATCACCAACGGCACATTCTATGGAAACAGCGCAGCACGAGGCGGTGCTCTTGCCAGTGTTAGTGGCTCTACTCCTGTCGCCAAGAATTGCATTCTGTGGAGCAATACGGCTGCGATAGGTTCTGAAATCTATGACTCCGGATCAACACCGACGGTCACTTACTCCTGCATCCAGGGTAGCTACGCTGGCACCGGCAATATCAGCACCGACCCGCTCTTCGTCGATGCCGCTGGTGGCGACTACCACCTCAAGAGCCAGGCTGGACACTGGACCAGCGGCGG
>JAAESQ010000975.1 GCA_024229275.1 bacterium | reverse complement strand
TTCGATACGTTGTCGGTTGCACCGTCATTGTCGGTCACTGTCAATGTAACCGTGAAGGTGCCGTCGGCCGAGTAGGTGTGGCTTGGATTCTGGCTTGTTGATGTTCCGCCGTCGCCGAAAGTCCAGCTTCGCGATGCAATGGTTCCGTCGGGATCGCTCGACGTGTCAGTGAACGACGCTGTCAAGTCGTTTGTTGTGAACGTATAGTTTGCGTTCGGAGGATCATTGCTGCCTCCGGTCTGGAAGGAACCCTCGAGCGTGACGCCGGAGTAAGTGCTGTAACCGCGCAGCATGACGTACCAGTCCCCTGCGGCAGGTGCCGCAAACGGACATGTCTCAGCGTTGCCGCCCTTGTAGGGTCGGCAGTCGTAGGTCGAAGTTGTAGGCTTGCTGCCGCGGCGAACGTAGAGATCCGCATCGCCCGATCCGCCAGCAGTTTCAAAGAGGAGATCGCTGGCGCCAGACGGCACTTCAAGGAAGAAGAAATCTTCCGCCCGTTGGCTGCCGGAAAGACCGGGGATAGGAACGCCGTTCGAGAGTTCGGTTGTCGTCACCGGGCCGCCTGGGACACCTACTGCGTTCCATGCGGCCTGCACAGCATCAGCCTCGGATTGGCCGTAGAGATCCTGTGCGGCTTGCGCAGTGGCGTTGCGAGCCCCTTCGAAATTCGTCGATGAAGTCATGTAGTTGACCAAAGCGCGGTAGAAGACTTGCTCTGCCTTGGTGATGCCGATTCCTGGCACGTTGACAGAGGTTTTGCCACGAGGATGAGTGCCGCCCTGTACGAGTAACACATAGGCGAGGTTGGCAATACCGCTATTGCCGTGCACGCCGCAGTTGTCGTTCGTGTTTGGGTTCGGTGTACAGGAACCTGGATACAACCGTTCGGGGTAGTAGTCCTTGCTGTAGCCGTCGGCGGTTGGATTGTTCATGTAGCGCAGAGCATCACCGGCAGTTCCCGGGGTGTATATGTCTTCGCCGAGCTTCCAGGTGTTCGACGTAATTCCACCGTCAACCCAGGCTTCGGTGGATGCGCCCAATACGTCCGACCAGGCCTCGTTGAGTGCGCCGGACTCTTTGGCGTATACAAGGTCAGCGGTGCGGTCGGTGACGGCGTGGGTGAGTTCGTGGGCCACAACATCGAGAGATCCCGACAGCGGACTGAAGCTAGAACCATCGCCGTCGCCGTAGACCATCTGTGAGCCGTTCCAGAAAGCGTTGTTGTAATTGGCGCGGTGGTGGACGGTAGAGACAAGCTGAGCGCCGTTGTCGTCATATGAGTCGCGTGAGAACT
>JAAESQ010000974.1 GCA_024229275.1 bacterium | reverse complement strand
GAGGGCGTCTTTTATCTCAGGTACTGTTCCGTGATAAACCGCAATGGCTTCCCCGCCAACGTCGATATTCAAGAATATGCTTATCCGGTTGCCGCAGGAGAAGGCGGAGCGTAAGATATTGTCCCAGAGGTACGCAGATGGCCTTTCCCGACACGCCGAACAGCCTCAGGCAGTTCACCGAACGCTTCTCGAGCGAAGAGGCGTGTGCCAGATATCTGTTCGAATGCCGTTGGCCAACTGGATTTGTCTGTCCGCGATGTGGGACAACAAAGGGCTATCGGATTGAACAGCGCGCGAGCGTAGAATGCGCCAACCGAAAGTGCCGATATCAGGTCAGCGTGACGGCAGGAACAATCATGCATCGGACCAAACAGGATTTGGTGACATGGTTTCACGCTGCCTATCTGGTATCGACATTGACCCCTGGGATCTCCGCAGTGCAGTTTCAACGCCAGCTTGGGCTGTCTCGATACGAGACGGCGTTTACGATGCTGCATAAGCTGCGCTCGGCTATGGTGGCACCGGATCGTGAACTTCTTCACGGAGAGGTGGAAGTTGACGACGCTTACATCGGCGGGGAAGAGACGGGCCGACCGGGACGCGGCGCGCTGAGCAAGGCGCTAGTGGCCTGCGCTGTAGAGCTTGTCCGATGGACTGACAAGAAGAGCGGTAAGGACCGTGTTCGCACGGGACGGGTCCGGCTCAGAACCATTCCCGATGCTTCCGCTGAGTCACTACTACCGTTCGTACGCGAGAGCGTGGAAAAGGGCGCCATTGTACACACCGATGGCTGGGCCAGTTATATCGCGCTTGCCAACGAAGGATACGACCATCGTCCCGTCATTCAGAGCAAGGAGTGGGAGTATTTGCAACATGTACACCGAATCTTCTCGAACGTTAAGACTTGGCTGCTGGGTACGCACCACGGGAGAGTGAGCAAAAAGCACCTGCAAGCGTACCTCAATGAATACACATTCCGGTTCAACCGGCGTTTCTGGCGAG
>JAAESQ010000973.1 GCA_024229275.1 bacterium | reverse complement strand
TCCTCTTTGTGCTGTCTTCGCGACCCTTGCGCTCTTCGTGGTTAAAACCCACGCACTCTTCTCAAGGTACAGGTAAAAAAGAGAAAGGGGCGGCCCCGCAATGGGACCGCCCCAGTAATTGTCAGAAGTTCTGACTAGAAGTTGAAGCGAAGGCTGGTGTGTACGAACCGGCCGAGCGGATCATAGGTGCCACCAAAACCTGTGGAGGACAGTGACGGTGCCAACGGCGGATCCTCGTCGAGGATGTTGTTGATACCAAGCGTCCACTGGTAGTGACCACCGAAGCTCACGGTTGCCGAGAAATCAAGGTAGTTGTACGCCTTCATCTCATAGGCGTCGTTGATCTTCCAAGATTCGATCAAGGCTGGATTTGCCAGATCGGGATTCGGGCTGGCATCGTCGATCAGCGTTGAACCGAGGTAACGCCATCCAAGAGAGAACACAGTGTTGAAGTTGGTCTCCCAAGAGAAACGAGCACGATGACGCCACTTGGCGGCCGGCTGCCCGCACTGGTTGCCGTAGTAGCCAACGCAGTCATATGAAATCAGCGGATCAGACAGAGACTGCTCAAGCAGATACGTTCCGATCAGCGACATGTTGAGGAAGCCCGAGTTGCCAAGACCAAGAAGGTAGTTCGCGTTGACGTCGATACCTTCGGCGCCGAGCTTTCCGATGTTCTGGAGGTTTGCCTCGGTGAAGCCTTGTTGTGTGAGCCAGAGAGTACCGGCTGCATCGCGGTGAATCAGATTGCAAAGGGCCGGATCACCGGTCAGAGCGCACTGCTGGATGACGTCATCCGCTTGAAGATTCTGAATCGTGTCCTCGATCTGGACGTCGTAGTAGTCGATTGTGGCCGAAAGGCCGGGGATCGACTGCGGGGTCCATACGACACCGGCAGTCATGGTGTCCGCAACTTCGGGTGCGAGGAGTGGGTTACCACCGCCTCGGGTGTTGTACTGGTCAGCCGGGTTCGGGTTCACGTTGCCGTACTGCGCTTCGGTCATGCCGGTGCGCAGGCACTGCTCGAGTGTTGCCGAAGGAACTCCGGTCGCCTGATCGTTGGCGCAGATGTCTTCTGTTCCTCCAAGGCCCATGGTCTGGGGAAGGAAGAGTTCCCGTGCGTTGGCAGCGCGTGCCGCGCGGTTGAAGCCTGCGCGGAACTTGAGGGAATTGGTCGGCGCCCATGAGATCTGCGCCTTGTAAGTTGCCTGTCCGCCGGTCAGGTTGTAGTCGGAATGGCGGTAGCCGAGTTCAAGAGTGAGATCCTGAAAACCGGCGGTGTCTTGAACGATCGGCACGAGAGCTTCAAGGAAGAGGTCCTTCACGGTGAAACCGTCGTCGATCGGAACCGTCGAACCACCGAATCCAGAGATCAGGCCGTTCTCACGAGCATAGTCGGCCTGAATGAAGAGAGATTCAATGCGGTACTCGGCGCCGAGTGCGACCTGGAGACCTTCGGTGGCACTTGGGAATTTGATGCCGTAGTCTTCAAGATCGCCAGTGATAGTACCGTTCATCATCTCGGTGAGGGTCGAAGAGACGACGATCGCGTTTTCCGACATGTAGTTGATCGCGTCCTGGGTCACCCCACCCCACTGGAAGACGTTGTAAGGGGCGCAGCCGGCATCGCCGGAACGGCAGACCCACTCACCTTCGTCGTTCTCAATGACGTCGAGGGCATTGAGCATGCGCTGGATGTTGAAGTCGTTGATGTAGATCTGCGGGCTGGAAACCTGGGCACGAAGTCCGTAGACGTCGTAGCTCCAGGTCTCATTGATGTCGCCGCGAAGACCGGCAAGAATGCGATAGCTGGTGTGACGCAGGTTGTTGATGCGGGGACCGCCTTCAACGTTGCGTTTGTTGATCACCATGTTCGCCTGTGTGATGCCGTTGTTGTCGACATACATGGTCTCTTCGTTGCAGATGAGTTCGCGCTGCTGATCACTGAACATTGGGTTGTCGCAGTTAATGCTCTGCGTGTTTCCGAAGGTTCCCGTCGGTGCAATCTGTGCCAGAGTGAAGTCGTCCATGAACATGACTTCGGCATAGGCTTCGAAGTGCTCGTTGATGCGATAGTTGGCAAAACCACCCGCACTGTATTTCGTGTCAGGGCGCTGAATGTGGTTGTAGGGGCCATAGTTGAAGACATCGTTGCCGGTGCGATCCCGGAACTGGTTGCCTGGGCCTGAGATGTCCAGCGCGTAGCTGCCTGGTTGGGAGCTGAAGTCCGGACTGAAGACCTGGAACCAGCCATGCGGGGTCGTTCCTGATCCGCCGCAACGCGGACCGTTTGTTCCACGGCTGACTGCACAGTTGAAGTAATCGCGCTCAGATTTCGTCACCGCGTCGAAGTCACGGTAATCGACATAGGCAGACGCGTGGCCGCGTCCATCGGCGAACTTGCCGCCGATGGCAATGTTGGCAGCAAGGCCGTCACCATCGGTGATGTTGCCGCTCGGATAGTCGAATCCAACCGACTCGTTGATGGACTGTGCCAACGTGTTGTTGTTGTTGTGCTGATAGAAGCTGTACTGGATGCCACCGCGCACACCTTCAAAGTCGTTGTCGAGCACGAAGTTGACAACACCCGCCACAGCGTCGGCACCATACACCGACGAAGCACCACCGGTCAGCACGTCAACGCGCTTCACCAGGGCGGCTGGGACGAAGTTAAGGTCGGGGGCAGGCGTGAACGCATCACCGGGCGACATGCGACGACCGTTGATCAGAATCAGAGTTCTGATCATGCCCAAATTGCGAAGACTCACTGTCGCTGTGCCTGAGGCGCCGTTCGCGACCGTTGAGTTCTGCGCCTGGAATGCCTGAGGCAGACTGGTGATGAGATCCTCAATGCGAGTCGTACCGGTGTAGGCGATCTCCTCAGGATCCAGCACCGTAACCGGGCTGAGCGCCTCAAGGTCTTGTCGGGGAATGAGCGAACCAGTGACGATGACTTCGGCTTCGAAAGCCTGCTCGATCGCCGCTTGAATTGCCTCTTCCTGGGTTTGATCTTCCTGTGCCATGGCGGGCGAGATCCCGAGCATGACGGCTACCGTACCGCACAAAAGGACCACACAGATTCTTCGAGCATTACCAACCCACATATCTCCTCCGTTTCCAAAATGGTTGGTGAAGTAATCCAAGCCACCAGGACCATCCTGGGAGCTCCCGCCACACGCGCTCAAGAATCCTTATGAGTGATACGGGTCCCGCGAGAAAGGTTTCATCAAAATCTGAAAAATGTGAAGGAATCTTAAGAAATTGAGATATCACTGCAGGTGAAAGTCAGTAGACGAGTACGTCGACCACACTTGAACTGCTCTCGACAAACGGGAGTCGCGCCTGTATCGAGTGTCTTCCGGGAGTGAGGGGCCAGCGCACCGTGTATGGGTAGTCCACGACGGCAAAGGGTGTGCCATCGACATACCAAACGAGCTGCTCAGTTGGGGGATTGACTGTTGCGCGCAGGGCCAGCGTGCTGTGATTCGCCGGGGCTTCGGGATCTTGGAGAAGCCGGAGATCTGGAGTGGGTTCGGTGATTTGAATACGAGAGGTGGGCGATGCTCCATCCGTTCGGACTGGCCGTCGCCAGTGAGGGGTGTAGTCGGGCACGGCAGAGAGACGGTGCGGTGGGTG
>JAAESQ010000972.1 GCA_024229275.1 bacterium | reverse complement strand
GAGACTTTTGCCAACAGATGGACTCATCGAAGACCGGATCAGCTTTTTCCACAGCAACATCAACCGCAATAACCGGTACTTCATCTCCAGCGACAACATCCTCGGCCTCGGGGACGAAGCCGGGTGCGCGTTCGCCGAGTACCAGGGCGACGGCGCCGAGAGCGTCAAGCTCATGGTGGTGAGCTATCCCGATTCGGCACGGGCAGACGAGGCGCTCGACTCCTTCATTCGGGGCTATATGCCGGAGGCCGGAGAGTCGGGTCTGGCACCAATGGAGGACGGAGGCTGGACCCTCGCCAGAGTCCACGATGAGTATCTGTCGATCGTCTTTGACGCGCCGACTGAAGACAGCGCTCGGCGGATAGAATCGGCGATTGGCTTCGATGCGATGCGGGAACTCGAATAGGGAAAAAGAGCCCAGAAAGTCCCTCTCAGACGCCTTCATCGTTTCATGGGACTGAGTGAACCGTGCCGGGCATACGGGTTTTCGTGTTATGGACACCGATACCGTCTCGCATCTTGTCTCGACATAATCCTGGTCCCGCGCTGTGAATCCCCGACAAGACAATGAACTACTGACGAATCACGCGACTGTGGCACGGCAATCATTGTTCTACTGCTAAAGGCACCCTCCCCATGCTGAGGACGGAGGCGTTTGCTGGTTTCAGGGCTCACCGATGGGCGAGACCACTTTTTCGGAGCCACGTCCGAGATGACGTGATAACTCGGCAGGAACCCACCTCTTCGTTCTCTGCTCCCTCCTCTTCAGTTGCCGTGCCCGGACCGACGGAGTTGGCAAGCCTTGAAGAGGTATCCGCTTAAGTGCCAAACCCAAGTTCGGCGTTCGCTCAGAGCGCCTCATCCAAGGTTGCTGCCAGAAGTTGGTTAAAGCGTGCCACATCGTGCAGCTCCGACCCCTCGGCAATAAGAGCGAATCCTAGGAGCATGTCGGCAACGTCCTCTATTTTCGGATCTTCGTTGTCCTTTACGAACCGATCAGAGAGCTTGACCACGATGGCATGCTCCGGATTGAGTTCGAGGATCCGCTTCTGCTTGGGCATCTGATATTGTGAGCCGCGCATCAGGCGCTCAAGCTGAGGGCTCATGTCATGTTCACTGCCTACCAGGCATGCCGGGGAGTTGGTTAGGCGATTCGAAAGCCGCACCTCACGCACGTGCTCTTCGAGGTGCTTCTGAACCGCCTCGAGCACGTCACTCAGCTCCTTACCTTTCTCGTCGAGTTCCTCCTTCACCTTCTTCTGTTCCTCGCCCGAACCGAGATCGAACTCTCCCTTGGCCGCCGATCGCAGCGGTTTTTCGTCAAAGGTGGTCAAATTCTGGACCATTATCTCGTCCACCGGATCTGTCAGCAGCAGTACCTCACACCCACGGGCGGCGAAGGCCTCGAGATGGGGCGAACTCAGGAGCACCTCTCGATCCTCCCCAGTGATGTAGTAGATGGCTTCCTGGTCGTCTTTCATCCGCTCCACGTACTCGGCCAGCGAGGTCATGGTCTCGCGATTCTCGCTTGAGTCAAAGAGGAGCAATGGGTGGAGCCGTTCAGGTTGCGCAGACTCGCGTGCAACACCCTCTTTGAGCACTCTTCCGAACTGCTTCCAGAAGGCCTCATACTGCTCACGCTCATCTCTCTTGAGTTCCTCGAGTGTCTTAATGATCTTTCCGGTCAGCCACTTGCGTATATGTGTGATATGTCGATCCTGCTGCAGGGTCTCGCGCGAGATGTTCAGAGGCAGATCAGCAGAGTCCACCACACCTTTGACAAAACGCAAGAACGGCGGCAATAGGTCTTCGCAGTTCTCCATGATCATCACCTGTTTGGCGTAGAGCTGGAGTCCGAATGCAGAGGTCCCGTGATGAAGGTCAAAGGGCGCCTGTGAAGGAATGAAGAGAAGCGCCCAGTACTCGAGTGTTCCCTCCGCCTTGAGCGACAACGACTTGAGCGGCTTCATCCAGTCGTGGGCCACGTGTCGGTAGAAGTCGGTGTACTCATCCCCGGTAACCTCAGAAGCGGGACGAGTCCAGATTGGCTTCATAGCGTTGAAGGTGCGATCTTCGATCACCGTCTTGGAGGCGCCGTCTGGTTTGATCTGGCCCTCCTCGTCCCGCTCCATCTCCTTGCGCTCGACCTCGCACTTAATGGGGTGGGCGATGAAGTCGGAGTGGCGTTTGATGATGCTCTCGAGCAGACCGGTGTCAGAATAGTCACCGATGCCAGACTCGAGATCAGCCTCCTTCAGATTCAGCGTAATTGAAGTCCCGTTGGATTCACGTACGGTCTCCGAGATCTCGAATGTGCCACCGCCGTCCGACTCCCAGCGAGTTGCTGTCGGTTCCCCAGAGCGGCGGGTCACCAACTCAACCTTATCTGCCACCATGAAGGCCGAGTAGAAGCCAACCCCGAACTGGCCAATGAGCTTATTGAGGATCTCTGAGTTCGCTCCCTTGGCAGCCTGCTGCAACAGCTCGCGGGTTCCAGACTTAGCAATGGTGCCGATATTCGCCACCACCTCATCGCGGCTCATTCCGATCCCGCTGTCCTGGATGGTCAGGGTCCGTTTGATCGAGTCCACTTCCAGGCGAATCTCGTACTGATGGCCATCCTGCAGTAGCTCGGGGCTGGTGATGGCTTCGAAGCGCAACCGATCGAGCGCATCCGAGGCGTTGGAGATCAGCTCCCTGAGGAAGACGTCCTTGTTTGTATATAGCGAGTTGATGACCAGATTGAGAAGCGCCGTGGTCTCAGCCTGGAATTCGTGGGTCTCGGTTGCCATGGTTCCAACTCCTAGGTGGGTGGTGATCGCCACAAAGTCGCGGCAAGAGTTGAATTCTAGCCATAGCAGCCTGGGTCTGCAAGGCGGACGCTTTCGGTTCGAATATTGTGCTTGCGGCCTGTCCTGAGGTTTAGAAAGATGCCGGGTACCCAAGTATCCGAGCTATTGACACCGATACCGCCTCGCATTCTGTTTTGACATGGCTCTGATCTCGCGCTGTGAATCCTCGAAAAGGCAATGAATTCCTGACGAATCACGCGACCGTGGCGTGGCAATCATTGTTCTGCTGTTAGAAGGCCCATCCCCGTGCTGAGGACGGAGGCGTTTGCTGGCTTCAGGGCTCACCGATGGGCGAAACCACGCAGGTTTCGCCACCAGGCCCGAGAAAACGTGATAACTCGACAGGAATCCCTCTCTGCGCCCTCCTGTTCAAAAAGCTCACATCCGTCTCGTTCTTGGTGAGGCACAAAATCTGAGGGAGGAAGACGACTGACGTGGGTATCTAGTGTCATGCGGTTCGACGAACCGCCCCCCACCGTTCTTCGCATTCTTCCTAGCGATCTTTGTGCTCTTGGCGGTTCAAAAACTCATACGATTTGCTGCGGAAAGCTCGAGAGCGCGACGACCTAATGATTCTGCTCCTGGCGCTGGATACTATTGTGGAACTCGTCTTCCGCCTCGTCGGTAGAAACTGATGGCCGCCGGGCTAGAGAAAGGCGAGGTGTTGCCTTGGAGATCTGTGGCGGTGCACGTGATGTTGGGTCCGTGGAGCCACGTCGCGAAGGAGATCTCGAACGAGCCTGCAGCGTCCGCCAGGGTGCTCCCCTCGAACACGCGACCCTGCTGGCCCTCATCCGAGAAGACGTCCACCCGACAACCGGCGCATGTCGTTCCCTGGATCGAAATGGGTGACGCCCGAGTGATTTGGGGGGCAGCCAGTGAGTTGTTACCGTCATCCTCCAAATAGATTCCCAAACCGTTGTTGCCGTAGATCGAGTTCCCGAGTATGGAATTCCCAGGATGGGTCCAGACTTCAACGCCGCCACCTTCATTGTGCGCGATGACGTTGCCATCTTCAGGATAGGGGCCACCGATCTGATTCGAGGCGGATTCGATCCGGATTCCCTGCCACTGGTTCGGAATCGGTAAAGAGTCCTCGGCGGCTACACCCAACCTGTTGGCGCGCAGGAGGTTGTGTTCTGAATCATTCCAGATCCGCACCCCGCCCTCATTGCCGGAGATCACGTTTCGCTGCAAAATGTTGCGGGATGCTCCCTCGATATTCACCGCTTCCTGGTTTGGTAGAGCCGAGGCGCCGCTTGAATCCACCCCGATGTAGTTCCCCAGAACCAGGTTGTTGAAGGACACCACAACCATCATTCCATAGTTTGAATTGCCGCTGATCACATTCCGCTCTTCTCTGCGTGTTCCCCCGACGAAGCTGTGCACGGCCTGTCCAATGAATACGCCAGTGTTGTTGCCGATCGCTTGGGTCCCTGTGACATCGGTGCCAACATAATTGCCGAGCACGAAGTAATCGTCCCCTGCGATCAAGATGCCGTCGCCTTGGTTCCCGCTGACGATGTTCCTATCCTCTTGAAGAGACCCTCCTACGCGATTGAAGCCTGGCGGCGAATCGCCAACCGCGATCCCCGAAGCGTTGCCCAGAGCCCACGTGCCGCTGGCGTCAAGGCCGACGATGTTCCCGACCACCGTGTTGTAGGAAGTGCCTGGGTCTCCGACGTTGATCCCTGTCCCACTGTTGCCGCTGCAGACGTTGCCTTCGATCAGATTGCCGAACGGGCCAGCACCCAGGACGATCCCCGTTTCCCCGTTACCCAGTGCAACCCCTCCGTCGATATCAGTGCCTACATAATTCCCGATGATCCGGTTTTCATAGCTGCTTTCCTTCCCTCCAATCGATGGTCCAAGTGAAATTCCTGGTCCGCCGTTGGCGCTGACGATGTTTCGTTCCCCGGGTTTATAGCCGCCGATGAGATTGTTGTGGCCTCCCCGGATCGCGATTCCTTGGTCTTCATTCCCGTTCGCGAACCTCCCGGTGACATCCGTACCGACCAGGTTACCGGTGATGATGTTATGGCTACCCTCCCAGATTGAAAAGCCCCCTCCGTTAGCGCTGAGAACATTGCCCTGGCCCGCAGGTCCAGACCCTATTGAGCGGTCCCCTCCGATCACGTTCCAATCCCCTAAAACTAGAATTCCACTACCACCGCAATGGTGGATCTGTAGCCCGCGGATCGTGTTCGCGTCGGAGCCAATATTGATCCCTGCAATATCAAGGTCCTGACCATCGAGTATCACCCCCGACTCGCTCGCATCAATGGTGAGTCCTCCCTGGGTGATTTGCGGCAACTCGCTGGACAGCAGAATCGTCGCGGGATCATGTGGTGGGAAGATGGCCGAATCAAAGACAATCGTATCCCCACTCTGGGCCTGATTCATACACCACCGAAGACTCCCCGAGCCGGAATCTGCTGTGGTGTTGACCTGGCAGGTGTTTGCCTGTGCTCGAGCGCCTGTGATCGCAGGTCGTGCCACCTGGTTTGAGGCTTTGTTAGCCTGTTCGCTTCGTGTTTGCGGAGAGCGTATCCGAGCTTCCCAGGGACTGAGTGAGCGAAAATCCTCCCTATAGGAAATGGGCCGTGGCCGTTCGAGCCCGGAGCCGGAATGTCTCGAGATTTGCGTGGTCCCGGGTTCGCCGCTCCCGGTTCCTGTTTGGTCCCTGGCTTCGCTTCGCTGCGATCGACGTTGCAGTCCGGGTGAATTCGGAAGTCGATAGGGGAGATCATCAAGCCCCTTCGACGAGAGTGTTTCGAGGACAAGCAACCCACCCTCCATGTCCGCCACATAGATTAGCCCATCCCGTATAACTGCCTTCTCCGCAGAACCTAGCGTGTCGTATTCGGTGATCTTGACCGGGTCATAAGGATCAGACACGTCGTACACAAAAACCCCGTATTTGCCATGGGTCATGTAGGCCACTGGGCCATTCAATAGAACCTCGCTGCCATTACCCTCCAATGACGGCGCGAATCCAAGCTCCTGGGGATTTTCCGGATCGGATATAT
>JAAESQ010000971.1 GCA_024229275.1 bacterium | reverse complement strand
GGTGCGCGCTAAACGGGCCGCCTCTCGGTCCCCTTTCGTGGCGGGCCCGACCATCCACGGACACCGGTCCACGCAGACCAAACATCGAGACCCAGGTTCCACCGTGACAACGACTGCCCCGTCAGAGGCGCCAGTGGGTAGGACCTGTTCGATCGGGCCTTCCACAACTCGAACACCTGTCACTCCGGTCCCCCGAACCCAGAGATCACTAGTCGCCTGCCCTTCGAGGGCCACTGGGAGATTCGCAACGACTGGGCCCTCGAGGTAAACTCTATCCTTGGGAACCAACTTGCACTCGCACTCGACCGTCCGACAGGCCGGCTCGGAGACCTGTTGCTGTTGGGTTTCGGACGGGACTCGTAATCCCAGGCTACGAAGCTCCACCCAGACAATTCCATCGTCGTCACGTTCTAAGCCGAAGCCCCACTCAGCTAGGGTGGGATAACCCACGATCAGCGCATCTGAAGCACCTTCTAGCTCTCCGAACAAGGTGGTGAGCGCCAACTCACTTGCCCTTTCTGGCTGATTCACAGGCGCCTCCAACGGCCGAAAAGTCAAGTCGACGAAAGTATCCACCGGCTTCGTCAAAACCCCTTCAGCTATACC
>JAAESQ010000970.1 GCA_024229275.1 bacterium | reverse complement strand
TCTCCAGGTCACTCCTGGTGGTTCAGTTATGACTCACGTGTAGCCGGAGTGGCGTCCGGAGTAAAGGGCAAGCCGGCCCTCGAAGGGCCGGTCGTTCCGACCCTTGACGCCGGACGCCACTCCGGCTTGGGGTGAGACATGAACCACCAGGAGGTGACCATGCATCAACCGCTCGAAGCACAGGCAATCGCCGTCAAGGCCGCAGGCATCGCAATCTCACTTGTTCGCAGTGTTCCGGCACCACTCAAATCGATCGCAGACCAAGTCATCCGAGCAGCGAGCTCAGTTCCGGCGAACATCTCTGAAGGACATGGACGAAGTGGCCGAGACCGAATCCACCACTGGCGGATTGCTTACGCTTCCGCGAAAGAAGTCGATGTCCACCTTCAATTACTCCTTCAATCAGGTGCTATTGACCGCCATCGCGCCAAAGAAGCTCTCGACCTGTTCGATTCCGTCCGTGCCATGACCTGGCGGTTGATTCATCCGAAATGAGGATTAGTACTCAAAAATTGGGGCGCGAGTATCTCACCTCTGGCGATGCCAAAGGTCCTCGCAGAATTTACCGCTCGGCGGCACGTGTCCAGGCTTTGCTAGTTTTGAGGTGCAACAACACCTCAACGGCTCGACGCTCTCATTCTTCAAAACTACAAGCCTGGCAATGCACGGGAAGCGCGTTTGGAGAATCTACCCTTCGCTTGACCTTGGCCTACCCTTGACTCCGGCTGACTCAACGGCTACTCACTCACCCCCATGAACGACCCGGTGTGACCATGCCTCGAAGCCAAAACGCTACACCTGCGCATGGCCCCTCTGACTCTGATTCTGTGTCTGTATCTGAAGCCTGAATCTGTCTCTGATTCTGGCTCTGGAACTGACTCTGTCTCTAAGATCCGAATCCGTCCCTGCTACAGATCCACCACCTCAAGCTCTTCAAACTCCTCACCAAGGATAGCCTTCGTGATACGGCGGAATCTCTCGGACGCATCAGTGAGTTGGATGGTGACTTTTCCCCCATCATCGGCTTTGAGCAGATCGCGGTGGCGCGAGATCACAGCCTCGGCAACGGCCGAGGCCGAATCGACGAGTCGGACGTCAGGACCGACGACCCGGCTGAGTGAAGGAGTCAGCAACGGATAGTGGGTGCAACCAAGAATGAGGGCCTGCGCGCCCCAGGCGAGGATGTCCTCGAGGTAGTGGCGGGCCACTGTGTCGGTCACTTCATGATCACCCCAGCCCTCCTCTGCAAGAGGGACGAACAACGGGCACGCGGTTGCTCGCACGTCGATTGACGGTGCGCGGTCGGCTATGGCTCGCTGATATGCACCTGACCTCACAGTGCCCTCGGTTCCGATCACTCCAAGGCGATTGGCAGAGGTTACCAGCGCAGCTTCTACTCCCGGCTCGACAACCCCAATGACGGGTACGTCGACAGCGGCGGCTACTTCGTCGAGAGCAAATGCAGATGCCGTATTGCAGGCAACAACAAGGAGCTTGACCCCTTTGTCGACGAGATGCCGCGACGCGTTGAGGGCGTAGCGCGTAACCGTGCCGGCTGACTTGGTGCCGTACGGCAGGCGGGCTGTGTCACCAAGATAGAGAAAGGACTCGTGCGGCAGCCGGTGGCGCAGTGCTTGGAGAACTGTGAGTCCACCAACTCCGGAGTCGAAGATCCCGAGCGGAGAGTGCTCCGAAGGGCCGCCCATCACAGTCCAGCGACAAATTTCTTGTTCAGAGTCAACGGTCGGGAAAGATCGAGGTGTCCGGTGAGGGTATCTACTTCTCGCCCAGAGAACAGTAGCTGTACTGCAGCCAGGTCTGGGCAGTTCAGCAGAACTGAGTCGACGACGCTGTACGTGAGCAGCAGTTCGGTGTGGGAGCCGTGCAGTGGCTCCGGAGGTGCGGTGAGATCGACGTAACCGTTGCCGTCGATGTCGACAAAGACTCCACCGAGCTCGGCCTTGTAAGGAATGGGCTGGCGCAGCCCCTGTGTCGGTCCGGACAGGAGTTCCTGAACCACAACCCGCATCCTGGCTTCGATTTCAGCCGGAAGCGGTACCTCACGGACTTCGGGATAGAGCATGCCGTCAGTACCGGCGAAAAGCAGAATGATCCGCTGCGGCGGAGCCGGCGTGGGTGTCGCCACGACTGATGCAACTATGATCTCCTCACCTCCACCACTCGGCCCTCCTGCGAGGGAGAGCAAGACGACGATGAGTGCAACAGCCGCAACTCCACCGCCGAGGATGAGAAGCACCCGTCGATTCATTGCGACCCCAAGAAGTCTTCGACCCCAAGTGCGATTGCTTCGGCGACCCGCTGCTGGTGCTCCGGAGTGGTCAACTTGCCAGCCTCATCAGCATTGGAGAGAAACCCAACTTCGATCAAGACAGCCGGCATCGTAGCGCCGGTGAGTACCACGAAGGGCGCCTGCTTGACACCTCGATCTCTCAATCCAAGGCGATTGTTGAGGCGTCTCTGAACTGCCAGAGCGAGATCCGCACTGTCGTTAAGCACATCCGCCTGAGCGAGATCCCAGAGGATGAGATCAAGTGGCGATCGCACAGAACCCTCATCGGAACCTTGGTTTTCGAGTTCGGCCATAGCCGCCGCCGCATCGTCGGTGGCGCTGCCCTCGAGGCTCATGTAGTAGGTTTCGGCGCCTCTCACAGACCCGACGTGCGAGGCGTTTGCATGTAGAGAAACGAAGACTTCGGCCTCAAGCCGGTTGGCCAGAGCTGTTCGATCTGTCAGTGCTCGGGCATTGTCCCCGGAGCGTGTCAGACGAACAGCGTGCCCACGGCCTTCAAGAATGGTTTCCAGCCGAAGCGCGACCTGGAGCATGAGGTCTTTTTCCATAGTTCCTGCCGAAGACACCGCGCCGATGTCGTCCCCACCGTGACCTGGATCGATAACGATCGGTGGCTCGGCGACCCTAGTCCTTGGCCGAAAACGCTCGGGCGCCGGAGTCGGTGTTGGACGCACGGCTCCGAGTTCAACGATCACTCTTGGTGGATCATCGAGCGTGTGCCAGGAAACGACACCGATTCCGTCGTTGAGTTCAAGAATCAGGTCCTGTCCTTGGGTTGTCATCCTTTTCGCACGGCGGGAACGCAGAGGAATGGTCTCATCAAGGTGCGGCGATGCATCGTCAAAATGTACGACTGCACTCTCCACTCCGGCACTGGATACCTCTGCCGGGGTCGATCGATTTAGAGTCAAAACGAGGGTTGTCGTGGCTCCAAAATCGGCTGCGGCCGCACGCACCTCGACGGGATCCGCGTAGCGCGCACCGGTCATGATCTGGTACCCGCCATAGGCGGCTTCGAGATGGTAGCCCAGCGGAGAGAGCAGCACTCGATCGAGATAGCGCAGCGATGCCGCCACTCCACCTGGCGATGCAACAGGAACCTCTTCGAATTCCTCAAGCGTTTCGTCGATCAGGACATAGCGTCGCCCAGGAGAAAACTGGATGAGGCGATCCTGGTACTTGACCCCGTAGGTTCCGGCGGCCGGCGAGAAGGCGGCCTCCGCCCCGAGCAGTTGAAGCACGGGGAGAAGCTCGACTTTCGCACCAAACCGAGGAACCATCACGGAGGAGCCCGCAAAACGGAACTCCAGAGATTCGTTGATCTCCTGAGCTGGAGCAGACGGAACCCCGACAAGCAGGGCAACCGTCACGGTCAGTATTCCGATCTTAAATCGTCGCATATATAGAGCAATGGTGGAGGCGGTGGGAATTGAACCCACGTCCGAGGAACCCTAACCGACGGTATCTCCGTGCGCAGCCCGCTGGTTTTATCTCATCCTACGTCCGGTCAGCAGGCAACCTGGCCGTTGGACCAGCCCTAAAGTTCTCGATCACCGAATCCGGGCATATCCGGCAATCCAGTCCACCAAACAGCGCCGAAACTCAGGCAGGTAGACAGAGCCGTTGAGTTCGACGTGGCTGACTAAGCAGCCAGAGCGTAGTCACTATTGTTAGTTGTGACAAGTCCACCTGTTTAACGAGGCGATGGACCTCGGCACGCTGCCGCCGGTCAGAAATGTCCCCCGTCGAACCCAGTACGCCCCCTGAATTCGCCGGTCGCGTTGCATTGTACCACCGGAGTCCTTGCACCGGGGCTCGTCATCGTCATCGTCATCGTCATCGTCATCGTCATCGTCATCGTCATCGTCATCGTCATCGTCATCGTCATCGTCATCGAAGTATGGGTGGGCCAAGGACCGTCGAGCGTCAAGTTCTCCAGTCGCGCTTCCCGAGCGTTGCCCCAGGCACGGTTTCTCGGGATCTCACGAATCTGCAGACGCTCATCAGATTGGTTCCCAAGAAACCAGAGCCAGGCACGCGCCACCCAACAGTAGACTCTCCGGGGGCTTCTCGTGCATCCTACCTCCTAGCCCTCCGCTCATCATTCCGCATTCATCATTCATCATTCTTCTTGACCCCCTACCCCGCCTATGCCACTCTGGTCGTGCTCCACGTTGCGCAACTGAAGAGAGAGGTGTATCCATGCTGGCCAAGGCTTGGAGTGCAGCGCCACGTGGCGTGGAGGCTCTGTTTATCACGATCGAGGTCGATCGGATCTCGTCACAACTACCATCCCTGACGATTGTCGGACTTCCGGACACTGCAGTACGGGAGGCTCGCGAGCGGATCTTCTCGGCCATACGTCGGCTTGGTCCTCGAGCCGAACCTGCCAACATCGTCATCAACCTGGCTCCGGCTGACGAGAAGAAAGAGGGCACCGGTCTCGACCTGCCGATGGCGGTGGCAATGCTGGCCGCTGCGGAAGAGTTTCCTGCCCAACGGCTGGAGGGTAAGCTCCTGATCGGCGAGCTCTCGCTCGAAGGCAAGCTGCAGCCAGTTCGGGGAGTGCTTCCCATTGCAATGGAGGCTCAACGAAACGGCTTCGCGGAGCTCATCGTGCCACAAGAAAATGCGGCGGAGGCTTCCGTTGTCCGGGGCCTATCAGTATTCTCAGCGGCGAGCATCGGTCAAGTGGTTCGTCATCTGACGGGCGAGTGCACTCTGACACCGTTCAAACAGGTCGAGGCGGCGCCACTGCCGGCAAGGAATGATGCCGCCTGTGACCTGGCCGAGGTTGTCGGTCAGGAGCACGCGAAGCGCGCCCTCGAGGTTGCGGCGGCCGGAGGCCATCACATCTTGTTCATGGGACCGCCAGGGAGTGGCAAGTCGATGCTTGCTCGCCGTCTGCCCGGAATCCTGCCCAGTATGAGTGATTCCGCTGCACTAGAAGCAAGCTGTGTTTACTCGGTATCGACTCGTGTCCCACGTCTTCGCGGACTCCTCCGTCAACGTCCATTCCGTGCACCTCACCACACGATCTCGGCGGCTGCCCTGGTCGGCGGAGGATCTGTACCTCAGCCCGGTGAGGTGTCTCTGGCCCACCGAGGAGTGCTCTTCCTCGACGAGTTGACCGAGTTTCGCCGTGATGTCCTCGAAGGACTGCGTCAACCGCTTGAGGATCGAGTTGTGACCGTTTCTCGAGCACGCTTGAGCCTGACGTTTCCGTCTTCGTTTCAGCTTGTCGCGGCTGCCAATCCATGCCCTTGCGGGTATTTGGGCTCATCCGAACGCAACTGCACCTGCACACCGAACGCAGTGGCTCGCTACCGCGCTCGGCTGTCGGGCCCTTTGCTGGATCGGCTCGATCTTCAAGTCCAGGTCCCGGCGGTCGCCTGGCGCGATTTAACATCCTCTCGGCGCGGCGAACCCACGCATGTAGTCGCAGAACGGGTGGAGCGCGCCAGAGCCTTACAGCGGGAGCGATTCAGCGACGCGGGAATCAACTGCAATGCGGAGATGGGACCCTCTTTCATCGATCGCTGGGCCCGCCCGGACCGTGATGGAGCACGTCTTCTCGAACACGCGGTTCGGACCCTCGGGCTCTCGGCTCGTGCGTACCATCGCATTCTCAGGGTTGCGCGCTCGATTGCCGATCTCGCAGCTACCCAAACCGTTCTCCCACCACACCTTGCCGAGGCTATAGCCTACCGCGCGCTAGATCGCGAGGCAGCTCGATTCATGTGTCGGAGCAGCGATGCACAAAAGAGTCCATCCCGCGCCGGAGTCGAAGGCATCAGTGAAGAGAAAGAGGCTCAATCCAATAATGCGTAGCACTGCCATACAGGTCGTTACACATACTCTGCCTCGGCTCGCCGGGCTTCGGATATGCCGGCATCAACGTCGACGCGAGTGAGAAGCAGCGACCCGAGGACGAAAAACACAAGCAACGTAACTATGGCCAGGCGGCCCTGGCCGGTAAGGTGTGCAGTGATTCCAAAGACCAGCGGCCCTGCGATCCCAGCCATCTTGGCACTCGCGGAGAAGAAACCGAAGAACTCTGCGCTACGGTGGCGGGGCACCATGGCCGCAAAGAGCGATCGGCTCAAGGCCTGACTCCCTCCTTGAACCATCCCAACCGAGGTGGCCAGGACGTAGAAGTGCAAAGGAGTCTGCATGAAGAATCCGCCGACACAGATTGCGGAGTAGGCCGCAAGCGCGATCTGAATAGAGGTCTTCGCACCAATACGAACGGCCAACCTGCCAAAGAGGAGAGAGAAAGGCAGGCCAACGAACTGAGTAATCACCAGCGCGCCGATGAGATGGGACATACCTATGCCGATTTCATCGCCATACGCTGTTGCCATCTTGATAATGGTGCTGATTCCATCGTTGTAGATCCAGAAGGCAACAAGAAAGATCGTCAGCTGGCGGTAGCGTCGAACCTCGCGCGCTGTTGTGCGGAGTCGCCTCAGGCCTTCCAGCAATGCCTGATGGGTCTCAGTTACACCAGATCCTGGCGGTTCTGACACATGTCGGAGGATCGGAATCGAGAAAACACCCCACCAAATGGCGACACTGAGAAACGAAAGCCG
>JAAESQ010000969.1 GCA_024229275.1 bacterium | reverse complement strand
GCGAGTTTACGCTCATGTCACGAAACGAATGCGACCAGATAAATTTGAGCGCCGCATCCAGAATTGCCGCACGCGTGCGCTCGGATTGACCGATCCTGGGCACCGGTTGCGGGCTCACTCGCGGCGGAGACGACTGTTTGATGTCTGACACGATGTTCAGACCTCCCAAACTCCACCCCAAACGGCCCAATTTTTTGGACACTTACCTCTCAAAGCTCTAGAGAGGCGTATCGCCCACCTCAATGCGCAACCACTTTCCGCCCGGGATCTTCGCGCCGAGCCCGGTGAGTTTACGGCATAGCTGCTCTTGGGCGTAACGGCGGTTGGGCTGTTGCAGCGGTTCAAGACGCACGACAACCCATCGATCGTCACTCTCGATCCAACCGTGGCTGTGGAGTATGGCATAAAAGAGATCGACGCGGTCGCTTTCCTTGGCATAGTACTCACCCAGCCAGTCGATGAGGGTACGGCGTACGTTCCACACCGAAGTGGTAACAAAGTCGAAGAGGTTCTTGCCTTCGTTGTCGATCTTTTTGAACGAGCGATAGTCCTGAAGCTGGCTGACATCAATCCGTTCCGGGAGTTGTTTTTTCTCTTCGCGTAGCTGAGCCTGTTGGGTTTCAAGTTCCTGGACCTTTTGTTTCAGGTTTTGGTATTTGCCGTTGCTCCTGGGCGTGCCGTCCCGGTTGTAGGTTGGCCGGGTCTTGCTCAGTTGTTTGTAGGTGCGTGCCAACTGGGTCTGGATGGTTTTGAGTTGCGCGGCGATCGCCTTGCGTTGGGGGTGGTCGATCTCCTGTTTTTCGCTCTCGCTGAGGCTGAAACCGGGGTGGTAGTGAAGGGGGTGGCGTTCGTTGAGGTGCTTGAAGGTGTTCTCGGAAGCGCCCCAGCGGTGCAGGATAGCTTGTGCGCAGATTTCGAGATCGACACCGCGTTCATTGTCCCAGCACAGACCGCTGGCGCGCCGGTTGCTACTGAGGTTCCAGATAACGATCCGACGTAGGTCGAAGCGATGCTGGTGTTGTTCGCCGTTTTCATCTACCCATTTGTGTACGGTGGGCTTGGTCTCCTCCAGGATACGATAGTCCTTGCCGTGGAACTCAAAACGGTGGGTAAACGCCTCCTCCTTGATCGCATCCAGTCGCTTTTTATCGGCATATTTCTCCCAGGTGGCGAAGGGGATGTGGTGCTCGACCAAGCGGGAGAAGAACTCGATGCCGTGGCCTTCGCGGTCGAAGACCTGAATCGGGGCTCGACCCGTTCGGGCCTTACCGTAGTCGCCGACCCGAACGATGGTGTCGCGCAGCTCGCCCTTACCTTCCTGGATCTCGAAGCGGACGATGCGTCCATGTTCGTCGCAGGTGACGAGGTTGGTCTGGCCCGGCATGGGCATCCTGCGCTGGGTGTTGTAACTGGAATGGATGCGCTCATGCCCGGTATAGGGGAGCAGATGCCCGTCGGTAAACCAGAGTCGGGCGCCGACGAGGCCCCGGTCGATTTGGTCGTCGAACAAGTCGGACATCAGACACTGGGCACTTTGTTTCTCCGCCGCCTCGCGAAACCACCCCCAAACGGTCGGTAACGAAGGGAGTGAACCGAGCCCCAACACCCGTCCTGCTTCGTCCTGGCGGATATGTT
>JAAESQ010000968.1 GCA_024229275.1 bacterium | reverse complement strand
TCCTTGCTGCCGCGGCGATCGCCGGCGCCACTGGTGTGCTCGCCGCTGGTGGGGCACACGCCGTGGCAGCACTTGCCTTCGGCGCAGGCGATCTTCGCCCGTGCGACGTGGTGGTTGGACCCGGCAATCGCTGGGTGACGGCTGCCAAGCAACTCGTCAGCGGACGGGTTGGAATCGACATGCTGGCGGGTCCATCTGAATTAGTTGTTATCGCCGACGAAACCGCTGATCCAGATGTCATCGCCGCGGATCTGTTGGCACAGGCTGAGCACGATGCCGACGCTCTACCGGTGCTTGTCACACCAGACAATCAGTTGGCAATTGCCGTCGAGCAGGCCCTTGTCCAACAACTGGCCTGCCTGCCGACCGGGAGCGTCGCAGCACAGGCACTCGACAACGGCTTTGCGGTTGTCACTAAAGACCTCAACGAAGCGATTTCGGTCTGCGACACGATGGCGCCCGAACATCTTCAGGTGATGTGTGCCGGCGCCGACGACGTTGCCTCACGATGCCGCCACTGGGGCGGCCTGTTCATCGGATCCGGAACAGCGGAAGTCCTCGGCGATTATGGCGCAGGTCCAAATCACACACTCCCGACCGGTGGCGTTGCTCGCTTCAAGGGCGGCCTCTCCGTCTTCGATTTTCTGCGCATTCGAACATGGCTCAAGATCGACGACTCCGAACAGGCGCGCTCACTGATGAGCGACGCGGCTGATCTGGCACGAATGGAGGGTCTGGAAGGTCACGCTAGAGCAGCGGAGGCAAGGCTGAAACACTAGCTTCTTTGGGCTCTACAGCATGCCCCTGGAGGTTGCGGAGAAGTCTTCAAAAGACGCCCGACGGCGGTCGGCAAAACCGGCCACGCGTCGGGCGTATTTCGGATGATCTGCGGGGTCACTGTGAGAGCAAGCCCTCGGTCTGACTCTCCTTTGCGCGCCACGTATTCGGCCTCGTCAAGGCAAGATCAGCGTCACGCACCGGAAGCAATACTGAGCATTTCAGGAAGGGCTTACTCCAGCATTACCCAGAAGAATCACTCAACCTTGAAACCGACATCGACCGTTGCCTGCCATTCCGCAACTTTTCCGTCGTTCACGGCACCTCGAAGCTCGACCATTTCGAACCACGATGTTCCGCGAACACTCTCATCGCTCTTCGCGACAGCGAGGTTGATAGCGCTTTCGATACTCTCACTGGAGCAACCTGTAAGTCTGATTTTCTTGTAGACCTTATCTGCCATGATTTCTACCTCCTATGCACACTGTGTGTCAGAGAACGTTTGATGCCTCTTCTATCTTCCGGATGTCGAACACCCGACTCCGAACTCCAGATCTACGACATGCTCTGAGTTGCCTCGAATCGACGTTAGTAACAGCCATCCGGTTTCCTGCTCTAGGGCACGAGCACCGTTGACCCCGTCGTTTCTCTCGCTTCCAGCGCCCGGTGCGCCTCTGCTGCATCCTTCAGCGCCCAGCGTT
>JAAESQ010000967.1 GCA_024229275.1 bacterium | reverse complement strand
GCCTCGGCGCAGGCTTGCAGGTAAGCCGTCAACCACGTTCTTGGATTGATGCCGTTGAGCTGAAGCGTAGCAAAGAGGGAGAAAAGCATCGCCGCCAGCTGGCCCGCCCACAGAGCATAAGAGCCGTAGAACTGTTTGCGGCCACACACCGGTTTTCGATGCGTCCGCTCGGCCAGGTTGTTGTCCATCGGGACCTCGGGATGATCGACGAACAGGGTGAAACCTTCCCAGTGGTTTTCTTGACTCTTGAGGACCTTGCGCCGCAAGGGATGCAATTTCTCCTCACCCAGCTCTGCGTCGCGTCTGCGCTCCATGCGCTTGAGCGCGGCCCTCAAGGCTTGATCCCGCGAGGCAAACTGCTCGCCGTTGGTTCTCCACACCTGCAAGCGCAGCTTGTTGAGGTGGAAGATCTCGCCGATGGTTTCGACCCACGAAAGTCCCCACTCTTCGTGTCCGGGAAAGTCCCGCGCCAGGTCGAGGAAGTCCCGGCGCATGTGCGACCAACAAAATGCCAGCACAATCCTGCCTTCCTTGACCTGCACCATCACTTTGTAGGCGATATAGCGATCGACGATCAGAATCCCGCTTTCGACATTGTGGAAGTACCCTTCGGGGACCCGCGCCTTGCGCGTGGGATCGAGCCGGAAGACCGCTGCCGAACGAGATTGGAAGAGCCACAACTTCCACTTGCCGCCGGCCTTGAGATCGGAAGCCTCACAACCGGGCGGCAGCTCGCCATTTTCGAGTCGGCGCGTCAGCTCTGGAACCGACACAAACATCCGCCAACCGGTCTCGTCGGCATTCCATTGCCTCTCTTCGAGATTCTTGACGATGATCTCGTCCATAATCGGCTCGAAAACAGGGAACAGCTTCTTGAGACCTCCTGTGACCGTGCCCGGCGACAGGTCGACGCCGTACGTACGCAGATCCTCCAGTAAACGGTTGGTCGGACGCAGGAAGCAGTACTTGTCGAGCAAGATCTGCACCCACAAGGAGGTCCCGTAACGGCCCTTGGGAATCAGCTTGGGCGGCCCCGGAGCCGTGATGATCCTCGGCAAGGGACACTGGCACTTCGGTCGGTAACGCTTGCGACAAATCCGGCGTTTGTGGGCTCTGACCTCGATCTCAATCACCT
>JAAESQ010000966.1 GCA_024229275.1 bacterium | reverse complement strand
GGCAACACCAACGCGTTAAAGCACGGCTTCTACAGCGCCGCCGCCGAGGCCGACGGCCGGCGCCTAAGGGCGCTGATCCGGGCGTGGCGGAAGGGGGTGGCGGGGTTGGGGTGAGGGGGGGATGGGCAGGCGCGTCTGTCGTGTGTTCAATTGCGGACCAAACCTTTGGTGGGTTCGATACGGGTAAGATTAGCCACATGAGCTGCCGAACTTTGGACTGCTCTAAGCATGATGATTCCCACCAGACGCTTGTCTTCACCCATGGCCGTTTGACGACCGATTTGTACGTCGCGCAATGAAAGTCCGATCCAGGTCAGGCATCGATTACATAGATCGATGCATCCAGATCGCCGTCTACGGTGCATACCTGCGTGACCACCCTCCGATAGCCGGCACCTTCCAACTCGTCGAGACGCAGCCAGTGATTGGGTAGTTCTGACGATTCGAAAATGTAAACTTCGATGGCTTGACCCGATGGATCGAGGATCAATCCGGGAAAGCCGAGTTCTGCCCCCCATCCAGCTTCTACAAGCCTGCCTCTCACCGTACCCTGTCGCCAATGCCCCTTCAGGTCTGCTAGCTGGTCGTTGTTGACCCGTCCGGGCGCAAGAGTTCCGTAAGTAGCCAGACGTGTATCCGCCGACTTCTTAGAATTCGCCATCCTGAAATCTACACCTTGGTCCAAACGACTCGCAGAGGTTCTGATAGCAGCTCAGTATGGTGAGTTAAAGCTGAAGCAAAACCCTGTTTTTCGGCTTTGGGCCAAAAGCGGTCGTAACGACGGTGCTGTCAGAAGGTCTCGGTTTAGCCGAGGGTGTTGAACAAGTCCGATTAGAACCGATTTCCGGTGTCTGCTTTTGGCAGTAGCGGACTTTTTGTTGCCGCTTCAGCGATCTGCTGAGGCGGTTTGGCGTTATTGGCCTGGTCGAATGAGACTTTGCGGCATGGATCAGGCCATCAAGGGCTGTGGTGGCGGTCTTGTGGTGTGATTGGCGAGCCTTTTGAGGTTCTGGACGGTGGCCGTCAGCAGGAACTCATCTCTGGCGCCGGTGAGGCCTCGTAGTCTGAGGCGTACCATTGATAGGATCTGTTTGGCCTCGCCAAAGAGCGCTTCGATCTTCTTGCGTTCTCCGCAGGAGACCCCATAGGCCTCAGTCTCCATCAGCGATTGGGTGTAGTCGCGGGCTTGCTGATTGATGTCGCGCTGGATCCGACGCTCCAAGCCGGTGGTACACCGGGGCCTGAGCGGGCAGGCCGCACAGTCGCTCCGTTTGGCCAGATACTTAAGCGTGGTGCCGTCATGGGCAGTGCCTGAGGTCTTCAGCATTTTGCTGCCTGGACAAATATAGAGATCGCGCTCCTTGTCGTAGATGAAGTCGGCTCGGGTGAACTTGCCATCGGGCGCGACCTTGCTTTGATCCCAGACCGGGATGTGCGGATCGATGTCATGCTCGACCAGCCAGCCAAGCATCTCGCCCGTCCCATAGGCCACGTCTCCGGCCAGGCGCTTTGGCTTGAGGGCAAAGCACTCTTCGCTGCGCTCAATCATGGTCTCGGTGGCATCGACCTCCTTGGAGATCCGCGTCGGCGTCGCCTCGACATCGACGATGACCGCGTTTTCCATGTCGATCAGATAATTGAGACTATAGCCGAACATCACCTTGTGACGCCCCCGCGTCGTCCAGGCCGCCGAGGGGTCGCTCGGCGACATCGCCTTGGGCTTTTGCTTTGGGTTGGTCGGCGGATTCTCGCTGTCCAGCGCGACCAGGTACTCCCGCACCGGGCGGCTGGCACGCTGCGCGTCGGTCCAATCGACCTCGGACCCCTCGACCCGCTGGAAGCGGCTGGCGTTGGCCTCTATGACGCTGGCGTCTACCGCAAAGCCCTCACCACCGACAAGGCCCGCCGTCATGCAGCCGCAGACCACCTCCTCGAAGACCTTGCGCAGAATATCGCTTTCGCGAAAGCGCCCGTGCCGGTTCACCGAGATGGTCGAATGATGGGGAACCTTGTCCTCCAGACCCAGGCCGCAGAACCAGCGGTAGGCCAGGTTCATTTGCACCTCCTGACAGAGGCGCCGCTCCGAGCGGATCGAATAGCAATAGCCGACCAGAAGCATCCGCATCATCAACTCGGGACAGACCGAAGGGCAGCCCAAGTGGCTATAGTGCGACTTCATCTCGCCGCGCAGCCAAGTCAGGTCCAAAGCCGCATCGATCCGGCGCAGCAGATGATCGGCGGGCACCATATCTTCGAGATCAAATTCGTAGAAAAGCCGGTCTTGCCGACCTAAAGGCTCACCCATCATCACCCGGATCCCCTTGTCCAACCATCACAGACAAGGAATCACAACTGGCCGAGACCCTCAAAGGACTTCTTCAACAGGCTCAGCCAACAGCAGACGTTCAGAAAAGTTGACTGCGGCACGGGCTTACGCGGAAGCCAAAGCAAACCTGATAGTCAGCGGCGCGATG
>JAAESQ010000965.1 GCA_024229275.1 bacterium | reverse complement strand
GGCTTCTGTGAAAAGGTCTGCGACCTGCGGGACATCGCGCTCGACCAGGAAAGTGTCGAACCAGCTTTGGCCTTTCACCTCCGCCAAAGAGTAGCCCGACAGCTCCTCCATGAAGGAATTGAACCGAATGATATGTCCTTCCGGATCGAGCACCAGGACGATGACCGGCGCCGTCTCGATCAGGCTCTCGGCGAAATCCCGCTCTTGCTTGAGTGCCGCTTCGGCCCGCTTGCGCTCGGTGATATCGGCAAAGCTCACCACCGCGCCGATGACCGAATCGTTTCGCAGCATGGGATAAGACTGGTATTCCGCGTGGAAGGCGCTGCCATCTGCACGCCAGAGCAATTCGTCGTCCGCGAAGGTGACGTGACGTTGGGTACAGGAACGGTAGGTAGGGCATTCCTCCACGGGATAGTTGGTTCCATCGTGGCGCGTATGGTGGATCAGCTCATGCATCTTCTTGCCGAGCAAATCATCCACCTTGGCGAAACCAAGCATCTCGACGCAGGCGCGGTTGGCGAAGGTGCAGCATCCGCTCATGTTCAAACCGAAGATGCCCTCCCCGGTTGAGGCCAGGATGAGCTGCAGCTGTTCCTCATTAACACGCAAGGCGTCCTCGGCACGCTTGCGCTCGGTGAGGTCCAGGAAAGTGCCTATGATGCGACGTACCTTACCTTCTTCATTTCGGTCGAAAACCGAATCCCAAGAGAGACACCAAATCCAGCGTCCGTCGCGGGTCCGAAATTGGTACTCGATCTCGACCACATCGTCATCTTCCGCCTGCACAACTTTTTCCCTGTGAGCGAATATGCGTTCTCTGTCTTCGGGATGAAAAAGTCCCGCAAACTGCTCCGGCGTCATGATGCATATATCATCGAGACAGTAGCCAGTAAGCGACGTGTAGCGGGAATTAATGTAATCGTTATGGCCCTTTTCCAGGTTATAGATGTAGATCCCGGTTAGAGAGGCATTCAGAGCACGGCTGATGAATTGCTCTCTCTCTCTTAGTGCATCTTCCGCCTGCTTGCGATCAGAGATGTCCTCGATCACTGAAATGAAGTAGTCCGGAGCTCTATGCTCGTCACGGACCAGGGAAACCGTCAGGTTGATCCAGACAATATCGCCGCACCTGTGGAAATAGCGTTTCTCCATACTGTAGGTTTCGCGTTCACCTGCGAGAACCTGCCGCACGAATTTGAGGTCGGCATCCAAGTCGTCGGGGTGGGTGATGTCCTGGAAGGTGCGCGCCAGCAGTTCGTCCCCTGTATAACCGACGATGTCGCAGAGCTTCTGGTTGACCTCCAGCCAGGAGCCGTTCGGTGCCACATGGGAAATACCCACCGCAGCCTGATTGAAGGTGCCTCGGAAACGGGCCTCGCTTGCGTTTATCGCATTGATCAAGGGGTCGGTGATCCGAAAGAACAGGAAACCGCCCATGGCGATAAGGCCAGTCCCAACCAGACAGGCCAGACCAAGCGCTCGCAGGAAGGGTTCTCGGATCTCGGCCATATCGATCTTGGCGACAATGCCCAAGCCGAGGATGTCCACCGGCTCG
>JAAESQ010000964.1 GCA_024229275.1 bacterium | reverse complement strand
GTCGACAGGCCGAGGCGGGAAAGGAGGCGAGGGAGAGTCAGTCCCTGGACACCGATTGAGAAGATAACCAGGCCATAGGTCATGACGAGAATCAGTTCGCGGGTCGCAGCATGCTCAGGTCCCAGTTGCGATGCAAGTCCGAGGGCGAGCGCAACTGAGATGCCGCCGCGAAGACCGCCCCAAGTCAGGATTTTGATGGCGTGCGGAGAGAACTCCCGGAGAGGGCGCAATACCGTCACCGGGATTGAAACAGCCAGGAATCTGGCGAGCAGACACGCTGGAATCGCGAGCAGGGCAGCGGCGAGCGTCTGCAGATTGAAGCTCAGAATCAGCACCTCAAGTCCGATCAGGACGAAGAGAATCGCGTTGAGACTCTCGTCGACCAGCATCCAGAACGTATCGAGGTGCTCACGGGTCTTTTCGGACATGGCGAAGTTGCGACCATGGTTGCCGATGACTAGGCCGGAGACAACCATCGCCAGCGGAGCAGATACATGGAGCCAATCGGCGAGAGCGTAGCCCCCGCTCACCAGTGCTAGTGAAATGAGGATCTCGACCTGGTAGTCATCGATCGACTTGAGCATGCGATAGGCGAGGAGCCCAATCGCAAAACCGAAGGCGAGACCGCCGAGCGCTTCGACAGCAAACAGCTTCACGATCTCGACACCGGAAACGGGATCATGGCTCCCTCCTAGACCAGCCACGGCGAGAAGCGACAGGAAGACCACCACACCGACACCGTCATTGAAAAGGGACTCACCAGCCATTTTTGTAGCCAGGCTCTTGGGCGCGCCGAGGCTGCGCAGCAAAGAAAGGACTGCGATGGGATCGGTTGGTGAAATGAGGGCTCCAAAGAGCAGGCAGTGCAGAAACGGTAGTGGTATGCCGATAAGTCGAGTAATCCCGTAGACGAGGGCTGCAGTGATAAGCGTTGAGATGACAACACCAACGGTCGCCAATAGAGCGACAATGCGGTGTTGTCTCGCCAGATCACTGAGATCAACATGAAGCGCGCCGGCAAAGAGGAGGAACCCGAGAACCCCGTGCATGAGCCACTGATTGAAGTCAATCGAACCGATAAAACCACGTGTCGCGTCGATCACCGGTGGAAAAAAGACTCCGCCCACCAGAAGTGTGAATGCGAGAGCAAGGCTGAGAATCAACAGCCCGATTGTCGGCGGCAACTTGAGCCATCGACCGTTGACATAGGCCAATACCGCCGCAAGGCTGATCAGTATCGCGCTGGTTTCAAAGATGCTCATCTCAGGCCGAATCTAACACCCTGTCGCTTAGCATCCTTCGCCTTCCTCCACTGCATTTCGCGGGGCGAATTGCTCGCTATGAAGGATCCTCGCCGCCATCCTTCATAGCTTCCAGCTTGTAGTTTGGGAGTTCATGGGTTCGACGGTACTCGAAAATCAAATTGGTCTCGATTCGCGACACCTCTGGTCTGGTCGTGAAGGCGTCCATGGCCAGGTCACGCAAATGATCGGCGTCGCGTACAGCTGCGTGGACCAAGAAATCGTTCGAGCCTGCGACGTGGTAGACAGCTAACACTTCAGTCAGAGTTATCGCATGACTTCGGAAACTCTCGACCAGGTCTCGCGAGTGGCGTCGCAGCTGGACAGTGATCATGGCTTGCAGGCCGATCCCTACTGTGTCGGGGTCGACCTCCGCGTAAAACCCCTTGAGAGCCCCGGTCGCGACCAGTCGGCGGACCCGCTCAAGGCAGGTTGACGGAGCGATTCCCACCTTCTGTGCGAGCTTGTTATTAGGTAACCGAGCATTCTTCCGCAATGCGGCAATAATGTCGAAGTCTGTTCGGTCGAGTGTTCCTGTCTTTGCCATGCATTGAATAGTATTCGATTTTTTGACCGAAGGCGACATAGGAACCTATTTTTTATTCTGTCGCCTCCATGAGCCGACAGTGCATCTTTGATAAGACGTCACCGTGATGGGCCGGTTTCCCTTCAGTAGTGACGTCCGCGCTATTGGAGACGTGGAGAGTCTGAGGGGGAGGGGAACTGATGGTCGTTGACACGGAGATCACGAGGTTCGAACGTTATCTAGCCGATGCTCGAGAAGCTGGTGAAAAGCGAGCAGAGCTCAGACGCACCGTCCGAGGGCTCAAGTTCGACACCATAGCCGTGCATGGCATGTATAGCGTCGAGGAGGCGTTCTCCTCCGGTCAGGGTGGCATCATTGAAGGCATCTACCCTTCAACATCCCAAGCCTATCGTGACAGCGACGAAATGGAAGCCGGTCTGTCCTACCAGATTCCAACCTGGTGTTACTCTCGAATCCACAACCCGACCGTATATGCCCTTGAGGAGACACTTGCGCTGTTGGAGAGCTATGGCTGTGAGGCAGATGCAACGGCGTTGTGCACGTCTTCAGGCATGTCGGCCATCAAGCAGGCTGTAGAACCCTTCCTCGCATTCTCTGGGCCAGGTGAACCGATCAATTTCGTTGCCGGCGCACAGGTCTACGGTGGAACTTTCCAGCTCTTCAATATTCGGATGCGGGAGCGGGGCGCAACGGCGCGATGGGTCAAGCAGCCGTGGCAGATCGAAGAGTGGGAAGAGCAGATCGACGACTCGACGCGCTTTCTGTACGCCGAGATGCCGTCCAACCCGACTCAAGTGTGCTTCGATATCAAAGCCGTCGCAGAACTAGCCCATAAGTACGAGATTCCGCTCATCGTGGATTCGACCGTCGCCACACCGGCCTTGCTACGACCGCTCGAGCACGGCGCCGACATTGTCGTTCAATCACTTACCAAGACCATCGGCAGTGGTGGTTTCTCACTTGGTGGCGCCTTGATCGCGCGTCACAACCTGGTCTCTCGTCACCTTGAGGACGAGGCCCGTGCGGACTTCGGCACCTGGGTCAAGCTGTGGCCGTTCCGAGACTCCGGTCCGTGCATGTCGCCGTACTCTGCCTTCCTCTTCCTCAATGACCTGCGTTCACTGCGAATGAAGGTCGAGGTGATGTCGAAGAATACGTTCAAGGTCGCGCAATACCTCGACGGACATGCCAAGGTCGAGTCGGTCGATTATCTCGGGTTGCCGAACCATCAACACCATCAGCTGGCGAGTCGCTATCTGAAGATGGTTGACGACGGTGCCGAGACCTTTGGTCATCTGATGGCCTTTACGATTCGAGGCTCGGCTGAGGATACGAGGCGGTTCTTTGACGGACTCATCAGAGTCTTTCGTGCGACAGATCTCGGTCGCATCAAATCGGTCGCCACGATTCCTGCGATCTCGACCCACCAACAGCAGGGCGAAGAGGGTAGAGATCTGGCTGGCATACCGCCTACCATGGTGCGACTCTGTGTTGGCGCCGAACACCCGGACGATGTAATTGCAGACCTGGATCAGGCGCTGGCTGGAATCTGAGTCGAAGGAGGAAGAAGGAATGCGACTGCTATTCATTGGATTTGGCACGGTGGGACAGGGCCTCGCGGAACTGCTCATCGAGAAGAAAGAGCAACTGGCCGCCGATCACGGTTTTAACTGGACGGTGGTTGGAATTTGCGACCCTCTCAAGGGCAGTCTCTACGATCCACAGGGACTTGATCTGAAAGCGGCGCTGACCGCTGCTGCGGCCGGTGAGTCGCTGTCGAACTGGTCGAGTGCTTGTGACTGGGACGCCGAGAAAATGATCGCCGAGGCCGACGCCGACGTGATGCTTGAGGCGACCTACACCGATATCAAAACCGGACAGCCAGCGACCGGCTACGTCCGGGCCGCCATCGAACGGGGTATGAGCGTCACAACAACCAACAAAGGGCCACTTGCTCTTCATGCGCGAGAGCTTGTGGAGCTGGCTGACTCCAAGGGCGTGCACTTCCTCTACGAAGGCACCGTCATGAGCGGCACTCCGCTGCTCAATCTGGTTCGGGAGACCCTTACTGGATGCGAAGTCCGCGAAATGAAGGGCATCCTTAACGGGACGACCAACTACATTCTGAGCGAAATGGAAGGTGGACTGAGCTACGCTGATGCGCTCGATCAGGCGCAGAAACTCGGATACGCAGAGGCGGTACCGGATGCCGACGTGCTCGGCTGGGACGCCCTAGCCAAGGTTACGATCCTGGCCAACGTAGTCTTTGGTGGCGCGCTCAGCCCAAGTGATTCGCCGTGTGAAGGCATCACCGAGATAACCGCTGACGACATCGAGAAGGCGAAGGCCAACGACCAGCGATATAAGCTGATCGGAAGGGTTTGGCGTGACGGCGATGCAGTGCGTGCGTCGGTCGGACCGCAACTGGTCGAGATGTCTCATCCCCTTGCGGGAGTGATGGGTGCGACCAATGCAATGACCGTAACCACCGATGCCCTCGGCGACGTCACCGTCGTAGGGCCGGGCGCTGGACGGGTCGAAACCGGCTACTCGATGCTTGTTGACCTGCTGCACATCGGGAGGATGAGATGAAGATGTTCCTCAATGGGGAGTGGGTCGATCGTGAGAAGACGATTGACGTGCGGGATCCCTTTAACGACGAACTGATCGATACCGTGCCGTCCGCTTCCAAAGAGGATGTCGAGGTGGCGCTGACGGCTGCCGAACGAGGGTTCGAGGTAGCGCGACGCATGACGGTCTTTGATCGTGCGCAGGTGCTCTATCGCACGGCCCACATCGTTGAGGAACAGCAAGAAGAGTTTGCCAAGATCATCGCTCGTGAGGGGTCGAAGACAATTCGAGAGGCGCGTAAGGAGGCCTCTCGCTGTGTCAATACTCTGATCGTGTCTGCGGAGGAGTCGAAGAGGCTCACTGGTGAGACGATCCCTTTCGATTCGTTCCCGGGTGGTGAGCAGCGACAGGGGTATTTCGACCGAGTGCCGATCGGAGTGGTTCTCGCGATCACTCCTTTCAACGATCCTCTGAACCTTGTAGCGCACAAACTCGGCCCGGCAATTGCCGCGGGGAACGCGGTGATTCTCAAGCCTGCTACCGTAACGCCGTTGTCGGCGCTCAAACTCACAGAAGCGCTGCTGGAAGCGGGGCTCCCGCCTCAGGTTCTGCAGACGATCACCGGGTACGGCAGTGTGATCGGCGATCCGCTCGTTGCTGACGAGCGTGTACGGATGGTGTCCTTTACCGGCGGTCTCGAAGCCGGCGATAGGATCAGCCGAGGTGCGGGCCTGAAGAAGATCGGCATGGAGCTGGGCTCAAATTCGCCGGTCATCGTGTGGAAGGACGCCGATCTTGAGTGGGCTGTCGAAACATGTGTCTCGGGTGCCTTCTGGGCCGCCGGTCAGAACTGCATCGGTGTGCAGCGCATCTACATTCAACGCGACATCTACGATGCCTTCCGCGATCGCTTCGTCGAGCTGGCAAACAAGATGAAGATCGGTGACAAGATGGACGAAGCCACCGATATGGGCCCGATGATCACCGAAGGTGAAGCCAAGCGCCTGGAACGGTGGATCTCTGACGCCCGCAAGGACGGAGCAACGGTCCTGACAGGTGGAGAGCGTAACGATGCAATGCTCGAGCCGACGGTGCTCGAGAACGTGCCAGAGAACGCGACAGTCCATCGGGAAGAAGTCTTCGGACCAACCGTTAATCTCTATCCGTTTGACGAAGCTGACGAAGCCATTGCCATGGCTAACAGTCTGCCATTCGGGCTGCACGCCGCAGTATTCGCTCGCGACGTCGATATGGCGTTCAAGCTGGCGCGCGGTGTCGACTGTGG
>JAAESQ010000963.1 GCA_024229275.1 bacterium | reverse complement strand
TCCTATTGAGGGAAACGAACACGGCGGTATCTATAGTGCCAAGGTGACTACGTAGTCTGAGATATCGTTCCAAACCTTTGATCGTTGTCTCGTGAAGCGGTACCAAGCGGGATTTGCGAAACTTGGTCTCCCGGATGATGAGCCCGTCCTCGGTCACATCCTCAAGCTTAAGCGCCAGCGCTTCGGAACTCCGCAGACCGGTGGCCACCAGCAGCGCGAAAAGCGTGGTATACGTAGCTGCCCGTATCGAGCCCTCCGGGGTTAGTTGTGCCGCCGCCTTGAGGATCGCTGCAATCTCTTCGGGGGTGAAGATATGAGGCGTACAGCGATTGAATCCCACATGGCCAAACGCACCGGCAGGTGGAATTTGATGGCGGTCATCTTCGGCCTGCATAGCACAGGCGAAGCGGCGAACCGTAAGCAGGCGGTTACGCCGTTGCGCTGGCGAAGGCGCTTGTCCTGCCCAGTCGAGAACGCTCTGGGTACGGACGGTCTCATCGCCTTGAGCCTCGGCGAAAGCGGCGAAGTTGCGCAGCAAACCATTTTGGACTCGGTACTTGAAGCCCAGGGCGCGGTGCAGATCCACGTACCGGCTTACGTCTTCCATCAACATGGCGCACCTCCTGGCCAGGGCTGTGCAATGGGTCGCAGCATGGCGATGTCGACTTTGGCGTAATGGGCGGTTGTATCCAATGACCGGTGTCGCAACACCGTTGAGACGGCATCGAGGGTGGCACCGGCGCGCAGCATCGACGTGGCGGCGGAGTGTCGTAGCAGATTCGCACCTCGGGAAGGCGGATTGGCAATCTTGGCGCGTACCAGCGCGCTCTGGACGATTCCCGAGACAACCACCGAGGAATGAAAAGCGCGGTATGGGGCTGGCACGCAGAGGAATATCCGGTCAATAGCCACCGGTGGTCGTGCCTGCTCCATGTAGGCCAGGAGTGCATCACCGGCATCCTGAGGTAACGGCAACCGAACTTCCCGACGTCCCTTGCCATGAACCCGAAGTGTGCCTTCGTTCCAATCGACCTCTTCGAGGCGCATGTTGACGATGTCGCCCGCGCGCAGACCCAGGCGCGCCAGTAACAACAAAATGGCGCGGTCTCGCAGTCCACAGCGTGTGTCTTCATCACACGAGGCGATCACCCGCTCGATGTCCTCCGCGACAAGGTAGCGCGGTAACGCCGAGAGCTTCCATTGGGGAAATGTCGGCACAGCCGCATCCAAACCGGACTGACACCGACCCTGCGAGGCCAGAAAGCGAAGATAGGCACGCAGTACAGTGGCAAAATCCTTGGCGGTGGCGGGACTGTAGGAAGAGGCTTTGCTCTCAAGAGCCTGGCGAATCCCCGCGGCATTGTAGAGTGCCGGGTCGTTACCGAGTAGGGGCAACAGGGAAACGACGACTCGCTCATAACGTTCCACGGTCCGGGGGGAAATACCCCGGTGACGAAGCATCCAGTCACTGAATTCCACCACCGAGGCAGGAGGCACATCCTTGGTTTTTTCCTGTGGAACGTCGATCAAGCCTTGTTGGTTGAGGTAGTGGACAAACCGCCACACCCGCGCCACATACCGTCGTGATAGCCTCTTGTGTTGGCGACCGCCTGGACACTCGCACTGATGGTCACCAAAGGCGGTAACTACCACCGCATCGATGTCGCCTATGGCGATGCGCTTGTACTGCATCCATGTCCCGAAATGGGCAACGGACTGCAGATAGCCGCTGATGCTCAGAGTCGCGTACCCTGCCGAAGTCAACTCGGCAGCGAATTTATCGAGGTATGGACCCAAACATCCCGGGGTTAGAAAGTGGAAATGGGCTTCAATGCCCTGCGCTTGGTTGGTCATGGCTTTCCTCCATCCACCGCCGACATGGCGGCTCCTGGAAGGAGGTATAGTTATGCGGAGTCCTTTTCGTCCATTCAGCGCGTAACCTCTCGATACTTCATTTTTATTTCTTGGCTCTCCCCCTCCAACTGCGCATAACGGGAAACTGCACATAACGGCGGAAATCCGTCGGATCCACCGCCACCAGGATCCGCATCTGCGGGGTGATCTGGATCACAGGCCTTTCCTCCAGAATACTTTTACAAGTTCGAGAAGCTCAATATCCGTTTTGTTTTTAAAATGTATCCGCATCTTGCCACCCAAGCTGTCTTCCATTTCGATGAGGCACTCCGGTATAGCCGTTGGGGGGTCAAAGCCC
>JAAESQ010000962.1 GCA_024229275.1 bacterium | reverse complement strand
TGTATCTGCTAATTATCCCGAAAGGCGTGGACGGGTGACAAGTAGGTTGGGGGCAGGTTGGGTTTGAATGGCCACAACGTCATGGAGGTGCCCGTGACGTGGCGGCAGTTGCCGCTTTATACTTGGCGAGTTCTTCCTGGAAAACGGATCGTCCCGTTGCGAACCAATGGTTGATTTCCGACAGAACACTGTCCAGGGTGAAATGTTCCAGGCGTTTCGAAAGGCTCGCCAAGACGCTCATAATGACGCCACGTCGCTTCGCACCTTTCTCGGTTTTGCTGGTGCGAGCCGCTTTGCGGGCCATGGCTTCCGAGCGAGCCTGACGTTCGCTACGATTGTTGGTCGCCTCAACTTCGGGATGCAAGACGAACACGAACAGCTTTTCGGTATTGTCAACCAATTCGTTCTGCAGACGTACGAACTTCGCGTCGTCCGCTGGTCCGGCATCGTCCAACTCTTCGCCGTACCGGCGACAAATCATGCGAATGCGCGATTGCAGCTTGTTTACCTTTGCCTGTCGTCCCGCCGACAAACGACGATCGCGACTGAAACGTACGGCGTCGTAGTAAATGGCAAACAGCGACTTCAGGAACCTCTTGTACTGGCGGTTGTCCGGATTGCGAAGCGACAGGGCGATTGCTTTGCGGAGAAAATGAGCCCAACAAAGCTGGTGTTCAGTGAACTGCGATTGGTAGGCGCTGTAATCGTCTGTCACGCCGATGCCGTCAAAGTGCTCCCCCAAGACGTCCGTGAGCACCGCTTTGCCTCGACCGACACCGCACTTGAACAGCACGCTGGAAAGCGTACTGAAGATCCACGTGTAGCACGACCGTTTGCCCACCTTCCAACCGGTCTCATCGATATAGAGAATCGCGGCCGCCACCACCAGTTCGGCAATCGCGTCGTATTCGATCTGCCAGTCCGCGGCCAATTGCGAAAGCAACGAGTCGGCCTGCGCCTTCGACAATTCCAGACCCGTGAAAAAAGCGAGAATCCCACACGCCTTATCGATCGACAGGCCCGTCCAGTAAACGAGATACGCCAGCGTGATGAGAATCTCGAGGCCGTATTCACATTTCCCATTACGAACGCCGTCGACCGGCGGCAGATCAGTGGACTCCGGCTCGTCGAAGATGCGATAGTGGACGTACTGAGCCTTCCCATCGATCAGCCGCCACACGAACTGCTCGCGGCGCAACACACATGTTTTCCGATCGGCACCGTACCAATAAAGATCGATGGTCTGCGTGGCAAGATCACGCTTCACGTCTTTCGGCCTCCTGCCCGTCGACTTCTTGCGACGGCGTCGTTTTCGCCGTTTCCGCTCGTGCCGGTCGACGCTGTAGTTAGTCGCCTCTTTCGGCGGCTTGGCCTCCTTCGACTTGGCCTTCTCCACGAGCAGCTTCTTCAGCTCCTCGATCTCTCTTTCAAGTTCCTTGATTCGCGCAGCTTGCTCTTTGATCTGCGCCTCGCGTTGCCGGAGTTGTTCTTCGAGTTCGGGAATCGTCATGGCGGAAAGCTACGCGATTCCGAAATCTCAGAAAAGACCAGTTCTCAAAATAGACAGGTACTTAAGAAGTACTTGGTTGAGAAGGTGCCGATGTCTGACCTGTGCGATGAATATGGACTGCGGCACAGCCAGATCTATCGCTGGCAGAAGGAGTTGTTCGAGAACG
>JAAESQ010000961.1 GCA_024229275.1 bacterium | reverse complement strand
TGACTATCGTGGATACAAGTAGAACTCGCATTCGAACTCCGCTGTACTCGACTGCTTGTTGTGCAGAGTCACTTCAACCCGGGTTCCGGGTGTCAGCTTCTCCGCGTAATAACGGACATATCTCACATCACTATTTGAGAACGTCTTGAATCCTTGAGCGACGATGAGTCCCATACCCTCAGCACGGAAGCCCATCGGCACCAACACCTCGAGATCACCATAGCCGGGCATCTCGGCGCCGAAACAGTAGACGGCCTTCTCACCAATATTCAGGCTTCCGCTCACGGTGCGTCCGTCTCCCTGCGCTCGAGTCGCTCGCAATACTCCGAGCGACTCACAGTCACCGTCGCCGCCACTCTGAGATGCGGGCTCCTGAATCGACTGGATTCTCTTTTGAGCCTGACGATACTCGTCTGCAGTGCAGGGCTCAACACGCTTAAAGGCTGCCAATGCCATACTTTGACGCCGTTCCGTGAGATGGCCAATCCCCTCACTGAACGCCTTGCGCGACGTTTCCATTCGCTTCTCGACGGTGGCGATGAGGGCTCTGGCTTGGGTGTGTTGCTCAGGAGTCTGGTCACTGATGCGGCGTAGTTTGGCAAGCGCTGATTCGCAATTACCATCCTCGAGGTCGCGTCGCACCTGGACCAAGTAGGCATCGGCCTGTACCGCCATCGGTTTGATACCGGCTGGTGTCGGAGTTGGGGCAGGGAGATCCGGCACAGGCGTGGGCGGAACAGCTGTCGGTGTCGGCACCACGATCCTTGGTTCGGGAGTCGGTCGAGGCAGGGCCGGTGTTGGGGTGGCAATGGGCTCGGAGAGCGGAGCTGGGGTTTTAACCGGTGACGGGGTCGGCTGACGTTGAACGCCCTGATCCGCCGATGGAGTCGTACGCGACGCACTCACCGCAGAAGGACCATCCTTGGGATCAGGACCAACAATCGCATCTGATGGTTTCGGCTCTAGTGGCGCAGCTGCTGTGGCCTGTGGTGCTTCCTGTAATCGGCCACGCATCAGGTCATCGATCGCCGCTATCCAAAGCTGCAGCTCGGCGAGTTCCGCCTCTGGCAGCATGTCGCTCCAAGCTTCGAGTTCAGCATCGGTCTCTTTCCGGGCATCTTCGAGAGAGGCGAGTCCTCTCACTCGTCCTTCGTTCGAGTCTGGGTCTTGCTGATGAGCAGAGCCAGGCAAGTAAAACGCGCCAATCGCACGCTGCCAGTAACGCGTCAGTATCCGTTCTGCCACTCGATTCAACGAGGCGTTCGAAAGTGGCTCGCCAGTGACGAGTGGACGAATGACCTCGAGTGTCGCCGTGACAATAGTCTTCCACCGCAGTTCATCGACCGAACTCTCGAGTGTCGGGGCAGGCATCTGCTGGTCTAGACACGGCGGGCTCTCACTCAGGAGTACTGTTGGAAAGGTCACATCTTCGCGATTGAGTAAAAACCTGTCGCAATCCAGAGGAAAGACCTGTTCTCTTACAATCCACTCCACCCCAAGATCGGGCTCTGTGTGATCTTGGTACTGCAAGCTCTGGCTCAACGCCAGACCAACCCAACTGGTCAACCACGAAGCATGAGTGCCCGAAGGCACAACCGCATGCATCACAGGGTTGAGGACATGACCTGCTCCAAAATCTCGCAATTCAATAGCTGCAACTGGTGCAAGGTCGTTATCAACGACAAAGGCCCTCACTGCCGCAGGATCGGAGGACCATAGGAACACAACCGGACGCACCAGTTCGAAGTTGCCGGTATCCTTCAAAGCGATCAGTGTGCGCACAACTTCGAGCATCGCCGCAGCGCCACCGACCGGCGATATCTCAGCGCCCACGGATAGATCGGCAAACAACAGCAGTGGAGGAACGTCCTCAACCTCGTTCGCATCGAGAGTTGGTTGCAGTCGCGCTGACACCACCTGCACTTCAGCCTCTCGAAGGTCAACTTCGATGTCGACCGCAAGCTTCACTTGCTGTCCTCGGGGG
>JAAESQ010000960.1 GCA_024229275.1 bacterium | reverse complement strand
GGCGCAGCGGTTGTAGCGGCGTATGGTTATGACGTGTTGACATCGTTGACCGCGTCGCTAACAGCGATCGGAAATGTGGGGCCGGGTTTGGGCGAGGTCGGGGCGTATGACAACTTTGCCCACTGTCCGGGTGGAGTGAAGGTGACATTGGCGACACTGATGCTCTTCGGCCGGCTTGAAATCTTCACCCTGCTCGCGATGGTGTCAAGGGAGTTTTGGCGCCGCTGAGACAGAGCGGTCACAGCAGCATCGTGAGCCAAGTATGAAGATAAACGATAGAAGCAAGACGTCAGGAAAGGAGCGATCTATGAAACGTGGTACACATCTCTCTTCGGTCGTCTCTCTTCTTTCTTTTGACTTCTTACCTCCACGGGAATCGTAGCCGTGGTAGCGCGGTTGTCTTGGCCAGTATGAAGCAGAAACGCGCAACGCTCGGTATAGTCTTTCTCATTGTCTTCATAGATTTGGTCGGCTTTGGGATCGTGATTCCGATTCTGCCGCTCTACGCCGAACTGTACAGTCCCGGACCACTTGTCTTTGGCCTTTTCATGGCCTCGTTCTCGATCATGCAGTTCATCTTTGCGCCGATCCTTGGCCGACTTTCCGACCGGTTCGGCCGCCGGCCGGTGCTGATGGTGTCGCTCTGTGGGTCAGTCATCGGCTACCTCATGTTTGGATTTGCTGGGTCGTTTTGGGTACTCTTTCTGTCGCGGGTAATCGACGGTATTTCGGGAGCCAACATTTCCACCGCCCAGGCGGTGATGGCGGACATCTCAAACAAGGACGAGCGGGCGAAGGCCATGGGGATGATAGGTGCCGCCTTCGGTCTTGGCTTCATCCTTGGCCCTGCAATCGGCGGGACCCTGGTTCACTTCGCGATGTGGCTGCCGGGAGTGGCGGCGGCCGCGATGTCAGCTCTGGCGCTCGTACTGGTGATCGTACGACTGCCGGAGACCCGCGCTGAGACATCTCCTTCTGCGGTCAAACGGGGGATGTTCGATTTCACACTTCTGCGGCGCACGCTTTCGCACCGGCAGTTGGCCTTGTGCATGGCGCAGATTCTGATCGTCATATTTGCGTTCGCGAACTTCGAGACCACGTTTGCTCAGTTCGCGCGTGCTCGTCACAGTTTGACGATTCCCCAGATCAGCTACCTCTTCGTCTTTGCCGGCGTTATGGGAGCCATTGTGCAAGGGGGCCTCGTTGGCCGACTGGCGAAGCGCTTTGGCGAGGTGCGACTTGTCGTTGTTGGAAGCGCACT
>JAAESQ010000959.1 GCA_024229275.1 bacterium | reverse complement strand
GGGCATCCTCATGGTGCTGCACACCTGGACCGGCCAGATGGGCTGCCATCCGCACGTCCATCTGCTGGTAACCGGCGGCGGCGTCTCCGACGACGGGCAATCGTGGTGTTCTGTACGGCGGTTGAATAGTGTGGCGCTGGGCGGTTGAAGAACGTAGCGCCAGAGTAGCAGCAAGATACCCGGGGAGAGGGAACGATTCAACCGTCCTCTCCTCATCTTCTCACACCCAATACAGTAGTAGTAGCTTTCTTTCTTTTTGGTTCTTTTTCTTTCTTTGTGAAAACCTGTGAGTTTCTGTGAGATTGTGAGTTTTACGTTTCGCTGGCCTCAGGGCCCTCAGGTGACTTGTCCGGACGCCGCCGCCGTTTGGCGTCCTTGAGCCGATAGCTGTCGCCGTTGCATTCGATGATGTGGCACCGGTGCGTGAGGCGATCGAGGGCAGCCCCCGTCAATCGTTCGCAGCCGAGCACCTCGGACCATCGTTCAAACGACAGGTTCGTCGTGACGATCACACTGGTCCGTTCGTAGGCGGTGCTGATCACGTCGAACAGCAGTTCGGCGCCCAGCTTGCTGGCGGGCACATAACCGAGTTCGTCGAGGATCAGCAGGTCGAGCTTGGCCAGTTGGCCCTTCATTCGCGTCAGGATGCGTTCCTCACGGGCTTCCATCAGTTGCGTGATCAGCTCAGTGACGCGCCAGAACCGGACGCGTCTACCCCGACTGCACGCTTCGATGCCCAGTGCCGTGGCCAGGTGTGTCTTGCCCGTTCCGGGATTACCGACCAATAAGACGTTCTCCCGTTTGTCGATGTATTCGCATCGTGTCAGCTCCGTCATCATCGGCCTGTTGACCGATGGCCGGGCGCGGAAGTCGAAGCTCTCCAGCGTCTTGTGGTTGGGGAACTTCGCCGTCTTGAGTCGGCGATCGGCGGCACGTCGTTCACGATCCAGTAGCTCCTGCTCACACAGCTGCAACAGGAAGCCCAAGTGATCCACGTTCTCTTGGGCACAACGGGCAGCGATCTTCTCGCACTCACTGAGCATCGTCGGCAGCTTCAGAGCCTTGAGGTGGTGCTTGAGCAATACGGTGGATTTCGTCTGGCTCATACCGCACCTCCCACCAACAATTCGTCATAGGCGTAGAGGTCCGGCGATTCGACATGGACCCCAGCCAGGTGTGGCCGACCGTCCAACTGGAACAACGGGCAGGGCTGCTCCCGGCGATGTTCGAGGATCAACTGGATCGCGTCACCGTCGATCGTCCCGATCGATAGCGCATACGTCACGGCATCGGCCACCTGTCGAAGGGTTGCGGATTCCAGTAGTCGCAGCACCTTGATGTACTCACGCGTCCCGTCCCCGTCCCGTTCGTTCTCCAGACGCCGACGCAGGACCGTAAAGCAGTCCGGCAACTGCCAGTCCTCCAGCGGCCGAGCCACGTCCAACGCCCCGGGCTTACGCTCCAGCAACGCCAGGTAATGAACCGGGTCGAAGATCACGCGATGGCGGCCCCAGCAGCGCCGATGTGTTGCGACAACCTGGTCGGCGAACAGGATGCGGACCTGTTCGATCGAGCCAATGGCCGTTAGCTGGTGATAGGCATAAGCCGTCGGGACGGAGTAATCGTTGCGATCAAAGCGGGCCAGCGACAGGGAGTTCGCGGTCGGCGTTTCGACCCGTCGGGCCTCGAACGCCTCATCCGGCAACGACAGGAACTGTTCTCGCTCCTGATCGAGTAACCGGGCCTTCGTGCCGTCCTTGCCGCGGAGGGTTCGCTGTAAGTCCTGACGGCAATCATCCTCCAGCCGGATGTTCAGCTCTTCGATCGAACTTACCCGTGGGATCGGAACCAGAAAGTTACGCCGCGCATAACCCACGAGGTTCTCGACGTGCCCCTTCTCGTTGGCCCGGCGGACCAGGCAGAAGTGATGTGCGAACAGGTAGTGGCTCTGAAGCCTCAGGAACGCGTCGGTCAGCTCGCGTTGCCGACCGCACATGATCCGCTTGACCGCGATTCGGCTGTTATCATAACTGATCCGCTTCGGTACCCCGCCGAAGAATTCGAACGCCCGGCGATGGCCGTCCAGGAACGCCTCCGTACACTCGCGGGGGTAGATGCACACGAAGATCGCATCCGAATACGGCAACGTCATCACGAACATGGCGGCGGTGATCTCGTCGCCGTCACGGATGACCCGGGCCTGGCCGAAGTCCACCTGGGCCTCGCCGGGCGGATGGCTCAATGGCATGAATACTTCACGGTGCTGCCGTTTCCAATCGCGTACCGCCTCCTTCACAGCGGTATAGCCACCCGGGTAGTTGTACTCCTTCTTCAGTCGCTCGAAGATACGCTTCTTCGTGTGACGCTGCTTGCGGTGGACCTGCTGATCCTGCCGCAGAATCTCGTCGATGATTCCCAGGAATGGCCCGATCTTGGGCTTACCGCGAGGCCGGCGTTGCCGATACCCCGGCGGTTCAGCGTTCTCCAGCATCTTCACCAGCGTGTCCCAGTGGATCCCGAACTCCAGGCACACGCTCCGCTTGCTCTGCTCGCCGGCCAGAACCCGGCGGCGAACCTCTGTCCATTGCTCCATGTCCGTATACACCCTTGTTCCCCTCGCTGAAGTTGGGCCTCTGTACGGTTGTCAAAAACCGCACATTGTGACCCATACTCACAGCCAGGGTAGCCCAGGGCGACACGTCCTTCAGCCGACCGCCGGCAACCGCCAAAGCGCCACGGTTTTCAACCGCCGTTTAGAGATGTTGCTTCACGGCTCATGTTAACGTCCAGCGAATGCCTGCCTCATCCAGTTTCGACAGCATTTTCATGGAGGCCAGTGCAGAGTCCACTGGTACCATGCACTTGTACATAGGGGTCGGTCAAGGATAATCAGCTGCGTCTTTGGCGGCTCGGTCAGGGGCAGTCAGGGC
>JAAESQ010000958.1 GCA_024229275.1 bacterium | reverse complement strand
GGGCTTTGAGGATCCCGTATTGGCCGAAGATGATTGGACCTGGCTCGACGTTTCGGGCTGGACCTGGGTGGGCGGTGAAGGCCCCGGTATATGGCACGTTACATCTGCAGACTTCGACCCGGTGGTCGCGCCCGAAGGCCAGAATGTGCTGTATAGCGAGAACGCTGTAGGTGACGCCGGCGGCGTGGCGCAGGTCTTGACCGAAACGTTCGCGGCCAACACAAACTACACGCTGACCGCAGAGGTGGGAAACTCGAACTTTTACTACTTCGCAGGCTATAGTGTCCAGCTCTTGGCCGGCGGAACCGTTATTGCCGAGGATAATGACACGTTGTGGCCGGACTACATGACATGGGCCACTTCGACCGTTCAGTACACCTACGATTCGGCCGATTCGGCCCTTGTGGGACAGCCCTTGGAGATTCGTCTACTCAATTTGGGGCTCGATAAAGATAATCCTCCCGACAACACTGTCGGAGTCGAGTTTGACAACGTAACACTTTCGTATGAAGCCAGCGCCGAAACCGGAGTTACCATTACTGTTGAAGAAGGTGGAGACATTGCGGCTGCGAACGAGCTGGCTAAGGCCGGTGATACTATTGAGATAGCCGCAGGAACATATGTCCTGACGTCTCAGATCGAAATAAAAAGTGGTGTTACTTATCGAGGTGCCGGTCCCGGACTTACCATTATCGATGGTAACGATGTCACACGTGCATTCGCTGCATTTGGCGACAGAGGCCTCAATGAAGGCAACGAAAATCCCAATGATTCAGGCCCGAAGGGCTGGGTGCTGGAAGGGATGACCATTCAAAACTGTGTCG
>JAAESQ010000957.1 GCA_024229275.1 bacterium | reverse complement strand
TTCTCTGTCCTGGCGCTGATGTTCTCCATCCCGCTGGTTGACTACATGCTGGTCTCCAACTCAGTACTGAAACCTGTCGTCGAACACATGAGCCTGTGGAACCACATGGACACCTTTGCGAGCGGCATCGTCGACACACGGCACCTCGTCTACCAGCTCTCGGTCGGGGCGCTATTCCTGTTCCTGGCCACCAAGTCGCTTGAAGTGAAGAAGTGGAGGTGACGGCATGAGGCAACAGGCAATCCGCTACACCGCCGCTGGCATGGTCGGGATCGTGCTCGCAATCGGGTTGACCATCATGGTCAACTGGCTCGGTGCTCGACACTGGATTACACCTGATTGGACACGTTCACAGTTCTACACGTTGTCCGAGAAATCTCTCAACATCATTGACGGACTCGAATCCGACATCGAAATCGTCGTCTTCATGACTCAAGGATCTCCTCTCTTTAAGCAGGTCCAAGAGCTATTGAGCCGTTACGAAGCAGCTTCCAATAAGATTAGTGTCGAGTTTATCGATCCGGACAGAGAACCGCTTCGAACGCAACAATTGGCCGAACAGTACGGTATTTCGATGGCTAACACCGCCGTCTTCATTCAGGGTGAAAGAACAAAGTACGTCACCTCCGATCAAATGGCCGACTACGACTATTCCGGAATGCAGTACGGTCAGCCGGCCACTCTGAGGGCGTTCAAGGGTGAGGAACAATTCACTTCCGCGATTCTGTCACTTGTAGCTCCCGAAGTTCCGAAGGTCTACTTCGTGACCGGCCACGGCGAGATAGGTCTCGATGCGATGAGTTCCGTAACCAGTCGAACACTACAAATGCTCGAGGAATCCCTCAAGAGGGAAAATATGGAAGTTGCGGAGGTATCACTTCTGTCCGGACAGGTACCCGACGACGCTGGAGTTCTCGCTATCATTGGGCCGACCGCACAGTTTGCGCCCCACGAAGTGAATCTGCTGCGCGACTTCCTCGCTGACGGCGGACGCCTACTGGTATGCATCGATCCGCTCATCGACCAGAGCGGCGTGATGCGCCAAACCGGACTCGAGGCATTGCTCGCGGACCACGGCATCGGCATTCGGGATGATCTCGTCGTCGATCCGTCACGCCGGCTTCCCTTCTTCGACCTCTCGGCGGTGTACCTGCAAGACTTCGGCATCCATCCAATTACTACCGGCCTCGAAGGAATGGCTGCGCTGTTCCCTGTCGCCCGCTCGCTCGAGAACCTGACGGACCCGCAGTGGGCGACCACAGTGTTAGTCGAGACGAGTTCAGAGGGCTGGGGTGAGACAAATCTTCGCCAGCTTCTCAACGGCGAACCGGTAGCACCGGACGGCATAGACGAACTTGGACCAGTTGCCGTCGGCATCGTGTCCGAACCGGCCACTCCTGCCGCGGGTATGGCAGAAGGCGATGAGAGCGCACCACCCGGCAATGGCTTCCGTCTCGTAGTGCTTGGCGATTCGGACTTCCTGACCGATGCACAGGCATCGAATGCCGGAAACCTCACTCTGGTGCTCAACGCCTTCAACTGGCTAACGACCCGGGAAGGGTCTCTCGGTATCCCACCTCGTGCTGTGGATCAGGTCAACCTCTATTTGTCGTCGCAGCAGCTGCGTAACATCTTCATCCTGATCATCATTTTACTGCCAGGGGCTGCTATCGCCCTCGGCATTTTGGTCTGGCGCCGGCGCCGCCACTGACCCGCCTCGAGACGAAATTCGAGCGGAGGATCTGATGCGGAATAAGAACCTGGTCATACTGACAATCGTAGTCGCTGCATTCGCGGCCTATATCCTGCTTTTCGACCGGCACCGGCCCACTACCGAGGAGGTCGCTGCCAAAGAAGACCGCGCCCTTCCGGGCTTGGACAGAGAGAACGTCCAGTCTGTCGAACTCACCTCCGAAACCGGCTATGTTCGTCTCGACAAACACGGAGACACGTGGCGCCTCATCGAGCCTATCGACTTTCCAGCTGATTCAGCACAGGTCGATTCATTGCTTGGCTCGCTGGAGAGCCTGGATGTCGATCGCCGTCTTTCGGTAGATGAAATCGATCTCGCCGAGTACGGCCTGACCAGTCCGTCTCTCTTAGTGGCCATCACCGACAACGACGACGAACGCACCGAAATCTCAATCGGGGAAGAACTCCCACTCGGTTCGAATCGCGCCATCAACCTCGGTAGCGATGAAGTCTTCATCGTCCAAGGCTACTTCGCGGCCAACGTCAGTAAACCGGTCGACAAATGGCGTTCAACCAGTCTGGTGACGCTGACTCCAGGTGAGATCGCCTCATTCGACCTCGTCACGAACTACGGCCATGTCCATGCGGTCCAGGTTGATGACGAGTGGAGCCTTCTCCAACCGGTTGAGGATCTTGGAGATCCAGAACAATTTCGCAATGTCATTTCCGACCTCAACGCAGTCGAAATCGTCGACTTCGTGGACGACCCCGGCGCAGATTCATCGATGGGATTTGACCAGCCGCGCTATCAGATAACGGTTCTTCCAGGCGCTCACAAGGAACCCATCGTGCTCGAGTTCGGGGCAACTCGCCAGGTCGAGGATAAGACCCAAGTCGCCTGCCGCCGCAACGCAACTCAGACTTTCTGGGTGACGGATCGGGCAGAGACCGGCCTTGGCAAGGCGCCAGTTCGTTGGCGTTCTCAGATGATCTTTCCTTTCGACAGCTGGAACTGTGACGGCATCGCTGTGGCGACCGACGGTGGACAGGTTGACATTGAGAGGATCGAGGGCATCTGGCGCTTCGCTGACGGATCAGAGGCCAACAACAGCGAGGTCCTCAGCCGACTGTCAAAGCTCTCGCAAATGCGAGCGATCGACTTTGACCTCGTCGCAATGTCTCCCGGCGAACTTGGACGAGTCACATTGACTCTCAAGACCGCACAGGAAAGTGCTGACGGCGAGCCGACAGTCCTCACATTCCTCCGGCCGATGGCAGAGGGCGGCAATGTCTGCCTTACAGTGAGTGGTCGTGACACCGTTATGAGCGTGGATCCTGCGGATGCCGCAGCGATCCTCGAAGACCTCGACGCCCTAAGTCCGGCCCCAGTCCCTGAACAGCCTCAGGAGGATATCGAGGGCTCGCCGACCGGCTAACCCTGTTCCCACCGACAGACCAGAGCTAGAATGGTGATGCGCGTGCAAGGTGCGCACGCACTTGGGAGAAGCGCGTGGACGTCCCACAGTGGCGAGAACAGTTCAATAACCTCAAGGATCGGAGACCCGACCTCGCAGAACGGGTGTGCCGAAAACTCCTCGTCGACATGCAGCGTCAAGGCCTGGTGGACTTCGACGAATTGGACGCAGAGCTTACTGTCGCGCTGAGACTCGTCGGCTCTCGAGAACACGTCGATCCCAACCGGCCCAAACCAAGAATGCCCTCCAACTCGCATCGCACCCTCTACGAGCTTGCACTCAAACACGCCGAGAAGCATCTCGAACCCGAGGCTATTTCTGCAACGATTCTCTTGACCGAGAAGCGCCAGCTCGCGTTCGAAGTGTCCCGACTCGCTGAGGATGCCGATACACCTTTGCTTGAGTTGCGCGAAAAGGTTCGGGAGTTTCTCGACTTTGCTCCCGGTGAAGCTGTCGCACCACGCGAAGACGTCATCGGCACTCGAGCGGCTCTCGTCCGCCGACTCCTTACTGACCAACTCGACTTCATTGCGGTCGCCAAGAAGTTCGTTCGGGTACGCGACTTTGGAGATGTGCTTGACCACGTCATTCCCACCCATGGCAATCAGGGTCGGCTCGGCGGTAAGGCAGCCGGACTCATTCTCGCCAAGGCGATACTCCATCGAGCAAAGCGGCGTGGCGAGTTCGACGTTAAGTTCCGCGTGCCGAAGTCGTATCACATTCCTTCCAACGGAGTCCTCGAGTTCATCGAGTACAACGGTTTGGAAGAACTCATCAACGTCAAGTACAAACCAATCGATGAGGTGCGCGAGGAATTCCCGCTGGTCGAGCGACTCTTCAAGAGTGGTACGTTCCCGCCGACGATTCACAAGGGTTTGATGGATATGCTCGAGGAGCTTGGAGAGGTTCCAATCGTCGTGCGCTCCTCAAGCCTGCTCGAAGATCGCATCGGCCATGCCTTCTCCGGTAAATACAAGAGTCTGTTTATCGTCAATCGGGGCACTATCGAGCAACGCATCGCCGCCCTTGAGGACGCCATCTCTGAGGTCTACGCTTCGACCTTTCACGCGGATCCGATCGAGTACCGCCGCGAACGTGGATTGCTCGACTTCCAGGAACAAATGGGGATTCTCATCCAACAGGTCGTCGGCGAAGAAATCGGCGACATGCTGTTTCCAGTTTTTGCCGGGGTCGCGTTCTCGCGCTGCGAGATGCGTTGGTCACCTCGAATTCAGCGCACCGATGGAGTGGCTCGCCTGGTGCTTGGACTCGGCACGCGGGCGGTCGACCGAACCGGTGACGACTACCCGGTACTCGTCGCCCTTGAACAACCCACGCTCAGGGCCGTACAGCAGCCGGACGAGATCTACCGCTATTCGCAGCACGTTGTTGATGCGGTGGACTTCCGCGAGGCGGAGTTCAACTCAGTTTCTTTGACCGATTTCATGGGTCGGGTAGGCAGAAAACTGCCGATGATGAATCGCATCTTCTCGATATTTCGAGACCGCCAGATTCTACCCATGGTCGGCATCATGGCGCAGCACCAACCGGACGAGTTGGTCGTCACCATGAATGGATTACTCAACTCATCCTTCCCGCGCGACATGAAGAAGATTCTCGATCTCCTTGAGGAAGGGCTTGGCGAGCCCGTTGACGTCGAGTTCGCCCACAACGGAAAACGGCTGCACCTTCTTCAGTGTCGTGCATTGAGCCTCGCCTCCGCCGCCAAGAGAGTTCTCATTCCGACTGACATCGCGAGTGAGGACATCGCATTCACGGCTCACCGCTACGTCCAGATGGCTCAAATTCGTAACCTTGAGTATGTGGTGCTTGTCGATCCTCTCGACTATGAAAAGCTCCCTACACGCGAGGACATGCTGAGGGTCGCCAAGGCTGTCGGTGAAATCAACCGCACCCTTCCCGAACGACGATTCATCATGATGGGTCCGGGACGCTGGGGCAGCCGAGGCGACATCAGACTTGGCATTCCAGTGACGTATGCCGATATCTGCCACACCTCGATGCTGATCGAAGTCGCCCGCCAAAAGGGCACGTACCTTCCCGACGTTTCGTTCGGTACGCACTTCTTCCAGGATCTTGTCGAGGCTGGAATCACCTACCTGCCTCTTTACCCCGATGAAGCCGAAAACACTTGGAACGAGCAGCTCCTCAACAACTCGCCAAATGCCTTAGCTGAAGTGACACCGGAGTTTGCCGATCTCGAACATGTCGTACGCGTTATTCACATCCCAAAGATCTCCAACGGAAGATCGCTACAGGTCATCATGGACGGCGACGAAGATCGGGCGATGGCCTTTCTTGACGAGGCGTACTGAGGGTAGAGGTTAGCTCACAAGTGCCAACACCTCGTTGACTGTTCGTGTGCCAAGACGTCGAGGACAAGGAATCTCGTCGTAGCAGGTGTGGGAGCTGTGGGAAACCCGTAGGGTTTTC
>JAAESQ010000956.1 GCA_024229275.1 bacterium | reverse complement strand
CTATATCGACGGCGGCGGGGATGACGACGAGCTGAATTCGGGTGACCACTCTGATACGATTCTCGGTGTGTAAGGCGTCAATTAGCTTTCCCGTCTGAGCGTCAATTAGAACGACCGGGAGAGGGGCGTGCTAGCAGGTCTGTTGTTTCGTGTGAGCGACAATTAGAACGGCCGTGCTTATGACTGCTAGCAATGATAGCTATCGGTTTCGCGGCGATTGGAATTCCCGTAACCGATCATGATGTGGCAGGCTATCGCAAGCTCTTACACAAAGGAGGCTTGCGATGCTCAAGGACGAAAAGGCCGGCAGGATGTTCTCGATGCTTCACCGCGGACATCCCGTGGCACAGATTGCACGGAGGCTTGAGATGGGTGAAAGAACGATCAGGAAGTACCGCGATAGCGGCATACTTCCCAGCCAACAGGAGCGGCAACCACGCAGCTATCGGACTCGGGAAGACCCCCTCGATCCGTATTGGCCGGAGATCGAGAAACTCTTGGAAGAGGACCACCGGCTGAGACCCTTTGCCTTGCTCGATTGGCTGAAGCAGAAATACAATCCGCCGGCCGGTGGCCAAGGCGAACTGCGGGTCACCGATTCGATTCGACGGACGTTGGAGCGGCGAGTTCAGCAATGGAAGCTGCAGCACGGGGTGCAACAAGAAGTCCACTTCCCCCAGGTTCATCATCCGGGCGACGTGATCGCTTTCGACTTCGTCGATCTGAATGCTCTGCGGGTCACGATTCAGGGACGTCCGTATGACCACAAGCTGTTCCACGCCGTCTTCACGTATTCCAACTGGCAGTACGTCCACCTCTGCCACTCGGAGTCGTTCGAGGCCTTGGCGACGGGTCTTCAAGATGCCTTGCACACGGCCGGCGGCGTGCCCCGGCGGGTCCG
>JAAESQ010000955.1 GCA_024229275.1 bacterium | reverse complement strand
TGATGCCTTCCTCCTGCCTGATTTCGGGTGCCATCGCCCGCCCGCAATTGCAGACCTCAGGAGTCACCGCATCAATCAACAATCCGTCATATTCAACCTCTTTGATAGCCATGTTGAAGAGGCCATCCTCTCTGAGCTGATCAAGCAGAGAAAAATAGAAGCCCCGTGCCTGAGGCGCCCGTCGCCTTGCCCAGATCCTACCTGCTTCAGTCTGCATACACGCCTCGGCATGCCGAGCGTAGGTCAGTTCGACGGTGAACTGAACGAGGAAATCGGGCGATATCCCACCACCTCGCAAGCCTCGTTTGACGAAGAAGTTCGCGACTCCAAGATGTCCAAGCTTGTCGAGGTTGTCAGCATCGAAGAGCACCCGGGCGAGAGGCGTTGGATCCGGGTCGTCACGATACAGTTGCAGGATCGCCTCGGAGATCTCGTCGACGTGATCCTTTGAAATCCCATTCTGATCTGCAAGGCGCCGGAAAACCTCGACCGAATGTACCTCCTCAGCCTGAGAGTCTCCGTGCAGTTGCCCATTGTGGAACTTGCCGGCGTCGTGAAACAACGCAGCCAGACGGCAAGTTGTTGGATCGATGCCTTCCGCGCGACCAATATGCTCAGCAATCTTTGCCGTTCTGCAGAGATGATCCCACAAGCTGTCAGTACTCCGATCGACCAGACTAGCGGTTGCCTCTTCGCGCTGTACGATCTCCCGGAGGGAGTCTTCAATAGTCGGTGTTGCCTCAATGTCCTGCAAATACTCCTCCTGACACATCATAGTCTGCAGCTCAATTCAGCCTCATGTCATCAGTCTACTGTTCACATACACGAATACGAATGAAAGATGGCCAAACCAGGATCACCCCAAAGATGCGGGATTGCGTTTCTTCTCCACCTCCTCCTCACCATCCGAAACTGAACTTTACATACGCGAGCGATTGTCGTCGTTGTATCCTTCGTACTCACGGTGGTCATCGCCAGGAAGGAGTGCTTGGTTCACAGATGAAGGAGTTCTTCAAAGTAGTGACGTTACAAGAAGCGCTGCAGATGGCCGGGAGTTTTCAACCGGTCGGAACCGAAACCGTTCCACTCACGGACGCTACTGGGCGAGTCCTCGCAAGCGACATCGTCTCTGATGCCGATCTCCCCGGATTCAGGCGATCGACGATGGATGGATTCGCAGTTCAGGCTGCTTCCACGTTTGGCGCTTCCGAGTCGTCTCCGGCTCTGTTGGAGGTCATCGGGTCCATTGACATGGGCACCGAAGCCAGCATCTCGTTAGGACCCGGCAAGGCAGCACGGATCCTCACCGGCGGGATGCTTCCGCCGGGTGCCGATGCAGTGGAAATGGTTGAACATACAGAGGAGATCGACTCGTCGACCATAGAGGTCACTCGCACTGTGGCTCCGGAACAGCACGTAGTTGCGGCCGATGAGGACCTTGCTCAAGGGGACAGAGTTGTCACGAGCGGATGTCGACTTGGTGCGCAGGAAATCGGAGCACTAGCTGCACTCGGCATGGGCGAGGTCGAAGTCTACAAAAAACCGATTGTGGCAATCCTCTCATCAGGGGACGAAGTAGTGCCCGTTGAATCATCCCTGGGCCCGGGTCAGGTCCGAGACGTCAACTCTCACTCGTTAAGCGCGATGGTCGAAGCATCTGGCGGAGAAGTGCATCGGTTGGGGATTGTCCGCGACGATTTCGATGCACTTCTTAGTGTCACCCGCGAAGCACTCACCGTGGCGGACACTGTCCTGGTGTCCGGCGGTAGCTCGGTGGGTTCCCGAGACCATACGATCGGTGTGGCGTCGGCGTTACCTGAATCTAATATCCTCATTCACGGAGTCGCCGTCAGACCGGGCAAACCCACAATTCTGGCTCGCATCGGAGATCAGGCATTTTGGGGCCTCCCAGGTCATGTGGCCTCAGCCATGGTTGTATTTCACATTCTCGTCCGACCCTTCCTTGAATGCCTTTCTGGTGAAGTCGTCCAAGGCACCGAGCGACGGCGCGTACCGGCCAAACTCAGCCGCAACATAGCCTCGGTACATGGGCGAACCGACTTTGTGCGGGTGCGACTTGAAGAGCGAAACCACGAGCTGTGGGCAATCCCTATCCTGGGCAAGTCCGGTTTGATTCGAACCATGATTCAAGCAGATGGCCTCGTCGAAATCGACATGAACGCCGAAGGACTCGAACAGGGTGAAGAGGTTTGGGTTGACCTCTGGCAAAATCAACTCCATGGGAAGTGAGATGACAGCCAAGCGAAACGTGTACTTGAAAATGAAGTCCCTCGAAGAGGCTCGTCAACTCTTCCTAAATCACTTTGCGTGGAATGAAATACTCGGTACAGAGCAAGTAAACGTGGCAGACGCTGTGGGTCGCGTGCTTGCGCAGCCGGTGGACGCAGCTCTTTCTTCACCGACTTACCATGGCGCAGCTATGGACGGTTTTGCCGTTCGTGCTGAGCAAACCTATGGCGCCAGCGATCTCGAGCCGACTGACCTCAGAATCGGAGGAGATGCCATCCCCGTCAACACGGGCGAGGTGCTCCCTTCAGGCACGAACGCCGTGATCATGATCGAGCACGTGCTTGAACTTGACGATGGGCGCGTACGGATCGAAGCCCCAGCATATCCGTGGCAGCATGTCCGCCGAGTCGGTGAGGACATTGTCGCCACCGAAATGTTGTTCACGCGCAACCATCGCGTGACCCCATATTGCACCGGAGCACTCCTCGCCGGCGGGGTGTTCTCGGTGCTAGTGAAGAAGAAACCCAGAGTCCTCATCATTCCTACGGGCGACGAAATGATCGCTCCCGATGCTCTACCTTTGGGTGAGATTCAACCCGGCACTATCATCGAATCCAATTCGACCGTGCTCGGGAAACTGGTTGAGGATCACGATGGGGAAGCCGTACGACATGAACGACTCGGTGACGATAGTGAACGACTGAGTCGAGCGATTCGCGACGGCATGGCCGCAGGCTTCGACATGGTGTTGGTGATAGGCGGTTCTTCTGCCGGCGCGAGCGACTACACCAAAAGCGCTATTGAACACCTCGGCGAGGTCTTTGTGCACGGAGTGACCATCATGCCTGGTAAGCCGACGCTCTTGGGTGCGGTCGACGGGCGACCGGTAGTAGGTATCCCGGGCTACCCAGTCTCGGCGATTATGGCTTTCGAGGAGTTCGTCGCACCCGCGCTTGCGCAGATGCTTGGCGTAAAGAGAAGGCAAAGAGACAAGGTCACAG
>JAAESQ010000954.1 GCA_024229275.1 bacterium | reverse complement strand
CTGAGCGAGAGCGAGATCAAGGAGGCGGTCGAAATCGCGGACAAGGTGCGGCAGGTTCCGGCGCGGATGGTCATGCAAACCGCACTCGCGAGAATCGAGGTGAGCCCGTCCGAGCCTGACGAGACGACCGATGAAGGATGTTGCTGTGCAGGGTCCAACGAGTCCGACTGTGTCAGCTGAAGATAATCAGCTGCCGCCCAGCGCACCTGAGCGACCCAAAGGCCGCAAACCATTGGGTGTATGCTCGTGAGCGACAACCTCGACCCACGGCGAGCCAGAGCAACGACGCCACCTCGAGGGGCGTGCAAAAGGCTCCACATAGAGGTACAAGGGGCTCCCGAACGGAGGATGGCATGAACCTCGAATCCTCGCGCATCGTGTTCGAAGATGTGGCGGAGGAGTTCTCGGAACCGCTGCGCCGGTACCTCCAGCGACTCGTCGGCAACCGCGCCACCGCCGACGATCTCCTCCAGGACACTCTGCTGAAGATCGCGCGGGCTCTGCCAGGCTTCGAAGGACGCTCGAGTGTGAAGACCTGGGCGTTCACCATCGCCACCCGAGTGGCCACCGACCACTTCCGGCGCCCACAAAACAGGGCTCAGATGGTCGACATCGACGAGACCTCGCCCGTGGACGACGCAGAGACCGAGCAGAAGCTCGTTATTGACGAAATGAGCAGCTGTGTAAGAGAGGTCATCGACAGCTTGCCGGAGGACTACCGGACGGCTGTTGTGCTGCACGATCTCGAGGGTCAGACCGCAGCCAAGGTTGCCGAGATTGTCGGTTGTTCGGTCGCCACCGCCAAGATCCGCATCCACCGCGGCCGCCGCCGCCTCCAGCAGGCTCTCAACGACGAGTGCAGTTTCTATCGGGATGAGGACAACGTATTTCGTTGTGATCGTAAGCGAGAAGGTTGATGCCCGTAGTTTTCCTTGTTTCCGATCATGCGATCAGAGGTCTCTACCACCAGGAGATGACGCGGTCGTGGCAGAAGATCTCCTCGACCAGGTCATCGTAGTTAGTGGGGTCCTCGTACAGGGAGATCATCTTGACCTCTCCAGGGCTGATCGCCTTGATGAGTTCGCATACCTGCTCGTCCGGTTCGGATCGAAGAATGTGCAACGTGCTCATGGAGTCTCCTTTCTAGAACGGGACGACGAGATCGTGCTCGCTCAGCAGGTTGCCCGTTTCTTGGAGTGAAACCGAGCGGAACCCGTAGCTCTCCACGTTCGCCGGGTGGTTGCTGTACCGGTTGCCGCCCATCTCGTCGATGAACCCGAGGTTGTCGAGGAAGTGTTCGTCAGAGTCGATCTCGTGGTCGAGCACGAACAGGCTCACGTTGTGATGCTCGAGCAGAAGACCCAGGCCGGTGCGGAGCGCCTCGAACTGCCTCTGCTTTTCTCTGGTGATTACGGCTACTCGTTTACCCATGACACTCACCTTTCAGAGAACCAGGTAGCGGTCGCAGCGCTCGACCATCTCGGCGTTGCGCCACTGGGTCACGAAGTCCTTGTCCGTCAGTCCGGCGACATCTCCAGCTTCAAGGCCGGCGGCCCTGAGGCTCACATCACAGACACTGACTCGAGCAGACGACAACAGCTCTGGGAAATGACGTTCACGGACCAGGTGAACGCCTTCTCCGGTCAGGAAGATCTCGGGAGAGATCTGAGCCCGAACCGCAGCGGAGACCAGCCCCAGTACGTGACCGGCGATTCCCCGCGTAGTCACGCAGATGCCGAGGCTCCGTGGCGTGTCAACTGGTGTCTGGGTCATGCCGATTTCCTGAAATAGAACCGGTGAAAACCCTCGTCCTCGACGAGACCCAGCAGCTGATCCCCCAGCTTCTGGGCGATCCAGGGCGCAACCTTGTTGCCGACCGGGTTGGTGCCGAGCACTTCGAGCACCTGACCGGGCTTCATCCCCTTGAGCTTGGCCACTGTCTTCAAAGGCGGCAGAGGGCACCACAGGCCTCGAAGGTCCAGCGTCTCATCTGCTTTGATTTCCGCCACCGCTTGCTGGTTATTGCTGTTTGAAGATTGGATTGCCTGTGTTTGAGTTGAATTCATGGTGTCCTCCTAGACCCTCGTTCACTGGTGTAGACGAGAGCTTGGATCAGAGGGATACAGAGGCTCTGATTCTGCCGATCCGCGCTCAGCTCATGTATCTCGGGCCTGGCGCCTCAACAGAGGCCATTTTCGTCATCTGCGGATCGAATATGAACTTTACAGGCAAAGCAGACTATCTAGTTTTGTTGAGGTTGATTCTCATTCGAGTTTAAGAATGATACACTGACAAAAACAGTACAGCCACTGTCCGAAGGGACAGGTGACAGTAGAAACGAAACACGGTTCCGCGAAACAAACGCGGAGAATGGAGCCAATATGACTCGCAACACCATCTTAAGTGTCCTCGGATGCGCCATTGTCCTCATCTTGATCAGCGGTCTCTCAACGGCTGCCGGGGCCCACCAGCCGGACCATCCCGACCGGCCGGCTGGGGTGCAGAAATGCCCGGCGCTCGGTCGTCAGCCGGCCACAAAAGCACTCATGGAGCTTGTCGCCAGCGACGACCAGCTACGGTTGTCGCTGATGGAGTCCATCGCCCTCGGGCAGAGGATCAACAACGACCCTCGAACGAACCCAGTCGCCAGCATTGCCGATTACTACGACTTCGTCGACGCGCTTGTCACCTACGACCCTAGGAATATCAACACCGGACTTCAGCGTGACGGCATCCGCATCAGCATGGATGGCGACAAATACTGTAACTGGAACATCCTCGACATCCTGGCCTACAGCTATTTCCTGGTAGACCGGCAGATCACCACCGATCCGCGCGGACAGATCCAGTTCGCGAATCCGGAATTCTCGAATTGGATGAGGCAGATCGCTGAAAGCTGGGGGCAGTATCTAGAGACGCCGGACTCCGCCCGCTACGTACCGGACTTTGAAGGGGACCCGAATTTCGGCGACTGGTACTGTCCGGCCCAGCCCTACGACACCTTTCAGGAATTCTTCACGCGTGAGCTGTGCGCCAAGACCTTCCCCAACTGTTCGCGACCTGTACAGGGCTATGACGATCCGCTTACCGTGGTCTCAGTGGCCGACTCCAATACCCTGGGTAGCTGGCCGATCAGCAGTGACGGAAAACTCGTCACGAGCTACGACGGCATCTCCCAGTCGGGTCAGCTGATCAAGGGCCAACTCTACAGTGATGTTCACGCGTTTATCACCGGCGGCGCCGACGAGACGATCCTCAAGGGCTTCGGCGAGCTTGATCCGGCCCTCTTCGATGGCGGTACGTTCACCCACCAGTTCCTGAACGTCAACAACTACCACCGGTTGCATGTGCCGGTTGCCGGCAAGGTGGTCTATATGAGACACATCCAGTCGGGTACCCGCATGAAATCCGGCTGGAAACCGCCACTTGGTGTGACCGATGTCGGCTACTACGACCCGCGCGACACACCCGATTGGCAGTTCGGCCAGACCCGGCTGGTGCTCGGTATCGAGACGCCGAACCACGGAATGGTTCTGGCGAGCCCGATGGGCATGGCGCAGGTCGCGTCCATCGAACTGCGCAAATGGGTCGAAGAAGGTGTCATGACGGAGAAGGGATGGGAGTTCGGCAACTTTGCCTTTGGCGGTTCTGATTTTGTTGTCATCTTCGAGGCACAGGCCGAGTTCGTGCTGACCGTGCCGCACATGCCGGAGGACCCGCCGGCTGCTGGTGTCAACTACGAGCCGTCGTTTCAAGGCCAAAAGTACGGTTGTTTCGGAGGCGACGACAGGTGCAGTTCAGAACCAGGGTCGCCACCGCCGTTTCCAGGTTGCACCTCTTCGCGCCCGGCCCAGTAGGGTGAAAGATTGGAATAGATTGAATCGCGATTTATGAGAGGAGAAACCATGGCTGGTAACGGTTTGAAGCGCATCTTCATCAGTGACCTTCACATGAACACAGACGAAAGCGAAGATCCGCCATCCGGCAACAAGTACGGCTGGATCGGAACGGAGCGAATCAAAGCGCTGGCGTCCTTCGTCTCGCAGATACCGAAGATGGGCGACGTAGAAGACGTCGTCATCCTCGGCGATATGTGCGACAACTGGGTCTGTCCGGCGCAACGCGATCCGGCTCACTTTCTGGACGACATCCTCAAGGCTGGATGCAACGAGTCGGTGTTCAGTGCGTTCCACAACCTCCCGTCCGAGGTGAAGGTCCACTACGTACATGGCAACCACGACATGTTGATGGAGGGCGGCGATCTGACGCAGCAGGTACCCAACATCACCGTCCTGGGAACGGGCGAGCAGCCGGGCAGATTCATCGATGACAAGCTCGTGGCCGAGCACGGTCACCGATACTGCGTGTTCAACTGTCCTGAGCAGTTGATGCCCGGCGCCAGCATCCTACCTTCCGGCTTCCCCGTGACTCGCTTCTTCGCCGATCATGTGTACAGAACCGGAGAGGACCCAGGGTATTGGGAGATCATTGTCGAGGTACTTAAGGACGTCCTTGAGGATCACCACGAAACGCTGGTCAAGGAGTTTCTCCACGGCATGGCCAACGCCTGCGGCCTGAACAACGACAGTGAGGTCTGGTGCGGCGGACTCTTGAACTACCCAAACCGTGTGACCGTGAAACAGTTCGAGGAGCGCTACAAGGACGATTACACGAACTGGCCTGAGCGAACTCAGACCCGCGTGGGTCGACTCGGAGCGCTGTTCAACGATGCCGGTGAGTGGGGTGGCAACCTTGAACTCGGTGCCTATGAGCAGTATCTCGCGCCTCAAGAAGCCGACATCGTCATATTCGGCCACACCCACCATAAGATGCTGCATGCAAGGGCCGCGGACGAGATCACACTTGGAGAGCCGATTCAGCCATCCAGATGGATCTACGCCAACAGCGGAACGTGGATCGATAAAGCCAATCTGGCCACCTACGTCGAAACCGAGAAAGACCTCAGCGCCGGTCTCCATTGGGTTCGACTCTGCGGTGTTGACGACAAGGGAAACCCGCTGAGCGAACCACTGAGTAAGGCTTGCGTCAAACTGTAGAGGAAGGAACCAGAACTCGCCAGACATCTTGGGTGTCACGTGAGCCTCTTACAATACTCTAAATTATGTCATTCAGAGGAGCGAAGCGACGAAGAATCTCCCGTTGAGATTTAGCAAACTGACAACGGATAGTAGCCAGCATATTGCTGATTTGAAAGGGGGATCTTTCGACTCCGCTTCGCTGCGCTCGAGATGACAGATCCGGTGGACGTGGGCACGGGCGTGATGCCCGGCGAGTTTTGCAGGAGGCTCACGTGGCACCCAACCTTGGAACACGAACCAGGGCCAAAGCCGCCCTACGTTAGGTTCTCCCATCACGCTTCAAACTGGCGCGGTTCAGAATCTGTATATCCCGCGAATCACGAGGGTCTGATAGCGGTAGCTCAAAGTGTTGCCGAAATCCACGAAAACAGGTGGATCAAGGACATTCCCACCTCCTGAGGACTCGACCTTGCCATGGTACTGGGCGTACAAGAGTTCGACGGCGAAGTGCCGGCCGAAGTCAGAACCAATTCCCAAGGCGGCGCACACTCCCCCTTTGGTTTCTTCGCTATAGCTGTAGCCACTACCGCTTGCATTGAGCTGTGGTCGGTTGATGAATCCGTAGCCGAGTCTTCCGACCAGGTACCAAGGTCGCTGCGACCAGGGATTCCAGCGAGCACTGACAAATGCCGCCCAGATACTGAAGTCGGACTCGTTGTTGGCAACCTGCCTGCGCAGTAGGTGCTCGACTCCGATTCCCAAGCGGATGCCAGGGTGGATCGGTCTTAACCACTCGATACCGACAGAAAACCCTGTGCTGACATAATCGTGGTTGTATTGATCGACTTCCTGGCTCCCGTCGATCTGGACTCCGAGACTCGTTGCAACCTCTGCTTCGACGGGGGTCGCGGCTCCGAGACAGATCAAGACCACAAGTGCTGCGAACACGTATCTCAATGGTCACTCTCCTTTCGGTCGCCGTGTATACGGAGTGTTCGGCCGAATCGTCTGAGCCGCATCGGGCCCAGGACAAGCGATTCGAGGAATCGCACTATCCTGTTCTCTTTGTGCTTTCTTAGTGATCTTCGTGTGCTTAGTGGTTCAGAAACTCACGCGCCTTCTGGTGGTGAGCGCGACTGCACGCAGCAGTAGCTTCACTGTTGAAGCGCCATGTCGGTGCCAGGCCCGAGATAAGTGTGATAACTCTGCCTTTCTCATGACTCAAACTCGGCCCTCAAGCTCTCGTCCATCGAGCCATATCGCGGGCCTGGAAGTCCTATAACAGAAAGAGAGCACGGGTATGGCTGTTGGGTGCCTGCCGCGATGGCTAGGCCTGGAACGCCCACCCGTGCTCAAGCCATACACGCCTGTCTGATAGGACTTTGCCCCCATGGCTAATAGAGG
>JAAESQ010000953.1 GCA_024229275.1 bacterium | reverse complement strand
TAAACCCTCGCCACGCTCTAGCGTGATCTGCCGTCGGCACGTATCAAGGACAAATAGACCTGCGTAAGCTGGACCGCGGTGTTGGAGAAAATGGGTGCCGTTCGCCAGGTCACGAACGACTCTGTCTCCCCTGTTGTTGATCGCTCCGACGATTCCACACATAGGCGCCCCTCTCTCAGAGCGGATACTATAGACGAAACCGACGACCTGGGACTACTCTGCCGCTCGCTCTGCTTCGTGCTAACCTCCACTCGACATTGTCGACCTGTAATTTTGGGCGCCCCGTCTCGTCGCGCATCAGAGAGGCTGCTGGATGGGTGACAGGCCCGGGTCGAGAAAGGGCATTGTGTGGTCGAGCGTCTGAACGAGGTTCTCGAGACAGCCCAGCTGCTAGTCGTCATGGGCAAAGGCGGTGTCGGCAAGAGCACCGTCACAGCAGCTCTTGGTCGTCTGCTGGCAAGCACAGGACACCGAGTCTTGTTGGTTGAGATTGATCCCAGAGAGAACCTTCATCAACTCCTGGACGTCGAACCTTCTGATGGTGCAGTTGTTCGAGCGGGTCCAAATCTCGAGCTTCAGCATTT
>JAAESQ010000952.1 GCA_024229275.1 bacterium | reverse complement strand
CCATGGTTCTTCTCCTTCTCAGATCTGTGTTCAGTTGTGACAGCGAGTCTAGCAGCTCACCAAAAAGTATCCACAAACGGATTCCATCAATAGATGTCTGACGACCCTACGCTTGGGCGAATGAACCGAATGCGTCCACAAAAGGCATCCGATCGGCCCCGAAAATACAGCGCAGCGTATTCAGTCTCGGGTCCATCAGAACCACTCCTTAATTGACAGGATCCGCAGTGCTGTTTGGTGACCTGGCTCATATCGCAGCTGCTGAACCTTGGCGTAGCATCGGTCTATCTGAGACGCCAGCTGGGGCCCTGTTGCTTTTCTACCTGAGGTATCACCGACTCTGCTCAAGAAGACCCCAGAATTATCGAATCCGGCACCCGACTCGCCAGCACGTTGAAGGCGGGAAGGAGATACTCGGAATGAAGACCATAAAACTTCACCTCAACACGCTGCTCATCCCAGTATTCGCCGTTCTCTGTCTTCTTTCGAGTCCTGCTATCCGCGCCGTGGAAGTGGACATCTACCAATCGATGGAGAGCGCCAGTTCAGGAGATCTTCTGACATCTGACAGCATGAATTCCTCCAGCTATGGCGGCTGCGGCGATGTCACGGCGACGTGGGAGTTCAGATTTGAAGACCTCAATCATATGTGGGTATCAGATCAACACACCCGTCAACTCCCAGGCCAAGTCATTGTCGACGGCGTCGACTACAACTCTCCTGGCTATCGCTCATGGAGATTTCGCAACAAAGAAGAGAATCACTATGTCAGGGTCAACTTCGGAACCAACCCCTGGGGTGCTCCCGATCACGATCGCATGACGGTCGCCGGCTACTTCACGACACTCCAGACAGACACTTTCTCCAACACACACGACAACATCGAGGTTGGCGGCACCCAGTCTTTCGGCGTTCTTCAAACCGTGGGCCACACCGGTGACGATCCGCCATACATCCGAGCCCACAGTTGTACCGAGGGATGGGTTACGACTCTCAGCCCAACTGTAATCAAGGTGCTTCCGGGAAAGACATACTGGGTCAATCTGCACTATGACGGCCCCGAAGGGCTCGTCAAAGTCGCTGTGTTCGATCCCGACGATGCATGGTCGCAGGTTGGCGAGACAGCGATCGCGGAGTCCGTGCCCGAATCTGCGGTACGAAGCTATGCACATTTCGGCAGGTGTTCCCCTCATGGAGACTGGCCCGACAACGAAACCAGCTCCTACCTTGATCACATCATGATCGACTTCACAAATGGAGCTTTTCCTCTCCTGCCGGATATCGCTCTCCAGACTCCGACCTATTGGGTCAGTCCCACTGGCCAGTCTTCGTGGGAGGATGCAAAGAGTGCGACTCCTTTGAACGGAACTTCATGCTGTTCGTTGGAAACGGCGAACGCAAATGCCGTCCCTGGAGACACCATCTATCTCCGTTCTGGAACATATGACAGCGGAGCGTATATTCGTCCGAATAACTCTGGAGTTTCCGAGGAAGAGAGGATTATTTACAGTAGTTATAACGACGAAGAAGTCACGATTTCAGGCGCCAGTTATGGGATATACCTCCACAGGAAATCATTCATCACAGTCAACGGAATCAACTTTTTCAGTATGCGACGTTTCATGCGTATCTACGCTGGGCACTACAACACGATCAGCCATTGTGATTTCGACACTCGCTCTCCCAGTTCTGGCGACTGGGTTGGCGCACTCATTGCTGACGACTACAACGACAGCACCCCGGCTAGTGAGAACTCAACTCACAACTGGGTCCATCATTGCACCTTCTATCGTTGGGTGTACGGGGACTATGACGAACACAGGGGGGCGCTGCTCGACATCGGAAGCAGTCAACATCCAGGACCTGTTGATGAAAGCTACTACAACCTAGTTGAAGACAGCGTTTTTGCCTACGGCGGCCATCACACCCTCGGTGTCTACAGCAAATACAACGTTATAAGGAATAACTATTTCCACAATGAAACGAATCCAGATAACTGGAATTATGAAGGGTATAGAGCTACCTTAACAGAAGGTCCTTCTGCCGGTCATTGTTTGTACGAAGGTAACCGATTCGGATGGGCTGGAGCGTCCGGTATGGCGCTTCGTTCTCCGAACAATATCTTTCGTTATAATTCGTTCTATCATACGGGAAGCGGCGGCATCCAGGTCGTGGCAAATCGACCCGGAGTAGACTACGCAGATCACAACCATATCTACGGCAACAACTTCTTTCATTGCGGATATCTCGCGGAGTATTCTGGTTTCCAGGGAGGAATCTACTTCTGTGACTGGGGTGGACAGCCGCCAGTCGGAAATGTCATCAAGAACAGCATTTTCTATGACAACAACGGCGGCACGATCCTCTATAACGATGGCGTTGCTCCTCAGATTGTGGAGAACAACTGGGAGGACAACGACATCGATCCTGGATTTGTCGACCTGTCCGGCGATGATCCTGACGATCCGACTCTCCCTGACCTGCATCTCAACCCAGGAAGTCCCGCGGAAGATCAAGGAACATGGCTAACGACCATCACAAGCGCGGGAGCGTCCGGGACCGTCTTCGCCGTTGAAGACGCCGGATATTTCGTGGATGGCTGGGAAATCGTACGAGGAGATCTCATTCAACTGGATGGACAGAGCGCTCGAGTCAGAATCATCGATGTGAACTACGCAACAAACACCATTACCGTAGAAGGATCTGTCACATGGACTCAAGGGTTGGGCGTTAGTCTGGCCTACCATGGATCAGCACCTGATCAAGGCGCCCATGAGATCACTCCTAGTGGGAGCGACACCGAACTCCCATCAACGCCGCAGGACTTGAGTGCTACTGCAGTTTCTGAATCCCAGATCGATACTTCATGGGTAGGATCGACTGACAACATAGGTGTTACCGGCTACCGAGTTTCCCGCGATGGAGATGAGATCGCTACTACAACCTCTCTCACCTACAGCGATACCGGTCTCACTACCGGGACCACCTACACCTACACTGTCACCGCTTACGACGCGGCGGGCAATCAGAGCACCCCATCGGACCCTGCAAGTGCCACTACCGAAGGTCCGTCAGCTCTCATCTTCCAAGACGGCTTCGAGAGCGGCGATACCTCAGCTTGGTCAGGGATTACGCCATAGAGGGTCAGGAAGCAATCTCCCCTACGCTGAGCAGCGGGTTGTCCCGCTGTCACGTGAGTCTCTTAATGAGAAGACAGATATGGGCGTCGAAGAACAACGCCTCGAGAGCGGTCATCTCGAGCTTGTCGAGAGATCTCCCGCTGAAATCCAGTAGTATCCTCAGAAGGAATCAGACACATACAGCATGATTCAACGGGAGATTCCCCGTCGCCCATGGCTTGCCCCCATGACACACGTCCCCGAATTGTCATCCTGAGCAACGCTACACCGTTCTCGCGGCGGAAACTCAGGGAAAGACACCAAACCTCAATTCCTGTCACCCTGAGCGGAGCAAAGCGGAGCCGAAGGGTCTCCCGTTGAAATCAGCAGTATGTATGTTGTTGTAATTCAGCTGATTGCTAACAGTAGCGGGAGATCCCTCCACTCACCTTTGGCTCGGTCGGGATGACAGTAGCGGGATGATGTCTTTGGGAGCGAGTCTGCGAGCCGAAGGATCTCCCCTCGAAATCAGCAACATGCAGCCGAACACTTCGCCGCAATCAAGGCGCTCATTGCTGAAACGGGAGATCCGTTCGACTCCGCTGCGCTCCGCTCAGGATGACAGCCTTTTTGCGGCATTGTCCTTCCATGAGTCACCGCCGCGACTGCGGTGTAGAAAGGCCCGGAATGACATATCAGAGCCGGCTCGCGTTCTCTCCAAGAGGCTCACGGATCACTGCATCTCTTCGTTCGCCCGTTCCCAACTCGATTTGAGGTCGAACTCCACTGCCAGTGCCTGCAGCCCATTGAGATGACGCCTGGCCTCGACGACTTTGCCTTTTCTGCCCATGGCGCGAGTTGCATAGATCGCTGCCAGGCAGCTGTACCTTGAAGATGGCATTGTCTCAAGTTCTCCCAGCGACACGACCTCCCCGTAGTCCGCAAGTCTAAAGAACCTGCGTGCCAGAAGATAACGGGTTCGGTGATCGCTTGGGTTCTCCGTCAGATGATGACGGGCTACGATGAGGAATAACTCTGTCAATTCGGCTCGAAAGAGCGCTTCGACGTAAAGGCCCCGAATCCCAGGATGAGCGCTGTTCCACATCGGCACAACGCCATCGGGATCAATTCGTATCGTGAGCGGACGCGAACCCGGCACCCCGACCTTTACCTCGTCGCTCTCCATCCCCATGGTTTGACGGATCAATTCCCCCTCCGGAGTCTCGATTTCGACATCTACCGGATAGGGCACGTTTCCAGTGCGCGCAATCACCACGGATGTATCGTCGATGTTCCGGACATCCAGACCGATTCGTGAGTCCCCGCGTTTCCAGACGGAGAAGAAGTCCTCTGCGCCCGAGGCCCCGGCCTCCTCCAGCCGGCTGATGAACTCCTTTTCGGGCAGTGGCTTGTATCGAAAATCCTCAAGGAGTTGACGTTGAAACTCCAAAAACTTCTGTTCTCCGATGCGCAGCGCCTGAAGGTAAACGCCGGTAGCACCCTTTGAATGACGAATGAGGGAGTTGTAGTCAAAACCCAGGCTATCTTCCGCCTCCCGCTCCACGCCAAGGCGCTGCTCACGGTTCTCGACCATCGCCTGCAGATAGTCAACCATCCAGTCTCCGAATCTCCGAGATCTCCACTGTTCTTCGAGAGTCACGTTACGCTTCTGCGCCATATACAGCTGGTCCGCCCAGATCCCGTTTGCGAGGATTATCCATCCCAGCCGGTCACCGTCATCGAGCACATACAATCCCCAATAGTAGTGACCGAGTTCATGTGCCGTGATCCAGGTCAGGAAGGCAGGATCCAATGATGCTTGGTGGATCATGAACATATTGGGCAGCGGAAATCCACCACCCCACCGGCGGTGCCCTTGAATCACGCCGATATGGGGAACGGGGAAAAACCCGTAGACCTGCCTGTACCACGCAGCCGCTTCAGCCGTGCTCTCGGCTGCCTTGAGGAAATCCGGTGCAAGATCAGGCTCAGAGAATGCGGTTACGCGAACGCCACCGGCTTCGAGGGTTTGTAAGACGAATCCCTCCCCCAGAGCCAACGCACATCCTTCGACATGTCGCGCTCGGTATTCCTCGCGGATTTGACCATCCGATGCATCGGCCGGCATATCTGCAGGCTCCGCAAGCCCTCCGGAAGTCATGATGGTCCAGTCGGACGGGTAGGTTACGTCGATATCGAAATCAAAGAAACGGGATCGAGATCCATCCGATCCGGTGATATCGGGATACCAGTAGTTACCGGAACTGACGCCGGTGAAAATGTGATAGCCGTACGACTCCATATCGGACTCTTCAAGGATCACCGAATACCGAACCTCAAACGAATTCACCGGCTGCGCATCACTCAGTGCTTTCGGAAGAAACACTTGCACCACGCCCTCTTCTTCGAGAGTTTCCGATCGCAGCTTCTCACCGTTGGCAGACCAAATCCCTTCGACTATCAGCTTGGCGTCACCGTTCTCCCGCGTGCCGGCAGAATGCAGATCGAGATTCACTTTCCCCGCAAGAGAAGACATACCCTTCGGAACTGTAATGACGGCCGTACCTGAAATCCGGCCTCCGTCGGGATCCAACGTCGCCACAATCGTATAGCTGGTCAGATCCGAATCTGACGCTGGTCCATCCGTGCTTAGTGGTACTGGCCGCGCAATCGCAACACCCATGGCCACCCATCCCACCAAGAGACTAGTCACTATGGCTCTAATGCACTTGATTCTGATCTGAACAGTGGATCGGTGAGTAGACACCCGTTTCTCTGACATGTATGCCATCATGATGTGTTTCTTCCCTTCACTTCGTCCCTAGAAAACCAACTGGCTACGTCATTGCGACACCCGAACCGAGTCCGCCACTGACTTACTACCTTTTTGATGACATTTCTCTACGAAGGGTTGCCTACGGTTATCACCGGCCACCGAGTGGCATTCTCTCTGGAGGTTCCAATGTCACCCGCCACAGATCATTTCCAACGGGCTCGGTGACCAGATCAACGCTCTGCAACAACTGGCGTTGGGCCTCGCCTGACACCAGTACAGGAAGACCCGGTGGTACGACGAGTCGCTCTTCAAAGATCGGCAGCTCATCATCTCCCAGGAGGTACTCCCGCACATCTTGCGGACCGTTGGCCCGTTCGGCCTGTGATCTCACCAGCGGTGGAGGTTGCAGCTGTTCGATGAGCTTGTCGACATGGAGTCGCATATCTGGTGCAAGAGTTGGGGTGAGCACAAAGAACTCTCTCCCCTTCGTCTGCTGTGTCTGACGATAGTACTGCAAGACTTCATAGTCCTTGTAGTCGCTGGTAGCGAGAATCACCATCGGCTCTGTTGCCACCACCTCCGGGGAGCCAAGGAACAATCAGTAGGGTACAACAGTCTTACTGATCTGCCATCGCTCGACAACGGTGCCGTACATCGTTGGATAAGGAAAAGGGGACGGCCCCCTAAGAGACCGCCCCCGGTTATGCCAAGCCGTTCAGCTCGGACTAGAAATTGAAGCGCAGGCTGGTGTGAATGAACCGGCCGAGCGGATCATACGTGCCACCGAAGCCGGTGTCGGACAGCGACGGCGCCAGCGGCGGGTCCTCGTCGAGGATGTTGTTGATACCGAAGGTGAATTGATAGTGCTTGGCGAAGCTCACAGTCGCCGAGAGATCGAAGTAGTTGTATGCCTTCATCTCATACGCGTCGTTTGCTCTCCAGGAATCGAGCAGGTCCTCATTGGCAAGGTCCTCATCAGGGCTGGCATCGTCGATTAGTGCAGAACCGATGTAGCGCCACCCGAGAGAGAACACGGTTTTGAAGTTGGTCTCCCAGGAGAAGCGAGCCCGATGGCGCCATTTGGAGTCCGGCTGGCCGCACTGGTTGCCGTAGTAGCCGACGCAGTCATACGCAATCAGCGGATCGGCGTAGGACGACTCGAGCAGGTAGGTGCCGATGAGCGACATGTTGAGGAAGCCGGCGTTGCCAAGGCTCATGAGGTAGTTGGCATTCAAATCGACGCCTTCTGCGCCGAGGAAGCCGATGTTCTGCTGGGTGGTCTCGGTGTAACCATCCTGAGTCAGCCAGAGGGTACCTGCATTATCGCGGTGAATCAGGCTGCAGAGGTTGGCGTCGCCAGTGTTGGCGCACTGCTGGATAATGTCATCCGCACCGAGGGCGCCGATGGTGTCCTCGATCTGGATGTCGTAGTAGTCAATCGTGGCCGACAGGCCGGGAATCGACTGCGGAGTCCAAACAAAACCGACAGTGAGGGTATCCGCAACCTCGGGAGTGAGGAGCGGGTTCCCGCCCGTGAGGGTGTTGTACTGGTTTGCAGGGTTAGGCAGCACGTTGCCATACTGGGCTTCGGTCATGCCGGTACGCAGGCACTGCTCAAGAGTTGCTGAAGGCACGCCTGTAGCTTGGTCGTTGGCGCAGATGTCTTCCGCACCGCCGAGGCCGGTGGTCTGGGGCAGGAAGAGTTCCTGAGCATTTGGTGCACGAGCCGCACGGTTGAATCCGGCGCGGAACTTCAAGGAATTGGACGGTGCCCAAGAGAGCTGCGCCTTGTATGTGGCCTGTCCACCCGACAGGTTGTAGTCGGAATGGCGATAGCCGAGTTCAAGGGTGAGATCCTGGAAACCGGTCGTGTCCTGAACGATAGGAACGAGCGCTTCAAAGAAGAGCTCCTTCACGTTGAAGCCGTCGTCGATCGGAACCGTCGCGGCGCCGAAGCCCGAGATGTTACCGGTTTCGCGTGCATGGTCAGCCTGGATGAAGAGCGACTCAATCCTGTACTCAGCGCCGAGTGCGACCTGAATGCCCTCAGATGCTGACGGGAACGCGATGCCGTAGTCTTCGAGGTCACCCGTGATGGTCCCATTCAACATCTCAGTCTTGGTCGAGGTGACCGCGATAGCGTTCTCAGACATGTAGTCAATCGCTTCCTGGGTCACTCCACCCCATTGGAAGAGGTTGTAGGGCACGCAGTCGGCATTGCCGGAAAGACACTCCCACTCGCCCGTGTCAGCATTCTCGACGACGTTGAGAGCATCGTTCATGCGCTCAATGTGGAAGTCGTTGATGTAGATCCGCGGGCTGGAGACAAAGGCACGGAGACCGTAGAGGTCATAGCTCCAAGTCTCGTTGATATCACCGCGAAGACCGGCGAGTACCCTGTAGCTGGTATGCCACAGTTTGTTGATCCGGGGCCCACCCTCAACGTTGCGCTTGAGGATCGAGATGTTGACTACTTCAACGCCATTGGCGTTTGTGAACACGGCATCTGGAACGCACAGAAGTTCGCGCTGCTGATCGCTGAACATCGGGTTGTTGCAGTTGACGGTGTCGGTGTTGCCAAAGGTGCCGGTTGGAGCGATCTGAGCGTCGGTGAAGTCGTCCATGAACATCACTTCGGCATAGGCCTCGAAGTGCTCGTTGATGCGGTAGTTCACAAAACCGCCGGCACTGTATTTAGTGTCAGGACGCTGGATGTGATTGTAGGGACCGTAGTTGAAAACATCGTCGCCGGTGCGGGGTCGGAACTGGTCACCCGGGCCGGTAATGTCCAACGCATAGTCGGCCAGGAACGCGAAATCATTTTCCGGACTGCCGAAGAGAATGAACCGACCATGCGGTGTGGTGGACGAACCACCGCAGCGCGGGCCGTCTGAACCACGGCTGACCGAGCAGTTGAAGTAGTCGCGCTCGGACTTGGTGACCGCATCGAAGTCACGGAAATCCACATAGGCAGATCCGTGACCGCGGCCGTCGGCGAACTTCCCGCCGATGGCGACATTGGCGTTGATGCCGTCACCATCGGTGATATTGCCGGACGGATAATCAAAGCCAACTGACTCATTGATGCTCTGGGCGATCTCGTTGTTGTTGTTGTGCTGGTAGAAGCTGTACTGGATGCCGCCGCGGACACCTTCAAAATCGGTGTCGAGCACGAAGTTGACAACACCAGCCACAGCGTCTGCGCCATACACGGACGACGCACCACCGGTCAGCACGTCAACGCGTTTGACCAGGGCCGACGGGACAAAGTTGAGATCGGGAGCAGTGCTATACGGGTCACCAGGTCCCAAGCGTCGACCGTTGATCAGAACCAGGGTTCGAATCGAGCCGAGGTGACGAAGAGCCACAGTCGCGGTACCAGATGCGCCGTTGGCAATAGTTGAGTTCTGCGCCTGGAAGGCCTGCGGCAAGCTGGTGATGAGATCCTCGATTCGAGTCGTACCGGAGTAGGTGATCTCCTCAGGGTCCAATACTGTGACGGGGCTGAGCGCCTCCAGGTCCTGGCGCGGAATCAACGAGCCGGTGACAATGACCTCGGCCTCAAAAGCCTGCTCGATTGCTGCTTGAATGGCCTCTTCTTGTGACTGGTCTTCCTGGGCGATCGCCGGTGTCACACCCGCGGCAAGAATGCCGCACAGAAGAACTGTCAGAATCTTTCTGTCCTTACCAACCCACATATCAGGTCCTCCTTAACGTTGATTTGTTAGCGATTTAGAGTCCTCCGGGACGACCCCGATGGACTCTCTCAACTTCCTTCAGACTCGAACAATGAAAAGAAAATGCACCTCACCGAAACTCCACGCGCGAACCCGACTGGCTTTTTTCACCCTTCTTCAGGTCGCGAAAATCCGCCATAAAGACAATCTTCCACGCCCCACTGCGTTCCTTCTGCCAAACTGAGTTGAACCTCCCAACACGTTCTCCCATTGGGTCAAAGACCGGACCCGAGCAAATACCAAGCTTTCCCGAGTCCAGCACCGATGAATTCTCCGGATGGCAAGACAGCTTGCTATCGGGCCATTCGAAGAACCTCTTACAGGCGGAGGCAATCGCCTTTTCCTCGCGCGTCACGAGTTCGCAGGTGATGAGGCCTTTCTCTTCGGCTAGGACCTCGCAGGATTCAGTGAGATCAGCGTTTGCCATTGCCGATTCCTCCTCAATCCAACGCGCACCATGGACACTCGCGATCGAAGACAATCCTCCACTGCCCGTTCGCTTCCCTTCGCCAGAGAGAAAGAAAAGTCCCTACGCGATTGCCCTGCGGATCAAGGACCGGCCCGGAGCTCAACCCCAGTGTTCCCGAGTCAAGTACCGAAACGACTTCTGGACGCCAGGAGAAAGGGGCATCTGAATCCTCAAAGAGTGTCTTCCAGGCTGCAGCCACAGCTTGCCTGCCGCGCAACTCCGTCTCGCCGTTAAAGAAAACTGCCTCTTCGGCAAGGAACTCCTGAAATGCTTCGAAGTCACGTTCAGCCATCGTCGCGGCGAAAGTCGTTTCTGCTTGGCGGAGTTGTTCCGTCAGATCCTCTTTGGCGTCACTTTCCGACGTTGCTACAACCGGCGTCATCAAAAAGCCAACTGCAATCGCCGAAACCCAAACAACTTCCGTAAGAAGCCCACGTTTGCTCATACGAATCCCTCCTCGGGCTACCTTCAACCTTGAGAGCCGCGTCTCTGGTCCCTATGACAGCGAGGAGTAGAATCTGTGACCCTGAATCCAAAGAAAGGTCTCGTACAAAGCAGAAATAGGCGCCGCCAGGGCCCCTGAATGTTGCCAAGTCCAGTGATAAGTTTTGAATTCAAGGTATTTAAGAAGCGGGCGCTTCTCATGCCGAGCCTCTATGGAGAGTCTCTTGCCATATGAGTGGTCAGTTGGAATCCCCGAATACTTCTACGTTTCAGATATTGGGATCAGAGACACGAGACCTCCGAGTGCCCTCTTCAATTCAGCTCAAAGAGGTCTTTGAAATCCGTCTTCTCAGTTATCCCCCGAAGAGCCTCTACAAAATCTGAAGGCTCGTAGAACGGTTGATCACGGAAAAGAGGGGTACAGCGAGTATCCCAGAAGCTCCGGAAGCTGATGAGTTTTCTGGGCGCTATCTCTTTGATCGTGCGGGCATCGCCACGAGCAAACCGAAGTTTGGTGGGTTTGATTTCTCCAAGGCTGATCAACCCGGCTGTCTTCTTCGAGCACGAGCAGGAGTTGCCTTCTCGGACCAAGCTACAGCGTTCCTCCATGAAATGGCGAAGGCGACCACGAGCACGCGATAGCCTCTTGCGATATGCCGGTTTTGAGATTTCGAGGATCTCGCTCCCGATCGCATCACTGAGACAGAAAATGCCCCCTAGAATGAACACCAGCCGTTGATCTCTGCTAAGACAGAGCAACATTCCGGCAAGGCACAGGTGTTTCGTTTCCTCTACCAAGAGGTCGGCGTCTACTGGGAGGGCCTTCGAATCAGGAAGATCTATGTCCGGTGAACGATCGATGGCTTCACCGTACACTGAGAAAGTGCGATTGAATTCTCTCGGCCTCTTCTTCATGTTGAGGACATGATTGGTGACGATCCGATACAGCCAGGTCCGGAACTTACTCCTCCCTTCGAAGGTAGACAGGTGGGTCACCATCTTGCTGAGAATCTCTTGGGTTACGTCTTCCGCATCATGGGGATCACCAACCATCCGAAGGGCGACGTTGTAGATCCAAGCCTGGTGCTTAAGCACAAGGTTCTCGAGTGACAAACTGTCGCCGGCAACCGCGCCAGTGACCAATTCGGCATCGGTCATTCCCTCGCTGGTTGTTTCGGCAAAGGGGCCCATCATCTACTCCCTGGGAAGAGCCGGCGCCTAGTTCGTGCGCCTTCTTTCACTAAGACAACTCATTCACAAGAGTGTGACACCTCACAGGGAGGACTTTGAAGTGCGTCACTTCTTGCGAAGACTCATCCTGGTTCTTCACCCAACTACCATCGTAGCCGACTTGAATGGCAGCACCCCGCTCTAGATCTATGTCTGAATTGTGATCGGACGTCGATTTGGGAGAAAGCCTGGTCGTAGCAGGAGTGCTTGGCAGTCGCTTCATTTGAGTCGGATCGACCGACTACTCAAGAACCCTGCATCTCCTGGGTTCCAGTTGCGCCTGAACTCGACGTCCCAGGAACGTCTCAGACCCAAGAACGAAAACTTCGGTTACGGTGCTAATGATCGAGAGAAGAACTCCAGAACATCCTCAGCGACCTGCTGATGGACTTCCACCCGATCAACACCCTCTCCATCTCTGCAGATCGACAGGTATTTCTTACCGTGAGGAGTGCACTCTGCAAGAAAGGTGTAGTGACCGACCCCCGGAAGAGTCTCAACCTCGCATCCGTCAATCGATTCGGCCACTCGAAGTCCATTTGTTTCTGGCGGCACGATTTCATCCGCATCACCAAGAACAATCTT
>JAAESQ010000951.1 GCA_024229275.1 bacterium | reverse complement strand
GCCCAGATTATTCGCTAGCCCGACGCGCAAGCGAGGGCATAACGCTGTTTCCCTCGCTTGCGCTTCGTGCTAGGTGTGAGCCGCAGGTGTTGTTGGCTCAGTCATTTAAACGGTGAGATTTTATCAGGAAAGGAGACTGGATGGAATCAAATCCTACCCGTGCGGGTCCAAGCCTGTACGGAAATCTTCACTCGAACCTCGAAAGAGGGTATGCAGCCAGCGTCGGGAGGTAACGAACGGCGACGGAGGGGCCAGGTGAAGACAGTCCGGGAGGCGTCACGTTTCGGCTCGGGTGGTAGGCCAAGCTCCCTGACCTGCCGAAGCCTTGGGAAGCGATTCCGTTCTCCCGCCGACCGATACTTGGTTAAGGTCGGCGGACCGCCAGAGTGACTGGTGGGGTCGCCTGGACAAAACGGCTGACGACACTGACCGGTGAAAGTCCTACTTCGTCCGCTTCCTCGGAAGCGGTAACGCCAATCTATAAGTCTATGACGAAATGAGCGGCGGACGCGATGGAGCGAGGAAGGCGCCTGGCCTCTCTCGCGAAAGGATGGCAGCCTCTCCGGAGTAGTCGATGATCAACCGCTGGTGGGAGATCTCGACGAAAGGAGAGACCGTTGTGAAAGAAGTACCGACTCGATTGGGACATGGAGGAAGTTAGCCCGGCGGACGGCGACCGCACTAGGTTCGCTCGTTCCTCTTTCGAGTAACCCGCCGGTGCTAAGGAACACCTTCAAATGCCTGAGATGAGTAGGTACTCGACCGAACGATCCACAGGATCAACCGGAGGAAAGCAAGTTGGCGGGAAAGATCAAGGTCCATAGCCTGACGGGACGGATCACTTCCAAGCTGGTGTACGAGGCTTGGCGTGCCGTGCGACGCAATCGTGGTGCGGCGGGAATCGACAAGGTCAGCATCCAGATGTTCGAAAAGAACCTGGACCAGAACCTCGACCGACTGATGCGGGAACTGAAAGAGAGGACTTTCCAGCCTCTGCCCGCTCGACGGGTCTACATCCCCAAAGATGCCAAGCGAACCAAGTTTCGCCCGCTGGGAATCCCGGCAGTCCGTGATCGGATTGCACAGGAGGTGCTACGGCGACTTCTGGAACCGATCTTCGAGGCGAAGTTTCACGATGACTCGTATGGCTTCAGGCCGAAACGCAGTTGCCATCAGGCGGTCGAAAGGGTGCTGGAACTCCATCGACAAGGGTACCAATGGGTACTCGACGCCGATATTAAGGGGTTCTTCGACAACCTTTCGCACAAGGCATTGATGCGTGAACTGTCGGATGTGGTTGCCGATGGGAACATCTTGCAACTAGTCGAGAAGTTTCTCAAGGCGGGGGTGATGGAGGGCGGCAAACTGCGGCCCACGCGAGTGGGAACTCCGCAGGGCGGCGTGGCTTCGCCGCTGTTGGCCAATATCGCCCTGAATGTCCTCGACTGGTATCTCCACGAGCATGGCTTTCGCTTCGTGCGATACGCGGATGACTTCGTGGTGCTCTGCCGAGGTGAGGGCGAGGCCAAAGAGGTACTGGCACTTATTGAGCCGCTGCTTCGCGACCGGTTGGGGCTGACACTCAGTCCCGAAAAGACAACGATCACGAGGTTTCGGGATGGATTTTCCTTCCTGGGCTTTGAGATCACGTCCTGGTCGGTGAAAATGCGGGCCAAGTCGGTGGAGAATTTCAAGACCAAAGTTCGCCAGATTACCCGACGCAGCCACAACCTGGATGCCGACGTGATCGAGAAGCTGAACCGCGTTATCCGGGGCACGGCCAATTACTTCGCCACGCCCTGGTCGAACTGCGGCGACATGTACCGCAGTTTAGACCGTTGGATACGCATGCGACTGCGGAGCATGAAATTCAAACGGAAGTCGAAGGTGGACAACACTCGGCTCCGTTTGAAGCACTTCAGGAATATGGGACTACTTCACCTAACCGACTTGCGGCCCTCCGGCGTAACCTGATCGTACCGGTTCCCCTACGCGGGGCGATTTCCGCGGGACCGCCCGGTGCGGGAAATCCGCACGCCGGTAAATATGAGGAATTGACCTCATCGCGATAACGGGGAGGGAGTGGCTCCGGCCACTCCCTTACCCGCTGATTCGTAGCGAGAATTCCCGGATACAAGTACGACATCCTAT
>JAAESQ010000950.1 GCA_024229275.1 bacterium | reverse complement strand
TGCAACACTAGCCGCGGCGGTTTGTATACTTCCCGCCCTTGCGGGCGTCCCTGGAGTTGCTGAGGGTGCGCCGACTGATCCAACCGCTCAACTCCAGATTCAGGGCAACTCACCGCAGTCACTTCTCGATCAAGCAGAGAGTCGTCCGATGAACAACGTCTTTAAGCCGTTTGCGAGCGATATCTTTGAAGATGATCCAGCCTTCCTGCCCTCCAATGACGATGTCTCAAACTCAATCGTCGGTCCGATCATCACAGAAGAAGCCTTGGAATCCGGAAGAATGGGCCTCGGCCTCGACTACTCCACGTGGACCGCAGACGACGGATTCAACTTACTCGACTCCACCATCCCATCATCCTGGGCCTTATCAATGGGAATCTCCCCTAGCGGCGTACCGATTCGCGGACACTACGAACCTGGAGCCTGGCTCGGATCCGCCTCTCCTCACCTCACCTCAGTAGTCACCTTTGGTGTTGGAGAAAACGGAGAGACCGAGTTTCACGTCATGCGATTCAGCAATCCCGACTGGAAAGAAATGGATGGTTGGGAGAAGGTCGGCTACGTCACCGCCAAGGCCTCAGCCGTGGCAGGTATGCTCATCATCCTCGCCGAAATCTTGAATTGACGAGGCTATACGGCCGTACGGCGTTCCGGAAAGATGAAAGCGGAAAGATGAAAACGGACTAGGGCCGGATCAGCTGAAACGGTAGTGGCGGGGAAGGCTATGCGGGGCGAACGGGACGGACGGCTATGCGGCAGGGCAGGAAGACAGAGGATCTGAACCGCACATCACACTGAAGGGAGCAGATGTTGTCGTGGGTAGGGGTCCGAACTGCCCAACGACTACTTGCTCATCTCAGTGGGACACCGGGGCCAACGGCCACG
>JAAESQ010000949.1 GCA_024229275.1 bacterium | reverse complement strand
CGATCTGTCTGCGCATGATCGGCAGCCTCCTCGTGTGGGTGCGAAGAGTGTACCCTGATCAGGATCATCGGAGCGGTGAGAGGGATGAATCGGAATGTGACTACATCGACTTCGGTTGAGATCAGCGGTGCTTCGCTCGAGGACGAGTGATCACCAAACTCTGAGGAGAACCACAATGATCACCGTCATCTCCGGGACGAACCGTCCTGGGAGTAGCACTCTCAAAGTTGCCACGACCGTAGTGTCTGAACTCGCGGCCCTTGGGTGTGAGAGCACCTTGCTTGATCTTGCACAGCTTCCGCCGAATCTATTCGATCCCGAGAGTTACGCCCAGAAACCCCCAGAGTTCGAGCGCTTCCAGCAGGCGATACTTGATGCCCGCGGCATCATCACCGTCATTCCGGAGTACAACGGTTCTTTCCCGGGAGTGATGAAGTACTTCATCGACATGCTGCGTTTTCCGGACAGTTTGGTCAATCAACCGGCAGCCTTCGTCGGCCTCTCGGCCGGGCGTTGGGGAGCTTTGCGAGCAGTCGAACAGCTGGAGATGGTCTATCAGTATCGCCACGCTCATATCTACGGCAAGCGCCTCTTCCTGCCCGGCATCATCGATGAACTTGGAGCGACAGGGCAGCTGTCGAATCCGGAGCTTGTCGAACGGTTACGGGCGCTCGTCGAAGGATTTGTGGGATTTGCTCAGAGTGTCAGTGCGAACTAGATCCTTGCAGCAATGGTGCGCGACTGGTATCACTAGCCCTGGACGAAGAGTGCAAGGAGGACTGTAATGACCCGAACTCGCCTGATCGTTGTGGTGGCTGCTGTCATCTGTCTCGGCCTGAGCGCCTACCCGGCCGAGAGTGCCGGCATGAATCCGAAGCAAGTGGCCGAGATTCAACAGATCTCGTCAGTCGCGATGGCGCCGGACGGGAGCAGGGTCGCCGCCGTTCGCTCAGTGCCGAGGATGCTTTTTGAAGATGACAATGGCTCCAATTGGGCGGAGCTTCTGGTATTTGATCCGGCTTCTGGCGCCATGACTCCGTTCGTCACTGGCCACGTCAATGTGAGTTCAGTGAAATGGCTGCCCGACAGTTCGGCGATCTCGTTTCTGGCGAAGCGGGAAGATGACGATCACAAGAGTCTGTACCTGATTCCAGTTGACGGTGGCGAGGCAAGCCGCGTGCTCGCGCTTGAAACCGCAATCTCCGATTACAGCTGGAGCCCGGATGGCAAGCGAGTTGCGGCCATCGCGTCCGAGCCGAAGTGTTCGAAGCGGGAAGATCTCGCCGACAAGGGTTTCAACCAGAAGATCTACGAGGAAGACTGGCAGCAGGCCAAGGTCTGGGTGGCATCGCCGTTCGGTGACGGTGAATCTGATCCCGAAGCCCTTTCGCTGGAAGGATCCGCCATTCGTGTGTTGTGGAGCCCAAAGGGTGACAAGCTCGCAGTGACTCTTGCACCCAGTCCACTCGTCGATGATCGCTACATGTTCCAGAAAGTGAACGTGGTTTCAGTAGACAGCGGCGAAGTCATTGGCAAGATCGACAATGAGGGCAAGATGGGCCGGATGGCTTGGAGTCCCGACGGTACGCATGTCGCCTTCATCTCGGGCGCCGACATTAACGATCCTGCAGCTGGTTCGCTGATGTTGGCTTCGGCCGAAGGTGGGGCGCCAACGAATTTGACTGAAGGTTTCGAAGGCTCGGTGAGTTCTATCGTCTGGACCGACGACCGAACGATTCTGTGCCTCGTCAGCAAAGGCGTCGACACGGCTCTCTATCGTGCCAATTTGCGAAACCACGGTTTTGAACGCCTCGGTTGGACTGATCCCAAAGCGGTCTTCACTTCGATGAGTGTGAGCCGGGACGGCTCGAAGATCGCACTTGTTGGGAGTTCCCCAAGTCATCCGAGCGAACTCTTTACAGCCGACTCGTTGGAGATCGCCCCTCAGCGGCTCACTGACTCGAACCCTTGGCTCGCAGATGTCGATCTCGGTAAGCGAGAAGTCGTGCGATACAGCGCGCGCGACGGGTTGGAGATCGAGGGACTGTTGGTCTACCCGGCCGATTATGTCAAAGGTACGCGATATCCCCTCGTGATGTGTGTACACGGGGGTCCCGAAGCCCACCACAGAAACGGATGGCTCACCCGATACTCCAATCCAGCCCAGGTACTTGCGGCTCGCGGTTTCGCGGTCTTCTTCACCAACTATCGTGGCAGCACTGGGCGAGGCGTTGCGTTTTCCAAGCTCGGCCAGAAGGATCCCGCCGGAGGTGAGTTTGACGATCTGGTCGATGCTGTTGATCATCTGATCGAGAAGGGCCTGGTCGACAAGGACAAAGTCGGCGTAACCGGCGGTTCGTACGGAGGCTATGCCACCGCATGGTTGACCACGCGTTATTCCGAGCGGTTCGCCGCCGGAGTCATGTTCGTCGGCATTTCCGACCTCATCTCGAAGGCCGGCACGACAGACATCCCGGAGGAGGAATACCTCGTGCATGCACTGCAGCGGCCGCACGATGACTTCTCGTTCTACCTCGAACGTTCTCCAATCGCGCATGTCAGCAAAGGCCGGACACCGCTTCTCATTCTGGGCGGGGAGGACGATCCTCGAGTTGATCCGGGGCAGTCCAAAGAGATGTATCGCGCGCTCAAGGTCGAAGGCAAGACGCCGGTTCGATTGGTGATTTACCCGGGCGAAGGCCATGGCAACCGGAAGTTGGCGGCTCGCTATGATTATTCGCTTCGAATGTTGCGTTGGATGGAACACTATCTCAAGGGTCCAGGCGGTGAAATGCCGCATTGGGGTCTGGAGTACCAACTTCCGAGCGATGGGTGGCCGGAGCCGGAGACCGAAGAAGAATCCGTCAACTAGTTCAGTTTCAACAACTCAAGCCATCAAGGAGGCTCTATGACCGTTCAAAAAACACTTTCGATTGCACTACTGTTTCTCGTTGGGGCCGGCGTTGCAGGCGCCGACACCAAGATCGTGAAAATGTCTCATACAGACGCGTTTTCGATGATGGGGCAGGACACCCCGGCCAAGGATGAAGAGGTCATCACCTGGCTTACAGAGAACATGATGCGCGTTGACCAGGGTGATTCGACGATGATCGTGCGCCTTGACCAGAAGAAGATGTTCATGATCAACCACGTAGATAAGACATACAACGCCTTGGACGTGCCGGTTGACATGGCAAAGCTGATGCCGCCCGGAATGGCCGAAGGCATGATGCAGATGATGAACTTCACTGCGACCGTGACACCGACCGATGAGACCAAGACCATCGATGGCCGCAAAGCGCAGCGATATGATATCAACCTGACATCGCAGATGGTACAGATGAAGATGACCTCGTGGGCCACCAAAGACGTCGATTTCAAGTTCGAATGGGCGCGCGACATGGCGCTCGAGATGGCTCGTATGCAGCCCGGCATGGACAGCGTTCTCGAAGAGATGAGCAAGATCGAAGGGTTTGTCGTCGCTCAGGATCAGGTTGTGTCGATGATGGGCAACGAGATGAATAACAACGAGAAGGTCATCTCTATCACTGATGCGAATGCCCCCGCTGGCACCTACGATCCGCCGGCCGACTACACGCTCAAGGAGTTCAACTTCGCGGAGATGATGCAGCAGTAGACCGATTCAGCGACCGCGACCGTGACAGCTCCAGAGATGGGGCTGTTTCGCGTTTCACAGACAACACCTATCGAATGACACCGATGGATGCAAGCACTTTCGATCGGCATCGCCTTCGTCATCGTCATCGACATCGAATATGGCACTGAGGTGATGTAAACAGATTCAGGAGGCAGACGACAGAGGCAAAGGCAGACTCAGAGGCAGATTCAGGATTCAGAGTCAGAAATCAGCAGGCAGCAGCAGCGACGGATCCATCACCACCTTGTTGTATCTGTTTGCAGCTCGAAGTGTAGGCGTGTGTGGTTTGTGGAGTCCCTGGGTGATCATGTGGACTGGAGGCAGTAACAGATGCAGCGTCTGAAGTGGCCGATGCGGGCGCTGTCTGCTGTTCCAGCTCCTGTATTCGGTCACTGCCATCTGACGCTGTTTGCTGTCGCCGATGCTGCTCCTGCGTTCTGCCAGTACAGCGACGGCGACAAGAGACCGTGACAGATACAGGGACAGATGCAGGACTGTCTCGCGTTTCAGAGACAACACCTCTCGAATGACACCGTATGGATGCAAGCTCTCTCGACGGGCATCGCCTTCGTCATCGTCATCGCCATCGAATATGGCGCTGAGGCAGTGGCAGAAGATTCAGAAGGCAGACACAGACACAGGTATCAGAATCATAAGTAAAGAATTCTTATGCCCGTTAGATCAGCAGTTTCACTGCGCTACACTCGGCCGCAGCGACGATGTCCGGGGTGAAAGGGTATTGCACCGTTTTGTCTTCCGGGCCTCGCGAAACTGATTGCTTCCGGGAGGAAAGACGATGCGGAGAGCCCTCGTTCTGTTGGTCTGTGTGCTTCTGTCGACAACTGCAATCGAGGGCCAGATCAAAAGTCCTGAAGAGTTTCTCGGGCACAAGATCGGTGAGGACCGATTCCTTGCTGCATGGCCCGATGTGGTGAACTATTTCGAACACTTGGCCGGTGAATCGGACCGTATTGCGATTGAGAATACGGGAGAGACCACACTCGGCGGGGATATCCCCCTGGTCGTGATTACGTCTGAGGACAACCTCGCCAACATCGATCACTACCGCGACATCTCGCGCCAGCTTGCCAACGGAGACCAGCTCTCACCACAACAGGCAGAGACCCTCATCGCGCAGGGCAAGGCAGTGGTTATTGTGACCTGCTCGATTCACTCCAGTGAGGTCGGATCGACACAGATGTCGATGGAATTCGCGCATGACCTGGCGACTACCGACGATCCCGAAAAACTCGGCTGGCTCGATCAGGTCATTCTGCTGGTGATGCCTTCGATCAATCCCGACGGTCAGGTCATGGTGGTCGACTGGTACAACAAGATGCTCGGCACCGAGTTCGAGGGCACGAATATGCCGTGGCTCTACCATCACTATGTCGGTCACGACAACAATCGGGATTTCTACATGTTGACCCAGAAGGAGACTCGTGCGGTCAACCGTGTGCTCTACCATGAGTGGTTTCCACAGATCTTCGTCGACGAACACCAGATGGGGTCCTATGGCCCGCGCATGTTCGTGCCGCCGCAGGCGGACCCCCTGGCTCTCGAGGTCAACTCACTCATCTTTCGTCAGGCCGATCTGCTCGGCACGTCAATGGCGGTGCGGCTGGAGGAGAATGGCAAGACCGGCGTTGGCAGTAACATGATCTTCGACTCCTACTGGCCGGGTGGAACGCGCAACACCGCCTGGTGGAAGAATGTCACCGGTCTCTTAACCGAAGTCGCGTCCGCGCGCTACGCGAGTCCGGTTTATGTAGATCCGGGTGAGCTGCGTGGCGGCGGCAAAGGGCTGCCGGAGTACCAGCGTCGCGCCAATTTTCCATCACCCTGGAAGGGTGGCTGGTGGCGACTTCGAGACATCGTAGAGTACGAACTGGTAGCCACATACGCGGTGCTCGAAACCGCGGCTCTACACCGTGAGAAGTTCTTGCGAAATGTCTATCGCATGTCGAGTGAAGCGACCCAGAAAGGGCGTCATTCTGCGCCCTACGCGTTCGCCATTCCTCCCAATCAACACGATCCTGTGGCTGCCGGACTTCTCGCTGAGCTGATGCTTGAACATGGGATCCGAATCGAGGCGGCCTCCAGCACTTTCACCAATGGGCTCCTGAGTTTGCCTGCGGGAACGGTCGTAATTCCCGCCGACCAGCCCTACCGCGAATTTTTGATGACCATGCTCCGGCCACAGCGCTATCCGGAAGTCCGTGCAGATTCGAAGGGCCCGATCCTCGCACCTTATGATGCGACTTCGTGGTCGCTGCCGATTCTTATGGGAGTCGACGTCGTCGAACTGAAGGAGCCAGTCTCGGCAGAACTCGCTGAACTGGAAGGCTATCCATGGCCGAAATCCACCGTCAAAGATGCTCCAGGAGGTTGGTTGCTGCCGCGTTCTGCAGATTCAGTGTTCACTGCAGTCAATCGACTCACGAAGGACGAACGCGAGATTCGGGTACTGCTCGAAGGCAATGATCACGCGAGCGCTGGCGACATCTATCTCTCACCTGACTCCATTGATCCTGTCCGTCTTGGTCAGCTGGCAGACGATCTACACCTGCCAGTGGTCCACCTGGATGAGCGTCCGTCGGTAGCAAGTGCGGCTCAGCGCGGAGTGCGCGTCGGTCTTTTCAAACCGTGGCGGGCCAGTATGGACGAAGGATGGACGCGATTTCTCTTCGATCGCTACGAGTTCGACTCGAGTTCTCTCGCCAATGAGGACCTGAGCAGCGGTGACTTTGCATCGAAGGTCGATGTGGTTGTTCTTCCCGATCTGGAGAAGTCCATCATCATCAAGGGCGAGCCGGGCGCCGCCGCGCGCCGATGGTCGACGCCGCTGCCCCCAGAGTATGCCGGAGGCATCGGCACTGAAGGCGTCGAACACCTCGTGTCGTGGGTCGAGCAGGGCGGAACGTTGGTTGCGCTCAATCGATCGGCGGCGTTTGCCATAGAGAAATTTGAACTTCCAGTGACGAACGTGTTGGAGAAAGTCTCGAAAACTGAGTATTCGGCGCCCGGCACAATGGTGCGATTGCTCGTCGATTCCTCGCACCCGCTGGGATTTGGAATGCGGGCAGAAGAAGCGGGCTATCTGCGTCGTTCACCGGCGTTCAGTACACGGATTCCGAGGCCAAACCGGTCACGAACCGTCGTTGCCCGCTACCCGGATGACCGACGAGACGTGTTGGTAAGCGGCTTCCTTTCGGGGGAGAAGCATCTCGCAAGAAGGGCGGCAGTTGTAGAAGTTGGCATCGGTGACGGGAAGGTTGTGCTGATTGGATTCCGCGCACAAAACCGTGCCCAGCCCCATCGAACGTTCAAGCTGTTATTCAATGCGCTACTTAGCGCAGGTCTCGAACTTCCCGAGCCAGAGAAACAGGATTGAAGGGACTTTCGTCCTAGTTGTGCCTACAACACTGGAGCTTGGCCAGCGAATAGAATAAGATCTAGTGAGGTGAAACAGTCACCTGTCACAGCAAACTGAATGGTGATGAGATAAACATCGCCATCGTCGAGAGAGGCACACAACCCATCGAATGACGCCCAAGACCGCTCTCATAGTTGACGACAGTCGCACTGCACGCAAGCTCGTGCGACGCGCCCTACCGGACGCGTGGGACGTTGACATCGTTGAAGCCTCCGGCGGACGCGAAGCCATTACGATTCTCAAAAGACTTCCTGTGGACGTGATGTTCCTGGATCTCACGATGCCGGAGGTCGATGGGTACACGGTGCTGAAATGGCTTCGAGACCACGAACTATCGCCGATTGTCATTGTCGTGTCAGGAGATTTGCAGCCTCAGGCTGGAGCTCGGGTCATGATGTTGGGCGCTTTTGAGTTCGTAGGGAAACCGATTGATTCGGATAAGATGCACGCGGTACTCGAGTTAGCGGGGGTGTTGTGACGGCTCCTCAGTTCTCCGAAGACCAGGTAGATGCCCTCGGCGAAGTCTGCAACCTGGCAATGGGTCAAGCCGGCTCTGCTCTCGCCACGCTTCTCAATGTCTTTGTCTGCCTTCAGTCGCCGAATATCAATGTGCTGGGCGCCGAACAGATTACCGAATACTTGCAGGCACTCGAAGAAGCCGAAGAAGAGGTCGTCGCGATTCGCCAGTCATTCTTCGGCGGTGTTACTGGAGAAGTCATCGCCCTGCACCTTGGCGGTCAGCCCGCCGATATGTATGACCTGCTGGGCTATGAGAACAAACCGACGCCTGAACAGGATCGCGAGATCCTCTTTGACATCAGCAACCTGCTCAATAGCGCGGTTGTGAACGGCATCTGGCGTCAGTTTGGTGCGGAAGTCAGCTTCACACCACCATCGCTACTCGCTGAAGACGTACGCCTCGCGGATCTCGACCTCGAGCGGAATCCGGTCTGGACTCACGTACTGCTGTTCGAGGTCCATTTCCAGCTTGAGGAGCGACGCTTTGCGGTGCGCGAACTCATCTTCCTTCCCGATGCTTCGTTCGAGTTCATTCGGACCGCCCTCGACGCCTTTCTCGAGGAGTTGGGGTGACCCCCGAGAATCCTGCTCTGATCGAGTTCATTGCCGATCGGATCAACATGGGGATCATCGTCGTCGATCGGGAGTTCAGAATTCAACTGTGGAACCGCTTCATGCAAACCCACAGTGGATTCAGCTCAGGCGATGTGGAGGGGAAGAACCTGTTTGATGCGCTGCCCGAACTGCCGCGCTCCTGGCTCACCAAGAAAGTAGATTCCGTTTTCGCACTCGCGAGTGCCGCCTTCACGACCTGGCAGCATCGACCGTATCTTATCCGCATGACCCACAATCGTCCGGTGACGGGCGGCGTCGAACACATGCATCAGAACTGCACGTTCCTGCCAGTGTTTGATTCCGACGGTAAAGTCGGTCATGTTTGTATCACCATCGAAGATGTCACCGAGCACGCTGTGTACGAAGCCCGGCTCAGACATGCGATGGCAGAGATCGAGTATCTCAGCACACACGACAGCCTGACGGGACTGGTCAATCGACGAACGATGGAGGAGCGTCTCGACGGTGAAATTGATCGAGCGCGGCGCTATGGAACTCCGTGTTCGCTCGTGCTGCTGGACATAGATCGCTTCAAAGACGTCAACGACACCTACGGCCATCTCTCGGGGGACGAGGTCCTGCGCAGCATCGCGATGACACTCAGAGATACATTGCGAACCAGTGACACTGCGTCACGCTACGGCGGTGACGAGTTTGTTCTCGTGCTTCCTGAAACGACGATTGATGGAGCGACAATCCTTGCCGAGCGCATCCGTGAACGGATGGCCAAGAACCAAATTTCTGTACGCGGCAAGAAGCTCTCCATTACCGTAAGCGTTGGTATCACCCAGTTGCGTGGCGGTAAGCGGACGCGACTCGAGCTTCTCAACGAAGCCGATCAGGCGCTCTACGCCTGCAAGCTCGGCGGGCGAAATAAGGTCGTCGTCTTTGACGATAGCCTCAAGACCACCACCGACGAGCCTTCCATGGACTCAGATCCCAACTAGCTTGCTTGAGGAAATCTCGACCTCGAGTTCTCGTTGCCGGCAGTGCGCTGCAATTTGGCATTTTGAGCATGCTAATACGGCGCTGATTCATGGCATGACAACGCCGCGGAAAGACTGTCATCCTGAGCGGATTCGAGGGATCTCCCGCCGGCTCGAGTAGCCCGTCCACCGCACAAGGCATCAGTTTGCTCGTTTCTACGGGAGATGTTTCGACTCCGCTTCGCTCCGCTCAACATGACAGTCATGGATGGTCTTGTCTTTGGGAGCGAAGCGACGTTCGACTCGCAGGATCGCTCATGATGACAGCCTTGAAGATTACTTTCTTTGGGAGCTGAACTTCATCCCCTTGCTTTTCGCTGGCCAAAACACCGCGCGCCGCTATTGGAAGGTATGGTGAAGTGGAAACGTTGAACCGAGATGCCAAGGAGGATTGAATGCGGATCACGGTTGCCTTGAATGTTGTGCTTCTTGCCGCTGTACCGGCACTTTGTGCCGACATTCAACCGTCACACCTTCACCATCGGCTTTCGGTTCAGCTTAACCCTTCCGCCCATCGGTTGCAGGTTGTCGATCGGATCACCTTTGCCGAGGGCGACGTGTCGGGCAGTGAATCTGTGCGGTTCGTTCTCCATGCGGGCCTCGAGCCGAGCATCCAGGCACCTGGGTGGCGTTTGGAGGCGGCCGGGCCCGCAAGCTCGAGTTTTCTTGGTATCAACGCTACGACGTCCACCGTTGCTGACACCGTTCCGCTGGAAGGCTGGATACTGCAACCGTCGTCAGACGCTCCAGCTACGGTCGAGGTGCATTACTCAGGTGTAATTCACCACCCTCTCGCGACCGCAGGAGAGGAATATCAACGCAGTTTCTCCGAAACCCCCGGAACGATCTCTGACGAGGGGGTCTTCCTTGCAGGCACCAGCTTCTGGGTTCCGACTTTTGGCGATCAGTTGGTGACCTTTGACCTCGAGGTGGCGGCTCTGACTCCGCCCTGGGATGTCGTCAGTCAGGGGCGGAGAGTCCGCCACATGACTGGACACGATGTGCGGGTGACCTCGTGGTCCTGCCCGCATCCGACCGAGGAAATCTATCTTATCGCCGGCCCCTGGCATGAGTATTCCGGCCAGGCCGGCGACGTGGAGGTCTTCGCGTTCCTGCGCGATGAGGACCCGGGCCTTGCCACACGCTATCTGGAGGCGACGAAACGCTACCTGAAGCTCTATCAGGGAATGCTGCCAGAGTTCCCGTTTGAGTCCTTCGCCCTGGTTGAGAACTTCTGGGAAACTGGTTACGGAATGCCGGGCTTCACCCTACTCGGCCCTCAAGTCATCAGATTTCCGTGGATACTCACGTCGTCCTATCCGCATGAGCTGCTGCACAATTGGTGGGGCAACTCGGCCTACGTGGACTTCGACACCGGCAACTGGTGCGAGGGGCTGACTGCCTACTTGGCCGATCACCTCTTCGCCGAACAGAAAGGAACGGGAGCCACTCACCGCCGGGCGACTCTGAAGAAGTTCACCGATTTCGTTGCTTCGGCCGATGACTTTGTCCTTGCCGAGTTCACCTCGAGACGCTCAGCGGCATCAGAGGCGGTCGGTTACGGCAAGAGTTTGATGCTGTTCCACATGGTGCGCCGTGAGATCGGGGACGCAGCCTTCCTCGAGGCAATGTCACGCTTCTATGAAAACGGGAAGTTCAGGCGTGTAGGCTTCGCTGATATTGCAGAAGCAGTGACCGTCACGACCGGGAAGGATTGGGAACCGTTCATTTCTGAGTGGACGCAACGCCTCGGTGCTCCCGAGATCGAACTCGGTATGGTCTCAGTTGCTCCTCTTGCGGAGAGGGCTGATGAATGGATCGTAGACGTTGAACTGCGTCAGCGTCAGGACGACGTTCCGTTCCCCATTTCGATACCAATCGTCGTCACTGTTGAAGGCCGGGCAGAGCCTGTCGTACACAGCACTGGTATGTGTGATCGCTCCTGCCGGGTACAGATTCTGTGCCCGGGTCGCCCATTGCGACTCGACATCGATCCCGGCTTCGACGTCATGCGCCGGCTTGATCCACTCGAAGTGCCGCCCGCCTTGTCAACTCTCCTGGGTGCAGACGATCCTCTCTACGTGCTCCCTTCCGAAGCACCTCAGGATGAAATTGAGGCTTGGCGTGAGCTGGCAGCCGCTTGGGCTAAACCCAGCTCGCCTCGCATCATGTTGGACAACGAGGTCGAAGATCTCGGTGCCGAGTCTGTCTGGATATTGGGTTGGACGAATCGGTTCGGACAGCGAGTGGCAGAGGGTCTCAATCAGCATCCGGTGAAGGTAGAAGAGAACGCCCTCCAAGTCGCGGGCAAGCTCGTGGAGCGCGATCGTCACTCGCTGGTTCTCGTCGCCCGTGGTGAGTCTGATCCGGCCTCTGCTCTTGGCTGGGTGACTGCTGCACCAACGGCCGCGATTCCGGGTCTCGCACGCAAGATCCCTCACTATTCGCGATACTCCTACCTGGCGTTTCAGGACGAAGCGCCGGACAACATGCTCAAGGGGATGTGGCAGCCGGTGAGTTCACCACTAGTACGCAAACTCACTGACGGCGAGATGGTGGAGCTGAAGCAGCCGTCTCGCACGCCGCTCGTGGAACTGCCGCCCCGCTTCGACTCCAACGAGCTTCTGAAGACGGTTGAGATTCTCGCTGCGCCTGAAATGGAAGGCCGCGGTCTGGGATCAGAGGGCCTCGAACGGGCCACCCATTGGGTTGAAGAGCGCCTGCGCAGCTATGGGCTCGAACCTGTTCTGGGAGAGAGCTTCCGCCAGACGTGGACATGGCGCGGTGGCGATCCGGCGCGTGACTTTACTCTCGCCAACCTGGTTGCGAAGATCTCTGGACGCAATCCCGATCTTGCCGATGATCCTGTGATTGTGTTGGCTCATCTCGACCATCTTGGAACAGGCTGGCCCGATGCTCGTCAGGGCAACTCGGGTCGCGTTCATCCTGGCGCCGACGACAATGCATCCGGAGTGGCAGTTGTGCTCGAGCTTGCCAAAACACTTGCTACCGAGCCGGCACGAGCACGCCCGGTGGTTTTCGGTGTGGTGACGGGTGAGGAGGCGGGTTTGATCGGTTCGCGTCACCTGCTCGCGAGCCTTTCCGAGGTGAGTTCGCCGTCGTCGTGCGTCAATTTCGACACGGTTGGAAGGCTCAGAGACGGAAAACTATTCGTCCTCAATGCCGCAACGGCCCGCGAGTGGCGGTACATCTTCATGGGTGTTGGCCACACGGTGGGAACGCCGATCGAAGTCGTTCAAGAGCCACTCGACAGCTCGGATCAAGTTGCCTGTATCGAGCAGGGAAT
>JAAESQ010000948.1 GCA_024229275.1 bacterium | reverse complement strand
GGGTAGGAGCGAACGCTCCCTAATTCGAGAGTCGCTGCAACCGACCCCGCGACGAAACTGCGCGCGGCCGGTGCGCCGACTCGTCCTCTGGCGAAAGGAGTGAGCGAGATGCCAAGCCGAGCAAGGAAGGACATTGTTACAGCCGACGAAGTCGGTGTGTATCACTGCACCAGTCGTGTGGTCCGACGCGCATTTCTGTGCGGAGAGGATTCGTATACGGGACAGAACTTTGACCATCGAAAGAAGTGGATCGAAGAGTTGCTGCAATACATGGCAAGACACTTTGCGCTGGACATCATTTCGTTCGCCGTGCTCTCCAACCACATGCACAAGCAACTCAGGATCCGCCCCGACATCGTCCAAAGATGGACCGATCGGGAGGTGGCCAGGAAGTGGCTGTTTCTCTATCCCAAAAGAAAAGACAAGAGTGGAAACGCTTGTCCGCCCAACGACAAGGAGATTCGGTACATTACCGGAGACAAGAAGCGAGTCAAGGAACTGCGGCAGCGACTCTGTTCCCTTTCCTGGTTTAATCGTCATCTGAAGGAAAAAATAGCTCGACGCGCCAACGCCGAAGACGACGTCACGGGCCATTTTTTCGAGGCTCGTTTTGGTAGTGTCAGACTCCTCACCGATCCGGCCTGCATCGCCAGTTCGATGTACATCGATCTCAATCTGATTCGAGCCGGAATCGCTGACACTCCGGAGGAGTCACGGCACACTTCGGTTTGGTATCGAATACGAGCTCGACAAGCCCAGAAGAAGAACCGAAAGGAACAAGGCAAACGAGGAAACAAGAGTCGAGCGGAGCGATTGAATGATAAGGATGCGGACGGTTGGCTTGCTCCGATCCATGAAGGCCCACTTCCGAAGGATCAACGTCACGCCGAGCATGGGCGGCGCATCTCGGACGACACCGGACTTCCGATGTCACTGGACCAATATCTCGAACTGCTTGATTGGACCGGACGACAGCTTCGCAAGGACAAGTCGGGCGCGATTCCGGCGAAACTCGAGAAGATCATCACTCGACTCGACATCGATCCCACGATGTGGGTGGAAG
>JAAESQ010000947.1 GCA_024229275.1 bacterium | reverse complement strand
CCGTCGGGGTAGCAGCTGGTGGTGCGGTAGTCAGCAGAATCCATGGTGCCTCCTGATCGGTCCGTTTCTATTGTGGCATTGCGACAGGGACAGGGACTCTACATCATGCATTTCTATACAACGTTCAACACTCCTTCGGATGGAGGAGACGCCATGTCATTGCCCTAACCTGGTCAAAAAGATCGACGACTCTCTCGGCTCGGGAGTGGTCAATCACACCAGCGCTGCAGAGAAGCCTCAGGAACGTGTCCACCTCCATCGCTGAGCCATATGCAATCCGCCAATGGTTGAAGCGGTCTCTTCCAAATCGCCCCTGGCCTTCACTCAGGTTCGCAGGCACTGAACTTGCCGCTCGAATCGCTTGATCGGCAAGAGACTTGAATGGCGCCGGAACCGTTCTCACCATCGCAAGTGTGATTCCTGCCGCCTCGATCGCTTTTGTGTAGGCAATCAGATTATTGTTTGGGTGCGAACTGTGCATGGTCACCTCCGTGTCGTTCATGACTCCCCCTCCAGTCGGCATGGCGGCGGGTGTCAAGGGTCGGAACGACCGG
>JAAESQ010000946.1 GCA_024229275.1 bacterium | reverse complement strand
TTTCTGTTCCAGGAATCACACCTGATAGACGGCTTGAGTGCGATTCGTAACGTAACTCTACCGAGCACCTTTTCTAGGAGTCGAAACGGGCGAGCGTCATATCTACGAGCTGAGGAGCTATTAGAGCGTCTTGGGATTCCTGAACTCGCAACTGTACCGGTCGAGCGTCTGTCCGGAGGTCAGCGCCAGCGAGTATGTGTCGCCAGAGCACTCGTCGAGCAGCCCGAGCTTCTGCTGTGTGATGAACCCACAGCGAACCTTGACGTGGAGACAGGTGAGGAGCTTCTCACGTTGCTAGAGGAACAAAACAAAGACCATGGGTTGACCGTAGTCGCCGTGTCGCACGAAGCATACGTTTCCCACATAGCGGATCGTGTTCTGAATCTAGCGAACGGCGTGTTGGTCCCCATGGACAACCCCTGCGGCGGTGATTTGTGAGGTTTGTGCGCCTGTCATACCTGACGATACGTAACCTGCGAGCGAATTGGCGGCACCAGATGCTAGCGGCAGTTGGAATCGCCCTTGGTGTTGGTTCGCTCTATCTCTTTCTTACGATCGGCAGCGGTCTTTCAGACGCGTTTCGGAGTTCTGCTCCGTCGCAGTCCGGACGAGTCGAAGTGGTACCCAAGCCTGTCGATCTTCAGCTGGGGATGTTCCGTCTCGGAGTTGGCGGAGAATCCATCGACGAGAGAATGCTGGCAGATCTCGCCCGTGTGCCGGGAGTGCAGAAAGTCTCCGCCAAGGTTCGTCTTGTAATCCCTGCCATGATGACTGCTGGAGCCGAGTGGATCGGTTCAGATTTCTCGTTCGATATCGTCGCTGAGGGGGTGCCGAGCGAACTTGTTGCCGGCGATGTCGGCGAAGGCTTCTCGTTCTCGGTGTTCCCGCATTCTCCTGAACATGATTTGGATCACCCTTGTAAGCAGGATTCTGACTGTGAAGACAATCATTACTGTCGAAATGAAGCATTTAAGGCCGGGTTTTGCCGTGCATACGTGCCGGTTCTAGCACCCAAGGATTTTGTTGGGCTGTACAACGACTTTCTGAGCAAAGCGCATGGTTATCCGCGCCTCGACGAAGAAATGCTCCTGGGTACGGTTGCTGAGCTTGAGGTAGGTCGTTCGATACTCGGCGGTGGTCGCGCTCGAGGTTTGAGACAAACTGAGAGGGCACGATTGGTAGGATTCAGCTCGGATCTACCATCCCTCGCGCTTGCGATGCCGACCGAGTTCGTGGCCCGGATGAACGCAACGACTCGTGGTGCAGCCGCATTAACGGAGTTTCACTCTGCAGTCTTGGATTTGACTCTCGGAGCTGATGTGGCCTCTATTCGCGAAGCAATCGAAGCCATGGATCTCGAGTTTCGTGGGAATGCGGCAGAGCGCGCCGCGCAAATGATCAACACAGGCACAGCGGTACTCGTATCTGCCAGCGTCGCTGTGCTGACAGTTGCTACGATTCACGTCATGCACGTGTTCATGTTGTTGGTTCTTCAGCGTCGACAGCAGATTGCGGTCATGCGTGCAGTCGGGGCGTCCCGAATTGACGTCATGGTAACCGTCGCCCTAGAGGCTATCCTGGTTGGCGTGATCTCTGGGGGATTCGCAGTCATTGTAGCAATCGGAATGACCCGACTGCTGGTGCGGTCAACCAGCCATTTGTTGCACGAATTCTCTTACCTTTCGGGGAGTTCTGTCTTTTCGCCGAATCTGCGTTGGGCTTTCACCTGCATCGCTGTCGCGACGTTGTGTTGCGTTGCTGGCGCAGTGCTCGGTGCAGCGAGAACCGTAACGAAAGATCCGGCTGTCTTGCTGAAGGGATGAATCTCTGTTTTGGTAGGTCAGGACGGCGGTGACTCCAGGTCACGAATCACAAGAAGCAGGTTGAAGGCCTCAGAAAATCAGCCACCAGCCTCCGTGCGCTCAATGAGTGAGTTGATGGTTTCACGGAGCTTGTCAAAGTCTGGAGGTTTAGTCATAAAACTATCGCAGTCCATGTAAGAGCCTTCGACCCGAGAGCGTGCTTCGAACATCTTACTGACGCCTGTGAGCATGATGATGGGGATACGAGAAGTCGCCTCACGGTTTTTGAGCATTCGGGCGAGATCGTAGCCCTCTGATGGGTAGCTCATCATCACATCGAGGACAATGAGGTCCGGTCGTTGCTCAGCAAGAGTACCCACTGCATCTTCTCCAGTGGTCGCTTGGAGCACCTCGTACTCGTTCTTGAGGACCGCCGAAAGAGCCTCGAGAAACACAGGGTCGTCATCGACGATCAAGACGGTTCTTCGGGCCATTTTCTCTCCTCACGATGGGCTGTATACAGGTCGCTCCCGCGCATCAGTATACTCGCTCGTCGGCCCGGAAGGTTCCACTTGATTTGCTCAAAAGCGAGAGGGTTCAAAAGCGAGAAAAATGTGGCGGAAATCACGCCCCGGGTGACTTCAATCGTGTTATCATCATTTTTCCAATCAAAGAACGGCGATGAATCATCGCAGCGCCTGTGCCATCCCGCGTTGCTCTGCTCTCCGCAGAACCCTCCCGGGCGTACGGGCGCTGTTTTTTGTCTACTGTATCTGGTGACTGAGCTATTCTGGCGGGTACTTTTAACGTAAGTGGTTCACTAGTGGACAGTTCGCCTAAGGTGTGATGCTCAATGGATGAGGGCCCAGAAATCGCGGCTGCTAGACGGTGTCCTCAGATTCCGGGCCGGTCACCTTTTCCTGGGTATTCGGTCTGTTGGCAAAACAGCTCAGCTGCCCGTCGTAGTAGATACGCTCGAATCGGTCGGAGAGAAAGTCACGAAGGCAATCTGCGATGCTGAATACTACTGCGTGGCGCTCAGTGTTTTCGAGCGAAGATGAGAGTCGCTCGTAAAACGAACGGCCGGGTCCCTCAGGGCGAACGGGGCGATAGAGATACACAAAATCGGCATCAGGGATTTCTGCATCGAGAATATCGGCTGTTCTCCACTCCACGCGTTCCTTAGGGATTCTCAACCATTCCTGCAGACGCTTGCCGATTTCGACCATTTGGCTTGAAATCTCGATTTGAATAGACAAACGATGCGGAAACAGCCTTTGAAGCAGCAGGCACTGCAATCCATTTCCGGCGCCGAGGTCCGTACTGATCGATCGCGATGAGAGGAATGGGCGTGCTCTGATGATGGGCGATATTCCTCCTGCATGCGCCCAATAGCCACCCGATCTGTCCATTGCGTGGCGTTCTTCTCGCGTGTAGTGAGCTTCTGTCATATGAACGAGTTCATACAACGCCAAGAATGCCTCTTCGATGCTCTCCGTCTGGCGTTCTACAACCGCTTTCGTAAGCCTATCGTGAAACTTGCTGTAGCTCGGGAACAGGCTTTCGTGATCAGGGGGAGGGTCAGCGTCGGCGAAGACCTCTATCAATCGTGCCGTGTCGTAGGCTTCGCCCGAGGAAAGGTCATCGTGCGAAAGGAGGTCGGCAAGACTGTGAAGATCGAGTCCTTTCATCGGCGGACACGGTAGCATAGGGGCGTTCAGACCAGCTGATATGTGAGCGTAGTGGAGGGAGCCAGAGAGTGCAGATTCCGCTTTACCAGGTCGATGCATTTACGGACAAGGTGTTTCGAGGGAATCCCGCAGCTGTGTGTCTGCTGCAAAGTTGGTTGGAAGATGAGGTGCTGCAATCCATCGCGGCAGAGAACAACCTCTCTGAAACTGCATTCCTGGTTGGTGCAGAGAGTAACTATCAAATTCGCTGGTTCACGCCAAATCAGGAGGTTGACCTTTGCGGTCATGCAACTCTGGCGAGTGGTCATGTAGTCATGAATCTCTTGAACCAGCCTCTCGACGAGGTCAGCTTCGAGAGTCCAAGCGGGGAGCTTCGCGTTCGCAGGGACGAGGATCGGCTACAACTCGATTTTCCATCACGCCCACCCGAAACCTGCGATGCCCCGGATGGTCTGATAGCGGCACTGGGTTGTACTCCGATTGGTGTGTTTCGAGCTCGCGATCATCTCGTACTGTTGAGAAATGAGGATGAGGTCATTCGGGTCTGCCCGAACTTTGAGCGTCTGCGAGACGTAGACAACTTTGCAGTGGTTGTGACAGCTGCCGGGTCAGAAAGCGATTTTGTCTCGCGATTTTTTGCTCCAGCAGCAGGTGTTCCCGAAGACCCAGTTACCGGCTCAGCCCATTGCACTCTGGTGCCATTCTGGGCAGAAAGGCTGGGCAGAGTGAAGCTCACTGCTCGCCAGGTTTCTACGCGCGGAGGAACTTTGTTCTGTGAACTGCTCGGTGATCGAGTACTCATGAGTGGCAACGCTGTGCGATATCTGGAGGGAACCATACACCTCTGATGGCAAGGAAACAGGATTCTGAATCGATGGTTAGGAAGTAGGTCAGGAGCGATGGCCAATCAAGAGCAGGGGCAAGAGCGCCCAGGGTCACACTTAGACTCAGGGTTGCCTGACCAGGTGCTGCGACTTCGGGAGCGGGAAGCTAACGCTTACCATCTCGATAGTGTCAATCTGAATCGACTGAGTCTGTTGTTATGGCTGTTTGCCACCGTCGGCGCGGGCTACTTGATCGCCTCTATTGCCAATGGAAGCCCCCTCCGGGTCGCTATCTCCGGCCTCGTGGTGGTGGGAGACCTGGCCCTACTCAGGCTCCGCGGCCAAGCTAATTTTTCGCGGTCAGTGAGAGGACTGGCAGCCTTTATTGTCGTTGCGCATTTCATCGTGTTTCAGGCATTTCATGGCCCTGGTACGGGAGCGGTTGGGTTCTGGATTGTTGTTACGCCACTGTTCGCCGCGTGGCTTCGCTTGGCGAATGCAGAACTGCTGACGCTCTTCGGATCACTAACGACTCTCTTAGCCTTGCGATTCGTCGTCGAGAATCTAGTCTCGGATGCCAAATTGGGATTCGGCTGGTTGATCGGCTACGTGATCTACTACGTCCTCTGTGCAGTTGTGGGATGGTTTTTCACCAGGCGACTCGTGCGACGGTTTCTCGCACGCTGGCGGGCTGAGTCGAATCGGCATAGAGAACGCCTGCGCATGAAACAGGAACTCGAGTATGCGCGGGAAATCCAGCTCAGCATGCTGCCACGGCAGGCGCCACACGTGGGCTGGCTCGAGATTGCCGCGCTATCGCTACCGGCAACCGAGGTCGGAGGAGACTATTACGATTACTTCGTACTTGATGACGATCGACTCGTAACGGTCGTGGGTGATGTGACAGGACATGGTGTGGCGAGTGGACTGGTTCTTTCGGGGGTGCGATCTGGATTAATTCTATTGCTCGAGGAACTTGCAGGGCCACGACAGATTCTGCTTCGAGTCAACAAAATGCTGAAGATGACGACCACACGTCGAATGCTGATGACTCTCGGTGTCGCGGCTTTCGACCGCCGCAGCAGAGAGTTGACAGTCGCAACAGCAGGTCATCCCCCGCTCCTACTCCGAAGGCAGCAAACGGGTACGATCGAAGAGATAGGCCGCGGCTCACTTCCTCTTGGCGCGTTGCGAGATGCCGAGTACGAACAGGTAGAGGTTGCCCTTTCACCTGAGGATGTCGTCCTTCTCTACAGTGATGGCGTGGTGGAGGCGATCAATCCCACAGGGGAACAATACGGCTGGGATCGTCTAAAAATCGCCCTATCGAGTGATACTGCTACGGGAGTATCAGCTCAGTCTGTCAGGGACACCATTCTGCGCAGTTTGTGGGATTTCAAAGGAGATGCGGAGCAGCTTGACGACGTGACAATGGTCGTTGTGCGAGTCCGGCATCCGTCAACGGCGGATGACCTCGATTCACTACGATCACTGGCGAGGTGAAGTCGCGAGCGGATCTCCGGCCTCGACAAGAGATGTGTGGAGGAGTCGCCCGAGTTCTTCGAGGGCCTGAAGTCCTGTGGGCTCATGCGCTAGGAGTGGAACGGCGACCACGGGATGTGTAGGCTCCATCAGACTTCGAAGTTCCTCAACGCCACGCCGGTCGCGACACCCAAGCCATGAGATCAATCCCGCACCGTCCACCTGAGAAGCTGTCGATGTCGCCTCAGGAGTGGCTTCCCCGTAAGAATGAACGCGGTTGACGATCACAGGACCAAGGTTGTGTCCGCTTTCGGTAAGCCGACGTGCAAAAAACAACGTATCCGCGACCCGCTCACGTGCCGGCCCACTGACGAGTACGAAGGTCGTAGTTTTTGAACGCAAGAGCTTCTTGACCTCAATGGCTCGTTGTTCAAATCCCTGAAAGAGGGGACCAAAAGCTTGGAAGAAGTCAGCCATGTCGCGCAAGAGTTTGAGGCCCACCATGCGATCCAAGAAAGCCTCAACGTTGCGCCCGAGAACACCGAAACGTGATGTGGGGCGAAGATGGCCGCCGTCGTCAAACCACGGTTTCAAAGCGATACGAAGTGCACCACTGTTGAGGAAGTTGACGATCCGATCAGGAGCCTCTAGAAAGTCCAAGGCCTGGCGCGTTGGAGGGGTATCCAGAATGATTGTGTGATATTTGCCAGTTTGGTTGACCTCGAACAACCGCTCGACTGCCATGTACTCAAGTACGCCGGAGAGGCTTCCAGACAAATTGTCGTAGAAGCGATTGTTGAGAATGCGATCGCGAGCATTGTCGTCCTCTGAATAGCGTTCGACAAGACGGTCAAAGGTAGAACGGGCATCAAGGAGTCCAGCGTGAAGGACGCCTCCGCTAGGAAGGGATACCGGGACCTCTTTCGACTGAGCTTCTGTTCCAACACCAAGAGCGTCCTTGAGTCGAATCGAGGGATCGAAAGTCATCACCAAGGTTGGTTGATCACAACCGGCGCTTTGAGCCGCGAGCGACGCCGCCAAGGTTGTCTTCCCGACTCCACCAGAGCCAACGACGATGATGAGTCGACGAGCTGCCATTCTCAGTGGGTCTCCAGCTGCGTCTCGATCGTCTGAGAAATAAGTTCGATCAACACCGGACCTCGATCTACTGCGACGAGTGGGGTCTTAAGTAGCGGGCCACGCCAGCGCAGTGCCAGACGCTCTAGCTGTTCTTGGTTAATCTGACTGCGTGCACGCCACAGCGAATCGGCGCGACCTTCTGGTGAGTCTCCGCTTGGGTATGGAATCCCTTTCTCTACTGGAGGATAGAGGCCGTTGACTACAAGGCAAGCAGGCTCGCGTGAAAGCTGATATTCCATCAGGTCGATCAATTCAAATGTCTCCTGAATCGGCATCTCTTCCGCAAGCGAGACCAGCACAAAAGCTGAGCGATGAGCATCTTTGACGAAGCACTCGATGTCTTGCGCCATCTGACCAATGGGTCCGCTGTCAATCACACTTGAAATCAGCTGCGGTGCAGCAAGCAGCGGAACACCGTGTCCACTGGCCGGTCCATCCAGAATGACGACGTCGGGCACCTCTTGCCCCTTGGGCCCGTGGCCTTCGAGCAGCCGCAAGATGCGACCCAGAACCGCGGCTTCTTTCAAACCGGGGGCCCCTTCTGCGAAGTGCTGATAGACCGGACTGGCAAGCACACGCCTGGCGAGTGGACCGAACTTTAGGCGTTCAGCTACCAAATCATCGAGGACCCTACGGGGATGTAAATGCTGAAGCTCGAGATTTGGACCCGCTCGAACAACTGCACCATCAGAAGGTTCGACGTCCAGGAGTTGATGAAGGTTCTCTCTGGGATCAATCTCAACCAACAAGACTCGGTGTCCCGTGCTTGCCAGCAGACGACCAAGAGCTGCTGTGACAGTGCTCTTGCCGACACCGCCTTTGCCCATGACGACTAGCAGCTGGGCTGTCTCGAGAACCTCGTTCAGACGCTCGACCACACATTGCCCTTTCTCGACCCGGGCCTGTCACCCATCCAGCAGCCTCTCTGATGCGCGACGAGACGGGGCGCCCAAAATTACAGGTCGACAATGTCGAGTGGAGGTTAA
>JAAESQ010000945.1 GCA_024229275.1 bacterium | reverse complement strand
GAACGCCCCGTCACCTTCCGTCTGCTCGATCCGCCGCTGCACGAATTCGTGCCGCAGAACGAGAACGAGCGCAAGGAACTCGCAAGCGCGCTCGGCGTGACCCTCGAACAGCTCGACCGCCGCGCCGACGAACTGCACGAACTCAACCCCATGATGGGTCACCGCGGCGTGCGTCTCGGTGTCACCTTCCCTGAGATCTCCGAGATGCAGTTCCGCGCCATCCTCGAGTCGGCCGCCGAAATCCGCAAAGAGGGTAAGGCCTGTTTCCCCGAAATCATGGTTCCAGTTACCTGCGCCAAGGCCGAACTCGACGAGCAGCGGGTTCTTGCCGAGAAAGTGCATGCCGAAGTCTGTGCCAAGTACGGCGTTGACGAGGTCGAGCATCTCTACGGCACCATGATCGAGATTCCGCGCGCAGCTCTGACCGCGGACGAGATCGCTGAGTCGACCCAGTTCTTCAGCTTCGGCACCAATGATCTAACACAGATGACCTTCGGGTTCTCACGTGACGACATCGGTGGTTTCTTGCCCGACTATTTGGACAAGGGGATCCTCGCAGTGGATCCCTTCCAGGTGCTCGACCGTGACTCGGTCGGCGTGCTTGTGAAGACCGGCATCGAGAAGGGCCGTTCCGTCAAACCTGACCTCAAAATCGGTATCTGCGGCGAGCATGGTGGCGAGCCGAATAGCGTCGAGTTCTGCCACCTAGTTGGTATGGACTACGTCAGCTGCTCTCCCTACCGTGTGCCGATCGCCCGCCTCGCGGCAGCGCAGGCGCAGATCAACTTCCAGCGCAAGTAGCTGAGAGCAGGCCTTGAGCCTGCGTTCTTTGCGAAAAACAAGGGCCCGCGCCAACCGGCGCGGGCCCTCTTTCTTTCACCAAAATTAAGTGATTCTCACCGGCGATCTGCACCAATCTCTTGCGCCCTGGACACTTGCGCCAATGCTCGACGTACCGAAGGGTACGCCTCCGCTTGTCGCAAGCACCAGAACATCAAGACCTTGGCACATCTCATCCGGCAGAATCGCTCAGTTTAGGTTTCAGTTTCTGTGAATCAGATCAGTCGTTGAGTGCCTCGTGCACGCGGCCGACCATGTCGGGCCCGGGGCGCAGCGTTTTGTCGCCGTCGTCCTTCCACTTCGAAGGACAGCCCTCGTCCGCTTTACGGGCGAGGTAGAGGTTAGCTTTAAACTTACGCATGAGTTCGTCGATGTTGCGGCCCATGTTGTAGAAATTCACCTCGGAATTGAATAGCGTGCCGTCGGGGCTGATGATGAAGGTGCCGCGCAAAGCCAGGCCAGAACCCTCGTCGTAGACGCCGAACAGTCGGGAGAGGTTGCCGGTCGGATCCGCACCCATTGGGTAGGTCACGCCGCCGAGTTCCTTCTCATCCCGCTTCCATGCGAGGTGAACGAATTCCGTGTCGGTGCTGACGGTGATGACTTCGGCACCCATTTTCTTGAATCTGTCGTACTGCTCTGCCAGAGCAGCAAATTCGGTCGCTCAAACGAAGGTGAAGTCGGCCGGATAGAAGAAGAGGATCGTCCACTTCTTGGCTTCCTTCTGTTGCGCCAGGCTGATCTTTGAGAAGTCGTGCCCGACGGGGTCGTAGATATTGACTTCGAAGTCGGGCACCGGGTGACCGATGCGAACGAACTTGCCTTCCTCACACATAGTTATCCTCCTGTTGTCATTGTTCCTTTGTGGGTCGTCAGGCCACACTATAGAGAAGTCGCCGAAGGGGTTAGTGATTCCCGGAAAAGGAAACGCGCCGCCGGTGTGAATACCGGCGGCGCGTAGAGTTTTGATGAGGTACTGAAAACTACGACTTGGTGTCGAGAATCGCTTCGATCTGGTCCATGACCTCCTCCATCGCCTTGAAGG
>JAAESQ010000944.1 GCA_024229275.1 bacterium | reverse complement strand
GCACGGCGACATGGAAGTCCTTCATGAACTTGCGGTAGGCCGAGAAATAGTCGCAGCCCAAGGTGCCGTCGAACTCTTTGCCCAAGACCTCGATCAAGACCTGCGAGCCGCGGGACTTGTCGATGCGGAACAGCACATAGAGCTCGGCCTTGAAGACCCAAGTCCAGAACCGATCGCCATTGTCCTTATGGCCGGTCTCATCCACATTCAGGGTGGCCTCCAGCGGTATGCGCTCGAGTAGCTCCTCATAGGGGCGCTCCAAGGACTGACTGACCTTCTGGATGATCTTGGCCAGATAGCCCCTCGACACCGGCTCCCCCAGCACGTCGCGCAGGAACTTGCGGATGGTCGAGAACGAGGCGTGACAGAGGTTCTTCAGGTAGGCGACCAGCGCCGTCAGACGGGCCTTGAATAGCCCTTCTTTGAGCACGTCCGGGGGAAACTCGGCATAATGGATCTGCCCGCACGCTTCACACCAATAGGCGTAGGCGCGGTGCTCTTCGCGGGTCACCACGATCTCTTTGACCTCGGTCTGCTGAATGATGCGTGGGGGCAGATCCTCGATCCACGCAATGTCCCGAGCCCCACAGAGCGGACAGTCCATGGATTCATGCTCATGGGTGTGGGAGATCGCCTCGGGCGGATAGGGTGCACGGGAGTGTTTCGGATGGCCTGGTTGTCCGCCGATCGGGTTGCCCTTCTCATCCGCCCCCTTGGGTTTCT
>JAAESQ010000943.1 GCA_024229275.1 bacterium | reverse complement strand
AATTGTCATCCTGAGCATTTCTACGCCGATCTGGCCCTGACTCAAAGCAAGACAACTCCGCGCCAAACATTGTCATCCCGAGCGAAGTCGAGGGATCTCCCGCCTGCTCGAGTAACCCGTCTACCGCACAAGGCATCAGTTTGCTCGTTTCTGCGGGAGATGTTTCGACTCCGCTTCTTTCCGCTCAACATGACAATCTTGGAGGATCTTGTCTTTGGGAGCGCGACTGCGAGTCGAAGGATCTCCTCTTGAAATCAGTAGTTTGCAGCCGAATGATTCGCCGCAATCAAGGCGATCATTACTGGAACGGGAGATCCGTTCGACTCCGCTGCGCTCCGCTCAGGATGACCACCTTTTAGCGTCATTGTCATTCCATGAGTATCCGCCGCGAATGCGGCCTAGCAGTGCTCAGGAGAAACAAGATGAAGCTACAGGAACCCACGATCGGTCAACCCGCACCGCCATTCTCTCTCCGGAGGGCAATATCGCCCATCACTACAAGAGAGCCAAAACCAAGGGGCACACTGAGGCGGCACGGATACGTCTCGAGAAGTTTGTCTCAGAATACGATGATGACTCCCGGCCTCACTCTTCACTCCTCACCCCTTCACTCCTCTTGTCCATCTTCCACTGCAACCCTCACCGGGATCTCTACAACGCGCTCGATTCCGTCGTCCGGCAGTTCGAGTTCCACCTTGACGACGTATTCGCCCGACTTGTGAAAAATATCCAGATCGAACCGAGTCCCAAACATCCATAATCCATCATTGACCTGAGCAACCGGGACGGTTTCGGGCGCTTGCCGTGACAGCCGTTTGTCGCCGCTGTACACCGACAAAGCTCGCTTCAGCACAGGCTGCTCGCTTCCTTCCTTCACCGTCGGATTCAGAACATAGGCCAAGCAGGAGATGCTGTCGCTCGTTGCATACTCATCCTTCACCGACGGGGCGACATGCCAACCACCGACGTTGTACGAACTGCCAAGGTCTGCATCTCGATCCTGCTGCGCCGGTCCTCCCCAATAGATGGGCGATATCGCGGCAGAGTCCAATCCCAGTTCGGCAATTTCGGTACGCAGGCTGGTCACTGCAACTGGTCCACTCGCATCGGCTGCCGCCAGCTCTAGCTGCCAATCCCCAGGAGCAACTTGGAGACCAAACTCATAAGCAACACCGCCTTCAACCGGGGTCGGTGCTGCGTTCAGGGCAAATGATCCAATCTCTTCGCCCTCTGATCCCTGTCGAACCAGACGCCCAACCAGAACCTCAGCCTCTGTTCCGGCTGGCAAGAACAGGTAGCTCCAGATGTAATGACGAGAACCGGAAACGAGCCCCTCGACCGTAAACGCCTGGGCACCCTCCGGCCATGGACCTTCCCCTCCCAACCACTGCATCTGTTCACTGCTCGCAACTTGAGTCCGCGGTAGGAGGCCGAAACTCGGCACTTTGGACAACTTCGGATGAACAACCAGTTCTTCGGCCACCTTCTTGACGGTCGATGTCACAAAGGTGTTCCATTCCCGTGCTCGATTGAGCAGAAAGTCGCCACGTCCGATTCTGCTTTCGGCGAAGAAAACATGCAGAACATCATCCCGCGTCTTGACCGGGAGCTGTATGGCTGGATACTCCCAAATCTCGACGTTTGTTTCGTTCGTTGTGGCGCCACCGGAGCCAGACGGGGCCGCCAGCATTCCCGGCGCCTCTACTGAACGACGAGCAGGAATGCCGAATAGAATGAGAATCTTGCCTCGATCGGTCAAAGCTCCGCGTTCATCCTCCTGGGCAAAGGCATCGTCTGCAATCTTGACCCTTGCGGCGAAGTCCAATTGGAACTCATTGATCTTTGACTCGAGGTCCGGGTCCCTCTTGGCCCAGAACAGTTCGACAAACGCCTCGGCGTCATCATCATTGTCGATCTTGGACCAAGCCTTAACTTCCTTCTTGGTCAGAAGATGCCCTTCAGGACCTTCGAAGAACTGAGCGTACTCCTGCGAGAGTTGAGCAGCCGCAGGAAAACAGGCGAGTACTGATATCAACAGGGTTGTCACAAGGGCCTTGAACATCGTTGCCTCCACAGGACATCATCGGCAGGACCGAGATACCCTACACATTCTGTCCCTGCTTGTCACGTCACCAGCCTCGCGCAGGTCTCCAGATATCCTTGACCTGGCCGTCTCTCACAACGTGGTATCGATCGAAGCAAGCAGCAGCGAGGCACGAGTGATTTGGAACAATGTGCACACAATCGCCGACCGAAAGCTCAGCGATAGTCTCGGCCCTCGCCGCACTCACCACACCATGCTCTTGGGACAGTGAGCTCAGTTTTAGGTCGACGAGGACCTGCTGCGATTTTGGATCGACAATCGTTCCGTATCCGCAGTCCGGTCGCACGTGCACCGGGCCAGGATCTTTGCTCAGCGCGAGCGCACCGGCATCGATCACAGCGCGACGCTGTTCGGGATTGACCCCAATCACGCTTGCCTGGACAAAGAAGGCAACGTCTTCCCCTGAACAACTCCCGATGGCTACTTGAAAAGCGTCGTGAAACGCATAGTTTCCAGGCCGAATCTCATCGACCCCGGTCAAATCCTCGAAGGCATGAGCGGTTGGCGTAGATCCTATGCTGATCCCCCCAACATCAATTCCAGAGGCCCGCAAACGAGCAGCAAAGGCAACCATAAGGTCTCTTTCAATAACGGCCACTTCCCGAGCACCGGCGGCGTTGAGGCATTCGTAGGACTGCCCTGCGTGGGTCAAGATGCCACGGAAATCGATTGCGCTACTCCGATCCAATGCCGCTGCAATGTCGATGCTCTTCGCGCCATGAGGGTCGACTCCCGAACGGCCGCCACCGGAGTCAACCTTGAGGAAGACATCGATGGGAGTGCCACGCTTCTT
>JAAESQ010000942.1 GCA_024229275.1 bacterium | reverse complement strand
TACAAGACAGCACAACGAAACGTCGTTTCAGAGCAATGCTCGCAAAGACCGGACGCACGAAGGGCCTATCGCCGGATGAGATGCAAGCCGTAGCGGAAGGACAGAACATCGATATCGAGAGCGTAAAGGAAGTTACGATGAACGACGCTTTGTGCAAGAGCGCCTATCGAGGAAAGAAAGATGCGCAAAAAGCCATGAGAGACAACAAGGCGCTTGCGAGAGACATTCGCAGATGCCTGGGTTGGGGTATCGTTGCCGCCGCAGTCTTTCTCGCATGCAGCTCAGAGGCGCTCGCCCATATCTGCGGAGCCTGAGGTGTAAGAGTCAAGATTTGCCCTGACACTCACCAGAGGATAGTGGGTATACTCTTTTGGGGCAAGCGGAGTGTAGGCGAGCGCAGCGAGCCGGAACGGAGTTTGCCCCAAAAGAGTGCCCATCGAACGACAAGGAGTGTCAGCGATGACCAAGGATCAGAAGATCATCAAGAACCGTCTCGGACTGCTCGAACTGGCCAAGCAACTTGGCAATGTCTCACAGGCCTGCAAGATCCTCGGCTACAGCCGGGATAGCTTCTACCGCTACAAGGAGCTGCACGAAACAGGTGGAGAAGCCGCGTTGGCCGACATCTCCAAGAAGAAGCCGATCGTCAAGAACCGGGTGGAGCCAGAGATCGAAGAGGCCGTCGTCCAACTGGCGATCGACCAGCCTGCCTGGGGCCAGGTCCGAGTCAGCAACGAGCTTCGTAAGCGAAGCAAGTTCATCTCGCCCGGCGGTGTACGAAGCGTCTGGCTCCGGCACGACCTGGAGGTCTTCAAGAAGCGTCTGAAAGCCCTCGAAGCGAAGGTCGCCCAAGAAGGCATCGTGTTGACCGAAGACCAGGTCGCCGCCATGGAACGGGCCAAACAAGAGAAAGAGGCCCACGGCCAGATCGAAACTGAGCATCCTGGCTATCTCGGCTCCCAGGATACCTTCTACGTCGGCACGCTGAAAGGAGTGGGTCGTATCTATCAACAAACCTTCATCGACACCTATACCCGAGTGGCCTTTGCCAAACTCTACGACCGCAAGAATGCCCTGGTTGCCGCCGACACGCTCAACGATCGAGTGGTGCCCTTCTTCGAGGAAGAAGGCATTCCGCTATTGCGAATCCTCACTGATCGTGGCACCGAATACTGTGGCAATCGGGAACATCACGAGTATCAACTCTTCCTGGCGATCGAGGACATCGACCACACCAAGACGAAAGCCAGAAGCCCGCAGACCAACGGCATCTGCGAACGGTTTCACAAGACGATTCTCCAAGAGTTCTACCAGATCACGTTTCGAAAGAAGATTTACCAAACCGTCGAAGAGTTGCAAGCCGATCTGGATGAATGGATCGCCTACTACAATCAAGAGCGGCCTCACAGCGGAAGGTATTGCTACGGAAAAACACCCACGCAAACCTTCCAGGACTCCAAGCATCTCGCCGAAGAAAAAATGCTCGACTCGACCTTACAGACAGTCTCGTAACTTAGGCAATTACTGTCGGGTCAAATAGTGGCTACTACACATCAATCGACGAGCGCGATCCTCAGAACTCGGTCTGAGCCGCGCGTCGACCGTTCATGCGTTCCGCCAGCGTCAGGAATTCCACGAACAGAGACGCAGCATCCTTGGAATCGGCTCCCTCCCTCTCGCACGCGGTGAAGAAGCAGCCCTCGATTTCGTCGTCGTCCACGACTCGCAACACGCCTCCGGTGGACGACCTCCTCACGATGTAGTCGGCGACCGCCTGAGTCGGTTCCACAAACGTCTGATGATAGGTCTCTCTGCCGAGCAGCATCTCAACGACGTGCCTCTCGTTCCGCTTCCTTATGTTTACGTCTCTCCACACTCTTCCCTTTGCTCGGTCAAGCGGGCTGGCATCAATGTAGATCTTCACGTGGCCAAGGGACTCCAGCCTGGGGCCAAGTGTATACAGGCCCTCAATGATGACGACAGACGCGTGGAGGAATCTCTCGCCGTCTCGCCAGCTCTGTTGCGAGAGCTTGTGTTCGTTCCGATCGTGGAACGGAACCGTAACATGGCCCCCCCTCTTGATTGCCGCAACGCTCTCCTCGACCCTTTGAAGGTCTGAATTCCAGGGGTTATCGTACTTTCCATCGCTGGCACAATTTCCGATCAACTCCATCGGCAGGAAGTAGTGATCGAGATCCAGTCTCTCGACCTTCTCTACTCTCGCCTCAAGACGACTGGCGAGTTTCCTGGCGAATGTTGTTTTCCCGGCAGCGCCTCCCCCTCCGATCAGGACGATCACAGGTGTGACCGTCTTCTTCTTCTTCCGC
>JAAESQ010000941.1 GCA_024229275.1 bacterium | reverse complement strand
TGAAAATCGCGAACCTTCAGAAGTGTTACCTTGCGCCCGTCGTATTTTGCGAGCTGTGTGAATAGAACTGTACGCAAAGGGATGTTCACTCCGACCCCGAGTGTGTCGGTTCCGGAGATGACTTTGAGGAGGCCCTTCTGGGCAAGTTGTTCGACAATGAGCCGATACTTGGGCAACAGCCCGGCGTGGTGTATGCCGATGCCGAAGCCGAGGAATCGTTTGAGTTCGCGCCCGTACGGAGTGTCGAATCGTGCGCTGGCAACCGCATCGCGGATCGCGAGCTTTTCCTCCCGCGTCGTGAGGTCCATGCTGGTGAGGCCCTGGGCCCGCTCGGAACAGTCCCGTTGTGTGAAGTTGACGATGTAGACCGGCGTCTTGTTCTCGTGGGCCAGGGTTGAAACAGTTTCATGCAGTGGTGTTTCAGAATAGGAGAAGTCGAGAGGAACAGGTCGATCGACTGAAGTGATCAGGGCCACCTCGCGGTGTGACTGCTGTTCCAGTCGATTTGCAATACCTTGCATATCACCGAGAGTTGCCGACATGAGCAAGAACTGCGTGTTCGGCAGAGTGATCAGAGGGATCTGCCACGCTACGCCTCGGTCGCGATCTCCGTAGTAGTGAAACTCATCGAGCACTGCTGAATGAGCTTCGAGATTGCTCCCGCGCCGTAGAGCAAGGTTGGCCAGGACCTCAGCCGTGCAACACAATACGTGACTTTGAGGATTGATACTGGCATCGCCAGTGAGCATGCCTACGTTCTCGGCGCCGAGTTCTTCACAGGTTGAAAAGAACTTCTCACTGGCAAGTGCCTTGATCGGTGAGGTGTAGAAACTGGTATGGCCCAAACACAAGTCACGGAAGTGAAGTCCGAGTCCAACGAGTGTTTTTCCCGATCCTGTCGGTGTGTTCAGAATGACGTGCCGGCCGTCGAATACTTCGAGCAGGGCCTCTTCCTGGGCAG
>JAAESQ010000940.1 GCA_024229275.1 bacterium | reverse complement strand
CCGATCCAGAGGATGCGGATATTCGGTTCACGCAGGATCATCCAGATGCAGAAGTGAACGAGGAGCTCTGACTTCCCGTGGCGAGGCGGCGAAAGAACCATGCCTCGTCCACCCGTGTAGATGGTGCGCAGGATGGCCTTGATCCAACGACGGTGGACTGGCTTCGTCAGAAACTTCTTACCGGGCAGGTACTCAAAGAACTCATCACGGAACTCCACGAACGCATTCACTGCGATGTCCAGTTCCATCTCGAATGCTTCCGGGTCTTCAGCGGCGAGACGCGCCATATACTGGTGGTCTGGCCCAAGCATGGCGACATGGCGCGGATGTCGTTCCCACTCAGACCGGGCACTCTCGACGCCGAGGTCAATCATGAATGCCCGCTTCGTCCGACTGATCCCGGCCGCTGAGTAGCCGGTGAGTTCGCCGATGCGGGTCGAGGTCAGCACACCCGACAACCAGTCCTCAAGATTGAGGTCTCCCTGGTCGAAGAGGTTCTTGAGGTGGACGTAGATCTTGCCCCGGCGTGACTCGAGCGCGTCCTTCTCGCCAGTCAGGATGGCCTGGGCCTCGGCGGCGATGGCCTTGCGCTCGTCCTGGACCTTGTAGCGGCACTTCTTCGAGCAGAACAGCTTGTTCTTGTGCCCGTGAACCTGCTTGTTACATTCCTCCCGTAGGCAGAGCCTGACTTCTTCGGGGTTGAGCTCGGCCCGCTTCTCGGCCTGGCGCTTCATCTGGGCCTGCACGCGACAGGCGTGGCCACAGTACTTGCGCGAGCCATGAGAGGCGGTGAAGGGGTCGCCGCAGACGACACAAACCAGGTCCATACCCCGGAGGGTATCACGCTTGCACCAAGATCAGCAACGCGGTACGCTCACGTGATGGTCACAATCCTGGCGTCCACCCCCGAGAGGATCCCCCATGAGTGAAACTGTCCGGTACCTTGTCAACGAAGAGGTTGGCAACAACAAGGTCTTCACGGTGCCGGTCGGCAAGGCTTGGGAAGTCAAGTCGGGCTCGGCCCTGATCACCACCACCATCGCACCCGGCTCTCGCACCCCGCCCACCATCCAGATCCAGGACGAGAATGGCCTGACTCTCTTCTCGGTGGCCGGCACTGCCAGCGTCGCGGCGAGTCAGACCGATGCGGCCTTCGGCATCGTCGGACCGGACACCGCCCAGGAGCTCACCGTGCCACCCGGGATCGTGGTCGGCCCAGGCGGCGTGGTCCGCTACCGAGATGGAGCCGGCATCGATGGAGCCGACACACTCAAGGTCTACCTCCAGGTCATCACCAGACCCGTGATAAGCTGAGTCCATGACCACAATCCCCCTGCCCACAGAAGAGTGCGACTGCGACAACGGGTGGCGACCGGGCGTTCACCCCGATATTTACGGCGAGGACGACAGAGAAGAGTGCACCCATTGCTCGCGTGCCCCTGTGCATCCCGACTTTCCTGATGCCAAGTACCTCGGCACACTCGGAGGTACCCCAGTGTGGAGTCACCCGAACGCTCCACCTTGATCGGGTCTCAGCAGGAGAAGTCCTGAGGCCCCAGGCTGGGAGAGCGGAGAAGACACCCAGTACCGAACCTCAGGCTCGGCAAGCAGCCGGTCCCGCCCCACCGTCGGGGAGATCTATTCAAAACGGCAACCTCCAGCTAAGGTTCTGAGAAGCGATCGCTCGAGAGGAGCACCCAATGGCCAACCCATACCAGAAGATCACCGGAGCTCTGGGAGGTGGTCGAGGCGCCAAGCGCTTCACTCGGAAGAAGACCGGCAAGCGTGGAGTGTACGGGAAGGACTGGAAGAACCCTCGATCCGCAGCCGGCAGACGCAGGAGTCGGAGACGCCGGTAGATCATCCTGACAGGGTGAGTGCCCCTCGGAGAGTGACAGACTCCGGGGGGTTGCTTCATTTTCCGAACAACCGTTCCATAAATGCTGTGAGAGCCCACATCAGTAGTTCACCTTGAGTTCAACTCCAGTTCACTTTCAGTTCACCTACCTAAAGAGCCCCCTCAACTCGAGGTTTCCCGTATTGCCAGATATGGAGTGGGGTGTGCCTCTATATAGAGCCAACACCCCCTAAATTGGCATCGTGGCGGTCTGTATCGGAGCAAATCGCGACGGTGAGCACATAACACCACCGTAATTACATCGTTGTGATTCGCCCAGCGTGACCTTGTATGTATGTGACCTGCGGCCGGCAGGCAGCGTGCGCCATTCTGAACCTACCCGCAT
>JAAESQ010000939.1 GCA_024229275.1 bacterium | reverse complement strand
TCGTCACGGCTCGACTGAAGCGGTTGCTCGCCGCACGGGCAGCTTTCGACTTCACCCGTCGTTTCGTCGACAACGAAGTCGTCGCTATTGACGGCGTAGGCGTCGTCGGGTTTCTTGCCCGGCGTCGGGCTGACCAGTTCGACGCCCTTGTCCTCGCTCGCCTGCACGTTGGCGTTGCTGCCGTAGGCCGTGTCGGCCAGCATCTCTTCCGGCAGCGTGTCGTTCTTCTCCAATACATCGAGAACGGGCGCGACCGCACTCGAGTCGTGCTCGGCCGCAGTTTGCGGAATCGCCGCGGTGATCAACTGCACGTCGTTTTCGTCGTCGCACGTCTCGGCAAGTTGGACTTGGTAGCCAGGCCCCTTCTTGCCGTCGCGAGTTGCGTCCGGATCCGACGTGTTTTGGATCACATCGCCGCCGGGATGCTTGCGAATTTCAATCGCATCCTCGATGACCTCGCACTGTTCGTTGAATACGCGAACCAGCATCGTGAGCGTACTACGGGTATTGTGCTTCTCGTCGTCGGCGAACCGCTCGATCAGATTGTACATGTCCCGGGCCACTTGCTCACGCAAGAGCCGACGGCTCTCGGCATCCTTCTTCACGTCGCCAAAGAGCAGGTAGCCTGACGGCTGGTATCGTGTGCGAAGCTCCTCGGGCAACGCCTCGTAGGCCTCCCTGTCGTGGCGTTTCAGTTGCGTGAGGAATCGCTTCACCGCCACGCCCATCATCCGCGTGCGGCCGAACTGGGCCATGTCGCTCTGGACGTGCGTCGAATCGAGCCGTTGCTTGGCGACGCTCAAATCGAGCTTTTCGATCAACGCGGCCGTGATCTCCTCCATGATCCGCCCAGCCAGATCGTCCTCGACGATGAGCTTCTTGTATCGCTCGACGGTACGCGACGACATGCTCTGGTTTTCGGGATCGAGATTCAACGCGTACTGGATATCGACACGGAGCATGTATGCATGTGCCGCTTCCTCGGCCGTCCAATTATTGAACTCCATCAGGAAGATCAGCCCACACACGGAGTAGAGTTCCTTGGTCGGCTGGCCGATCACCGGATCGAAGTGCTCCTTCACCGTGTCGACCGGCATCAGTTCCAGAATCGTCTGGCGAAACAGATGCTGCCAACCGGCCAGCAACTCCTTGTAGGCCAGCGACGACAGGATCTCCTCGAAGACGTCAAACAGCCGGTTTTGTCGCGGGTCATTCGCGTATCGCATTGCTGATCGAACTCCTTTCGTAGCAATGCGTTGAGTGTATCGACCCGGGACGCCACGCCAACCCCCAAAACTGGATAGAACTCGTTGCTGACTCTGCACTTGCAGCCAATCAACGCGACTGCGGTCTTCTGTCGGTCGTGTCTACGCTTGGGCGTTTGAGGGCGACTGCGATCCGGCAACCATCAAGAGCAACACGTTCACGATGGAATGGCCGCCTCGGTCGGGTCGGCAGATGGAGTTTCCTGAGATCGACCGGGCAGAGTTCTTCGACGTCGAAACAGCCAAGAGG
>JAAESQ010000938.1 GCA_024229275.1 bacterium | reverse complement strand
CCGCGCTGATCGATTCCCAGCTCTTGCCATAGTCTGTGGTCTTGTACACGAACGGGTCGCGGTTGTTCATCTGGTGGAAATCGATCGTCATGTAAGCCGTCGCGGCGTCGTAGCGGGAGGGTTCGATATTGCTGATGGTTCCCCACTCTGGAAGGTCGGGGATATTCGCCGTCACGTCATTCCAGCTCGTGCCACTGTCACGAGTGACGTGCACCAGTCCGTCGTTGGTCCCGGCCCAGATGACGCCCTCTTCGAGGGGTGATTCGGCGATTGCGAAGATGACACACCCATACTCCACCGCCAGATTGTCCCTGGTCAGACCACCCGAGGGTCCCATCTTGTCCGCATCGTTCGTACTCAGATCCGGGCTGATGAGTTGCCAACTATTACCGCCATCCTCGGTGACGTGAACGAACTGACTGCCGACATACACCCTGTTGTGATCGTGGGGTGAGATGGTGATTGGGAAGGTCCAGTTGAACCGGTATTTCACCGCTGCTGCATGAGCACCGTAAGCCGATTCCGGCCAAACCTTGACCGAGCGGTCGTGTCCGGTCCTGTAGTCGACGCGGGTTAGACCCGCGTTGTAGAGCCCACCCCAGACGATGTGGTGATCCTCTGGATCCGGGACGATGAAACCGCACTCACCACCCGCGGTTGTTTGCCATGGGGAGGACGAATCGCCCCATCTTCGACGCATTCCAGCCGTGCTCGGCCCTCGATACGCGGGCCCGTCCTGCATCCCACCGTAGACGAAGTACGGGATCTGATTGTCGACGGCCACGTGATACATCTGGGCAATCGGCAGCACGACTCTCTGCCAGGTCTTGCCTCGATTCATGGTGATCTTCACACCGCCATCGTCGCTGATCATCATTCGATCGGGCAGGAGTGGATCGGCCCACAGATCGTGGCTGTCGCCACTCCAACCGGAACGTTCAGAGGTCAAACCTCCATCGAGGGAGATGCTGTGGCTGTTTGCGGCGAAGTAGACCTCGTTTTCGTCCGCAGGATTGACCAGAATTCGTGACGCGTAGTGAGAGCGCTCATTGAGGATGCGGTCGTAACTGACCAACTTCCAGTTCTCGCCCCCATCACTCGAGCGCCAGAGCACCCCTCGGTTGGGTGTGCCGGTCTCCATCAGGGCATAGATCACCTGCGGATTGCTGTTGGCGATCGCGATACCCACTTTGCCGATAGGCGGTTCGGGCAATCCGTTGCCACTGAGACGTGTCCAGGTCTCGCCACGGTCTCGCGAAACGTACATGCCTCCGTTCTCGCCGCCACTCTCCCGGCCCCAGGTGTGTATCTCCAACGGCCACATGCCGGCAAAGAGAATCCGTGGATTCGAAGGATCCATCGCGATCTCGAAGGCTCCTGTGTTCTCGTCAACAAAGAGCACGTGCTCCCAGGTCTTACCCCCATCGGTGGTCCTGAAGACTCCGCGCTCCTTCTGCGGGCCATAGCAGTGCCCGAGCGCAGCGACATGGACAATGTCCGGATCCTGAGAGTCGATGGCAACCCGACCGATCCTTCCGGTCAGCTCCAACCCCATGTGCTGCCAAGTCCTGCCTGCATCTGTCGACTTGTAGACGCCGTTTCCGATAGAAACATTGCTGCGGATAAACGGCTCTCCGGTTCCTACCCAGACGACATTGGGATCAGATGGCGCAATGGCGATGGCGCCGATGGACTGGGCCGGCTGGTCGTCGAAAACCGGCTTCCAGGTGACGGTTCCGTCCTCTGTCTTCCAGAGTCCCCCGGATGCGGCGCCGACGTAGTAGACCATTGGATCACCCGGTACTCCGGCCACAGCGGAAGTGCGGTTGCCGCCTGGGCCGATATAGCGATACTTCAGCTCGCTGTAAATGTCGGGCGAGATCTCCTGAGCCATACAGACACTACCGAGAGTCACCGCTAACAGAGAGAGGCCGATGCTAAGAAACCTTCCAGCCGAAAACGAGGATCTTTGTCGCATGTCTTCTCCAATCTTTTGGATGAGGTGACTATATCTCAGATCGATTTCCCGGCTGAGAATCATCGGTCCCGCCTTGCGAGTGTAGAATCTTTGGCCAGGGGGAAATCATGATGAGAAGATCGACACCCTTTTGCGCCCTGACATGCGGCATGCTCCTGCTGACTGCGACGCTTGTGTTCGGCAGCGAGAGAAAACCGATCTCCACCAACAAGGACAAGCTGGTGACCCTCGCGGTGCAGGGCAAGATCGCGCCAGCCGAGCCATCGAGGTCCTACCAGGTGACCTGGGATGGCAAGCCGAAGATGGCAGTCGGGATCGGTGGCATCAACTACAACTTGAAGATTGGCGACAAGGTGTTCGGCTGGGCTTCGGCAGATCGGGCGACGGTCGGAGTCGCGACGGTCGGGGCTACGGGCGAAGGGGACAGCGATCGGGCGCGGGCGTCCTGGCGCAACCTCACATCCATCGGTAATCAGGTCAAGGTGATCAACGGCGAGGCAAAGGGCGAATACGGTCTCATCATCGGCAAGTTCGAGAGCTTTGTGCTCATCCATTTCCCAGCCGAGACCCTGGAGAAGCTCAGCATAGGCGACAAGCTGCACGTCAAGGCAGTTGGAGTCGGTCTTCAGATCGATCGCTTCCCGGACTTCTTCCCCCACGGTGTCACGCCGGAACTGCTGGAGCAGATCGTCTCGGAGAAAGCGGATGGTAGCCTTGAGGCTCCTGTAGTCAAAGTGATTCCCGGCGAGCTCGCAGGACGGGGCGCTGGGCGCGGATCGCTCTCGGGCAACTGGCACATCCAAACTTGCTTCCCACCAGACGTCGAGAAGTACGGGCTCGATGAGTTGCGCTTCGGGGATCTCGTTCTATTGGAGGACGTCCAGACAGACTATGGCATGGGCTATTACGAGGGCGGTGCAACGCTGGGAATTGTGTGCAGCGGACCGAGCGACTTCTCCGGTCTCGGCGTCGGCGTCACCCCGATCCTCTCGACCAGGACCGGCAAGCTCACTGGGCGGATCGACCCAAGCGCAAACCTCGGAGCATTCCTGGAGATTGCCAAACCTTCCGCAAAGGTGGTCGATGCGTCACCTTCCTTGAAAACCAACAAAGACGCGCTCATCACCACCCTAGTGGAGGGGGTTGTGCAGCCAACTGGAAGCGGAGACTACTCGACAACCTATGACGGGAAACCACTGCAGAGCCTGGGCATGGCTTCGATCAACTACACCGTTTCGTTTGGCGACCCGACCTACGGGTGGGCCAATGCCGACCATGTCGAACCCGATGTGACGATTCAGGGTCGCGATCGTGAGCGAGCCGGCCAGTGCGCATTGGCCCTTATCTCCTGTATCGGTAACTCTGCGAAGGTCGTCTCGGGTGAGGCCAAGGGCGATGAAGGAATCTACCTCGGCCGCCATGCCGGTTCAGATGACCTCGTTTGGTTTCCGAAGAGCACCCTCGAGAAGCTCACTCTTAGCGATCGGATTCAGGTCCGAGCTCGGGGTGTGGGATTGAAGATTGAAGGGTTCGACGATGTTCGAGTGAACAAGCTCTCGCCCGAGCTGCTCGAAAAGCTCGCCATCGACGTGGACGATGGTCAACTGGTGGTGCCGGTGGTGATGGAAATTCCAGGGCACATCATGGGCTCGGGACTCGGCTACTCGCCGATCGAGGCACTCGACTACGACATCCAAACGACCTGCCCGGAAACCGTCGAGAAGTACCAGCTCAAGAAGCTCAGGCTAGGGGATCTGGTGGCGATCAGGGACCACTACGATGCTTACGGTGCCGGCAGGTTCGAAGATGCCGTCACCATCGGAGTCGTTATCCACGGTTGGAGCCATTATGCCGGCCATGGGCCAGGATTGAATCCGATCCTCAGCGCCAAGCCTGGGAAAATCAAGCCTGTCATCGACCCGGACGCCAACGTGGCCACCTACCTCGGAATTCAGGAGGGCTAATCTGGATCCTTAGAGGTGCGAGGCACCTTTGCTGCCTGTGCCTATCATGTCAATGTCGATTGGGCCTGCGGGGCTTCCGTCTCGACTACTGCTCGAGCAGAACGAGGGGCGGAAGAAGGTCATAGGCAACATCCCGCCGTGTGCTCTTCGTCACGACTCCGATCGTGGCTGCACTCAACGGCGCCGGTGCCGGACAGGCAACGTCTCCCCGAATGAGTACGCTCTCCTCGCAAGTGATCGACCCGACGACGCTACCATCCTGGAACTCGGCGATCGCCCCGAATCTCAGGTCGACGTCCGTGAGACCGCTTCCAGTCACTGTTGTGTTCCAAAGGCCGATTCGGCCACCATCGACGAGAACGCCCCAGCCGAAGTTGTCGCGGATGGTCAAAGGGCTGTAGTCACCGCCGAACACGCTCGCGCCCGAGCCGGAATAGAGAGCCGCGCTGCCGGTTCCCTCGAACACGGCACTACCTGCGATGTGAACCACTGACTCGCTTGTGGAATAGAGGCCATAGCTATCGCAGTCTGCTATGTGGATATCGCCCTGCAGCTCCACCATTGCTAGCTTCAAGGTCCTGATACCTGCAAAGGAACCTGAAGTTTCGATGTCATACGCTACGACATTTGCGTTGAGGGCTGCGATTCCGTATCTCGAGTTACCGATCGCCTCTGTCGAACTGTCCATGGGTCCAACGAGGCTGGCTATAGAGCCAGAGGATACCCAGAGTCCGATCCAGTTTCCGTTGGCCTCGAGCTGGCAGCCGTTCTCAGAGAAGTTCACGGTTGAGAGCGCAGATGCAAACAGACCCATGCGCGCGTTGTCGGAGATCAGGATATTTCCGCCGATTTTGAGGTTGACTCCCTGGCTGACGCTGATGCCGTCCCGTGAGTTTCCGACGAAGCTACTATCAGTGACGGTGGCGATCATTCCGTCTGAGAGCACGAGACCGGAGCGACTGTTCTGCACGGTCACCCCAACGACTGAGAGCGAGCCGAGTCCTTTGGCACGAACTCCGTTTGCAGCTCCGCCTTCGAGTTGAAGTTGCTCGATTGCTACCTCCTGTGAAGCGATGATCTCCACAGCCGGGGCATCGCCAGGCGAAAGGATCGCCGCGTCCTCCGACACACCGCGCAAGGTCACGCGATCTCGTTGGATCAGCACTGATTCCTGGCATTGGCCGGAGATCTCGACAATCAGCACCTCCGCGCGCTTTTTCAGAGCCTTCGCGATCGAATGACGGCTGCAATCGACACGCACCGTTCTCTGCCGCTTCTCCTCGTCGTCATCAGCAACGACAGGCAGCGCTATGAAAATGCTAGTCATCAAGAGTGCACAGAAACGACAAACGCAAGAATTAGTGGTCATCTCAACCTCCTTGATTGCCAACGGGACTTCTGAATTGTGTTCGAGCGCCACTGAAGGTATCACACATCGTAGAATACAAAGGCTGCCATTAACCAGAATGTCTCAAAAATAACGTGCAAGATGGGACGAGTAGCCTGGTCCCCGTATATAGGTACTAGCCAAATAGAGAATACTGCTATGCGCCAACATCGGTGCCAGGTGCCAAGATCCTGAGATTTGAGCTGCTCGCAATTCCGATATGTTTGGCGGGGGAGGCATCCGCCAAGCCAGTGGATACCTGAGGAATCACAATCTAACGTCCTGACGGTCAAGAGCTGCTTATGTCGCGGGGAAGTGCGCGGTGACGATGCAGGAAGTATTTGAATCCGCGCTCGGGGTGGCCGCGAGAAACCGCTGAAACACGAATACTCCGGTGTCTCGCACCTTTTTGGGTTACTGTAGGTGGACGGAATGGGGGACACTCGAAATGCCGTTTATGAGTCTCGGCGTGATTCGCAGCTCGTACAAAGAGAACGAACAGAGGGTGCCGATCCATCCTTGTCACTTCAAATCGATACCGGAGGCGCTGCGCACTCACATGACCTTCGAGAGGGGATTCGGGGAGCCCTTCGGCATACCGGACAATGAGTTGGAGCAGCACTTCGGTGGGCTCGGCACCCGGGCTGAGATCATGCGTGAGAGTGAGATCGTGCTCCTGCCGAAACTCATGGCCGAGGATCTGCGCGAGAGACGTGAAGGAGGTGTGCTCTGGGGCTGGCCGCACTGCGTTCAGCAGCAGGAGATCACTCAGGTGGCTATCGATCGAAAGCTGACCCTGCTTGCGTGGGAAGCAATGTTCACCTGGAAGAACGGTGTCTCCGATATGCACCTCTTCTACCGCAACAACGAGATGGCCGGATACTGTGGCGTGATCCATGCCCTTGGCCTGACCGGTATCGACGGAAACTACGGCCAACCGCTCAAGGCCATCGTACTCAGCCACGGGTCGGTGAGCCGCGGCGCGATTTATGCTCTGCGAAACCGGGGGGTCGGAGATATCACCGTGTACACCCAGCGACCGTCGTGGTCAGTGCACGACCAGATCCTCGGCTGCCGCTACGGTCAAATGGTTGATCAGACCGACCATGTGGATGTCGTCGAGGAGGATGGTACCGTTCGTCCGATGATAGATTCGCTCGCCGAAGCGGACCTGATCATTAACGGCATCCTGCAAAACACAGATAGGCCTCTGATGTTTGTTCAAAATGGCGAGGAAGACCGGTTGAAACGGGCCAGTGTGATCGTCGATGTCAGCTGCGATCTGAAAATGGGGTTCCCCTTCGCCAGGCCGACATCATTTGAAGAGCCGATCTTTCAGGCGGGTCCCACCACCTATTATGCAGTCGACCACACACCAACCTACAGCTGGCGGGCGTCTTCGTGGGAGATCTCTCGCATTGTCGTATCGTTCCTCGGAAACGTGATGCGAGGCCCCGACGGTTGGGCTCAAGACGAGACACTGCGCAGGGCGATCGAGATCCGCGATGGCGTGATTGAGAACCCGAAGATCCTGTCCTTTCAGAAGCGCGCAAGGGAGTACCCACACCTCGTAGAAGGCTGAACATCGATGCCTCTCCAAAAACAGTGCTGTGGGTGCCACGTGAGCCTCATGCAAAACTCTAAATTATGTCATTCAGAAGAGCGAAGCGACGAAGAATCTCCCGTCGAGGTTTAGCAGTCTGACGACGAATAGTAGCCAGCATATTGCTGATTTGAAAAGGAGATCTTTCGACTCCGCTTCGCTGCGCTCAAGATGACAAATCTGGTGGACGTGGGCACGGGCGTGATGCCCGGCGAGTTTAGCTAGCAGCTCACGTGGTACCCAAGCGAGCGCGGCATGAACCTTGCTTCTGTTGCTGGCGAGAACACTCAATGGAGGTACACAGTGAATCGTATTGCTCTTCTTGCGTTAGTGGTGCTACTGGCGATGGCTCTCCCTTCTACCCTGAAGGCTTCTTCGGAACCTGAGATCACCGGCTTCGATGACTTGGTCAAAGCAAAAAGTCGCTTCGCCGAGACCTGGGTGCGTCCGGGCGCCGATCTCTCGCAATATACGAAGATCTATCCGACAGAGGCGCTGCTTCATCTCTCGGAAGATCAAGGCCAGCCGATGCGTCGCACCGGCAGCGTCGTCCATAGGCCGGTGTTTGATGAGGAGCATCTGCAGAAACTCAAGGAAGTCGTGTCTCAAGCCGTGATTGCCGAACTGGAACGCACAGGATTTGAAACCGTCCAGGAATCGAGTCCGAGCACACTGATTCTCCGCATAGCATTGCTGGATATCACTACCCAGAACGGTATGGAGAGGCTCGACGAGGCCACGGTTTTGTTCGACGTGATCGATTCGGAGACCGGTGTGATCCAGGCCCGCCTCGGGCAGCGAAGCAACATTCCGTTTGGGCGGAATAGGCCGTGGGAGGACGTGGGTCTGTGGGCTCAAAAGGCTGCGTGGGATTTGCAGCATACCTTGAGGAAGGCGAAGTAAGGTTCAAGCATCAAGAATCGGCAGGCTTTGGCAACTCCTGCTCATCAAGATTCGACTGATTTTGGATCCTCCAGAGGACACACTGGCACGCAATGAGGACGATCGGGTTCTTTCAGAGCCATAAACTGAAGACCCACATCCGGTACCTATCAAGGGAACTCATGGGTGCCACGCCTTAGCTGCCGTTGCTGCCCTTGTGTCACCAGATGAGCGGTCTTCGTCGGCGCTCGGCTCGGGATCCTTTTCGGCTTCGGTGTATTTGGTGCGAAGACTGCTCGGGCCATTCGGTTGCAACATCATTCAGATGAACTGAGTTCGGTCTGAATTGTTACCGTGCATCTCATGCTAACCTTCATTTAAACCGCTGGTGTGGTGAGGTTTGGTCAAAGAATTTTGGAGAACAGTCGTGGCTGAAGACCCAGAACTCATGGGTGGTCGATTGATTGATTTCCTGGATGACAAGCTACGGCCGCCTCCGGCGGTGAGAGAATCGCCACCACCGGCTCACGGCCTTTGTTACGAGTGGTACCTACTGCAAGGCGCAGGCGTGTCGACGAGAGAGTCAACAGGTGCGGAAGAGAGGAAAGCATGAAACTATCTCAACCAGGAGCAGATGTTTATGCTTTCGACGGTTGCGCGGAATCGGAAGCACTGTCGCGAGTTACTCATTTGGCGATTGGGGCGCATCAGGATGACCTCGAGTTCATGGCGTGGTATCCGATCAAGTTGTGTTTCCATCGCAATGACAAATGGTTCGGTGGTGTAACTGCTACGAATGGGTCAGGTAGCGCACGGTGTGGTCTCTATGGCGAGACCACTGACGAGGAAATGGTGCGTGTCCGCAGGTTGGAGCAGAAGAAGGCCGCGTTCATTGGTGAGTATGGCGTTCAAGTTCAACTTGATTTCAGTTCCAAGGATGTCAAAAGGCACACGCAGGCGGTGATTGATGACCTGATCGCCGTGTTCAAAGCGGCGCGCCCACGAGTCGTATACACCCACAATTTTGCGGACAAGCATGACAGTCATGTGGGCGTCGCGTTGCGCGTTGTTGAAGCCCTTAGGAGTCTGCCACAAAATGAACGACCCGAACGGTTGGTGGGGTGTGAAGTGTGGCGGGATCTAGACTGGCAGAACGACGATGACAAGGTTGTCATGAATCTGGATGGCCACGAAAATCTGGCTGATGCACTCATGGGAGTGTACGACTCGCAGATTGTTGGAGGGAAGAGGTACGACCGAGCGACCCGCGGTCGGCGCCGCGCACACGCAACCTACTTCGCCAGCCATGAGGTCGATGAGAGTCAATCTCTAAGCTTCGGTATGGATATGACAATGCTCTTGAAGGACGAAACGCTTGATCCGCTAGAGCTTGTGCAACGCTTGATAGGCAACTTTGCTGAGGAAGTGAGTGGTCGCATCGATAGGGTGCGCTAGACACCTAGCCATGAGTTAGTGATTTTCTCGAGCGCTGTGTTCGGTGCCACAAGAAAAAGGGGACCGTGTAGGCACCGGGAATGGCGGTGCCTACACGGTTTCGTGACGCCACTTAGCACCCAATGCTAAGTGGCGTCATCCATTCGGTATTCTCGGACGAGGTTTTCAGAAATTGAAGCTCGTTCCAACAAAGAGTCTGCGACCCATCTGGTACTCATACAGTGGGAATCCTGCGCTGAAGCCACTGCCCGCAGCGGCGCCCGCTGCGATATTGTTGGCGCCAAACTGCCCGCTCATTTCCTCCAGGATGTTGGACGCCTCGACGTAGACGTCAAAGTGCTTGCTGAGGTGAACAGTGAAACTACCATCAAGAGTTCCGAAGGCCTCGTGGCGCCGATTTCCGTACGCTCCGGGCTCGCGCATGAGGTTGTCGTCACGCCAGTTGTATGCAAGCCTCGCCCGCACTCTGGCGTTCTCGTAGTAGGCGATGAGGTTGTAGCTGAGAGCGGAACTGTCGGTAAGTTCTGGATTTCTATCGTCAAACGTGTCGACCGCAACTTCGGTGTTCGTCTTAGTGGCATTCAGAATCATGCCAAATCCGTTGTTGAAATCGTGCGTCCATTGAAGTTCAATTCCCTCGATCGTGCCACCTTCGCCGTTCGTTTTTTGCTGAACGTTCCACAGTCCTGGATCGACTGGATCATCGATGTACACGTCGTACTCAGTCTCAAACTTAATGAATGACTCGATGTCCTTCCTGAACAGACCAACCGAGACGAATGATCCAGGCGAGTAGTACCACTCGGCAGAGATGTCAGCCTGGTAGGCCAGGAACGGTTTCAGCGCGACGTTGCCGGTAATCAGGAAGGGGTTTGTATCGATGTTCGGATCGACGCCGGATCGGTCGGGAGTCATGTACATGTCGACATACTGGGGGCGAGATATCACCCGGGCCAGTGAGGTGCGGAGCAAGACTCGATCCGACAGATTGAACACCAAGTTCACACTCGGCAGAAACTCGCTATAGTTCGCTTCAGCCTTTTTCGACAGGAGTTCATCAGTGACTTCATCCCTGATGTAGTAATTAGATGCGGCATCGGTTTGAACGTATCGTACGCCGAAGTTGCCGCGTATGCCCTCCGTCTCGAAGCGAGCCATCGCGTACGCCGCAATATTGTCCTCCTCCACACCTTGGAACGACGTCAAGTCTTCAGTCTGGCCAATGACGAGTGATTTGGCGTAATTCAAGAGCTGATCGAGATTCTGATTCATTCGGTGGCTGGTGGATCAGACGTTAAGCTTTTGAAATCATTCTTTGTCTTTCTTCATTCTGGACTGCCGCACCGCGCAGAGATCGAGGTCCACTTCGGCTATCCTGACGGAGTGCTTCGAATTCGGATGACCTCACTCGAAGCCACCCTGGAGGGAAGCTCTTCATGAAAAGACTCATTCTACTGCTCGTGTTTGTCGGTATCTCCTGCGCCCCTTACGGACCACCAAACAGTGAGGTAGCCCGCTGGGAAGAGCAGGCCAGTAAAGTGACGATCGCCAGGGACGACTGGGGCATACCGCATATCCAAGGTGAGTCAGATGCCGATGCGATCTTCGGCCTGATGTACGCACAGGCGGAGGATGACTTCAATCGCATTGAGGTGAATTTTCTCAACTCACAGGGACGATTGGCGGAAGCTGAAGGGGAAGCTGAGATCTGGAGGGATCTTCGGATGAAACTGTTCATCGATCCTGAGGAGATGATGGCTCTCTACGAGGAGAGTCCAGCCTGGTTGAAGGATTTGATGGACGCATGGGCAGCTGGGCTG
>JAAESQ010000937.1 GCA_024229275.1 bacterium | reverse complement strand
TGTCGGGTTGAACGTCGCGTTGAAGTGCAGAACCCGTCGCCGACCGTGCTCTATCACGAAGAACACGTAGAGCACTCGGAGCGCGACCGTCGGGACGGTAAAGAAATCCATGGCCGCAATAGCGTCCTTGTGGTTGCGCAAGAAGGCGATCCAACGCTTCAACTGAGCAGGATCAGCGGGACGACGCGGCATGTACCGTGACACCGTTATCTCTGACACAACGAATCCGAGCTTCATCAACTCGCCGTGGATGCGCGGTGCACCCCAGCCGTCTCGTGCCATAATCCGTATAAGGCGACGAATCTCAGCATCGACCCGCGGCCGCCCAGGGCCCTGGTTCTCCTGGGAGATCTTCGCCCAGTAGCGTCGGAATCGGTCTCGATTCCACTTGGCAACGGTGTCCGGATTTACGATGGCCAGCCGACTCATCCAGCCCGGCCATGAGGTGCGCAGCGCGACCCAGAAAGCGCGGTCGACATCATCGAGCACCGGCCGTGGTCTCTCCTTTTTCAGCGTGGCCACTTGCTGCCTCAACGCCAGGTTCTCGATCAGGAGTTCCCCACGTGTGCGAAAGATGGCTCTGAGGGCATGGACGCAGAGTGTCACCAGAAAGATGAGTAGTCGGTACATGACGTCGAAGTTTGCCTACCCTACCCCGTGAATTCAAGCCCTCCGCCGTGCACCTCCTCCAGGTTAGTGTCCAACTTAACTATCTGATTCTATTGACGGACGAATAATGACGAAGGACACGCATAACTGACTATGTCCTTGAGCAGACCGAGATGGACACCCTCACCTATCAGGACCACCTCAACCGCAGACGCATGAGCCAGTGGCGGCGTGAATGGCACCGGAGGTTCGGCGTGTGGCCACGGGAAGATGATGTTACGTTGATCAATGACGAGCCCGTGAGTCTGACTCACAGCAACAGCCATGTGTTCCAGCCCCTCCGTCAGAAAGGCCAGTACGACACAAAGCGATACAAACCGAGTACCGCAGCCGAATAGAAACCTCAACCCTGGATCTACCACCCTGCCATGGTCTGCCGTGGCGGGGTTTATTAGTGCTTGGTGTAAGACCGGTTGTGGCCGTCTACAGGCATTCCTTCCACCGATTTTAGCGTCAGCTTTCTGGCTTTTCTTGGGGATAACCCGGAAGGACTCTGAAACCTGTGCCTATCCTTGAATCCCTTCCAGTAAGCAGACACTGGGATTGTGCACTGCAATGGGCCGAACCTGACCCTGAACAGTCATTAGCGCAAATATCTAACGCTCATGGATAACCAGCGGACCCAGCTCATCGAACCGGAACAGCTCGAATGCCCTGTTTCCATTGTGGTCCAACACCCTCAGGTCATCTGTTTCATGCAGGTTGTTGGTTA
>JAAESQ010000936.1 GCA_024229275.1 bacterium | reverse complement strand
TGTTCTGAGGCTTGATCCAACCTTCGCACCGGCAACCAGCCTCCAGCAACAGCTTGAGAGCGGCGTCGAACAGATTGACATTGGCGCCGTGTTCGCCGAGTTGCAGGCGCCAGACAGCGAGGATGTAGACGAGCTTCTCGTTGGTGCGGTGGAAGATTTCAATCAACGAAATTTTCTCGAAGCCAACACCAAAGTCGAAAAGGTGTTGATGGAGCTGCCGGGACATGCTGAAGCGCGCGAGCTACAGCAACAAATTACTGATGCGCTCAAGGTCGAAGCACAGGTGGGCCAATTTCTAACCCAGGCTCGCGAGGCCCTTGAGGGGAGCGACCGGCAAGAGGCTGCGAACTTCGTCATGATGGCCCAAACTTTGGATCCCCATCATCCAGGTATCGCCTCTGTCCTCGAGGAAATTCAGAGCAATGGACAACAGCCCGCACCTGCTGCGGAACCTGCTCCTGCTGCGGAGCCTCCGCCTGTAGCACCAGATATTCAGCAGGATGCCGCGTTCGAGTTTGAAGAAGAGGATGACGACTTTGGTACCGTTTTCGCGGATGACGGGGCGGTCGCCGGAGCGGGAGGGGAAGAGGCAGAAGCGTTTGGTACCCCAGGAGACGACATAGATCTCGGTGCCGCTTTTTCCTCACCAGAGGATGAGATGCCTCAACAACAAGCAGCACCTCCAGCCTCTCCTCCTGCATTCTCGGAGCCTCCGCCGGAATCACCTATCGCCGCACAGGACAGCCCAGTCGTTCTCGGCGCGGAGGACATGGGCGCCGAAAGCGCCTCTGAGCCACTCGCCGTCTCACCGGAGTGGAACGCGGCAGAATCGGACGATTTTTCCTTCGGTTCTGATCCAGCAGAAAGCGAAAAAAGTCCGTTTGCTTCCGAAGGAGGCACCCTCTCCGATCTTTTCAGCGCAGACGCCGAAGACGAGAGTCTCGCTTCGGAATCTGCAGATTCTGACGAAAGCCAACGTATCGAGGAGCTCCTCGGTCAGGGGCAGGAAGCTTTTGATCGCGGAGACCATCAGGAAGCAATCGATATCTGGTCGCGGGTCTACCTCATCGACCCATCCAACGAAGAGGTTCAGAGCAGAATCGATCAAGCCCGCAGCCAGAAAGAGGAAGCCGAACGTCAGATCGAACAGCTCTTTTACGAAGCACAGGAGGCCGTCACCGCTGGAGACGAGACCAAAGCGCAAGAGCTTATCGACCAAGTTCTCGCGCTGCAACCGAATCATATCGGGACGATCGAACTGAGAGAGCGGCTCGACGGTGTCTCGCAACCTCCTCCACTTGATAATGCATCTGGTCAATCCTCTTCGCTCGATGTCGGCACCGAACTCCCTCAGCTCGAGGACGACCTCTTTCATGACGCGCCTGCACCTCCAACCGAGGAGCCGACGCTGCAGCCGGCAGAATCCGTCGCCGTCAAACCCGAGAAACCCGCCGAAGCCCTTCCTCCACCACCCCCGACCAAGAAGCAACCTTCGTGGAAGATCATTGCGTTTGGAGTCGGCGGGATTGTTGTCGTTCTCGTCGGAGTCTGGTTCGGGTTCGCCCTCTTGTCATCAAACTCCACAGAAGATGGCGACACCGAGGCTCTGAATCGTCTGCTTCAACAGGCGGAACAGCTCTTCGAACAGGGACAAGCCGAAGAAGCCGTGCATCTGTTACAGGAATATCCCGCAAACGGTCTTGACCAAAGCCGGATTGCCACACGCTTAACCCGTTACCAGCAGGCCCTTGCACCACCGACGCCGACTCCAATACCAGAGAGCGTCCCACGCGCAGAACAACTCTATACAGATGGGCGTTGGCTCCAGGCATACGACACTGTCCTTGCAGGGCTCAAAGAGTACCCGGGTGACGCTGGATTGATGGAACTCAAACAGCGAATTCTTCGTGAACCCGCGATCGCCTCGCTGCACTCCGCGGTCGGCGAGGCCAAGTTCCGCCTCGCTGCAACCCTTGCGAGGGATCTGATGGAGAGCTATCCCGATCACGAGGAGTTTCGCCAGGAACTCAAACGAAGCCTCTTCAACACTGCAGTTGTCGAGCTCAGAACCTACAACCTCACTTCAGCGGAAAGCAGTCTCCAGGGTCTCGTTGAACTGCAGGGCGATGATGAAGAGGTGAGACGCGTCATGTCCTTTATCGACAGGTATAAGACTCGGCCGGTCGATGTTCAGCTCAAGGTCTTCATTGGGAGCTTGGCGTTGCGATGACACCAGAGGACATGCAGTTTACTGAGATCCCCAAGGACTGGGATTGTCTTGATGACCCACCAGCCTCAGATACGGCCGACACAACCGAAGATTCGTCTGCCATAGAAAGCCAGGAACCCCCGCTGCTGCTCATGGTCGCCGCAGCTTGGGGAGATCTCGTGTGCCTCCTCGGCATGAGCGCCGGTCTGTTGCTGGCCTTGGTAGTTTGCGGCTATCAAGTATCGGTAGCGGGTTTCCCCTGGATGCTTGCCGTCGCTGCTCTATGGTGGGGTGCGTCCTGTGCCGTCCTGGTTCTGGTGAAACGCTGCACTCCAGGAATGCTTCTGGCGGGCATTGCCTTTGCCCACCAGGTTGCCCCTCAGCGTCTGTTAAAGGTCGTTGGTACGGCCGCCTTGCTGGCTCTTCTGGCAGGGATTCCTGCAATCTTGGGTCCACGAGCATCTCTGTTGCGGCTTGCCTCCGGTCAATCGATCGCGTTGGCGTAGCCAGTCAGTGGTGCGCTCCACCGAAATCAGGCATACATCAGAAGCCTAAAAATGGAATCATCCAAGCTCGTGCGACTGAGTATCGTCATTCCAGCTTTCAATGAGGCAGGGAGACTGCCCCGTACGCTCGAGTTGGTGGAGTCCTACATCGCATCGGCTAGACATTGGCTGCCGGCCGAAATCATCGTTGTTGACGACGGGTCGAGCGACGATACGTTCCACCTTGCGCAATCCACTGGCGGACATTCGTCGCTTGAGCGCCGTGTTCTTCGGCACGATCACAATCGGGGTAAGGGCGCCGCGGTTTGCACCGGCCTCCGGTCAAGCATTGGCAGGCAAGTCCTCATCAGCGATGCCGACCTTGCAACTCCGATCGAAGAAGTGGAGCGCTTTGCTCAAGCGCCTGAGAACCACCTCGTCATCGGTTCCCGTGCGTGTGATCGTAATCTCATAGAGATACGGCAGCCTTGGTGGCGAGATCGACTGGGGCGAGGATTCAATCTCATCGTTCGGTCAATCGTCGGGCTGCCGTTCAGCGACACCCAATGTGGATTCAAGCTGCTTCCCGGCTGGTTTGCGCGATCGACAGGAGAGGGCTTGACCACCGAGGGATTTGCTTTCGACGTAGAAATGCTGGTTCTCGCTCAGGCGTGGGAAGTTGAAGTCACAGAGGTCGGTGTGCATTGGCGACATGTGGAGGTTTCCAAAGTATCGCCGCTGCAACACTCTGTCGAGATGCTGCGTGAAGTGCTGCGCATCCGTCGTCTCGCACGAGCCGGTCTGCTCCCAATTCGCCCACAAGGGGCACCTTTGCCCACCTGCGAGAAGAGTTAGTCGATGGGAACACAGAGCCAGACTTTTGAGAATCGATGGAAAGTCGACGAGTTCGTTCAGCACCTTGAATGGGAGCGCAATCTCGCCACCAGTACACTCAAGCACTATCGCCGTGAGGTCCTTGCCTTTGTAGTGTTTGCCGAAGGAGAACTTTCGCGGTCGCAGGCATCTGACATCACGCCCACCGACATTCGCGCCTATCTGGCCCATCTCCATGCACGTAGACTCGCCGCGCGTTCGATCACACGAGCTCTCGCCTCTCTGCGTACATACTTCGCGGCTCTCGGTCGGGAAGGCATCGTGAAGTCGTCTCCTGCCGAAGCCGTTCCACACCCTCGCCTCGAGAGGACCGTTCCAGAGGTTGTCTCGTCTCATGACGTCGAGGAGTTGCTTGAAGCCTTCCCTGACTCCCCGGCCGGCCACCGCGACTGTGCCATTGCTGAACTCCTCTACGGGTCCGGAATTCGTGTGGGAGAGCTCGTCTCCCTCGACCTGGCGGACGTATCTCGCAACGAACGGCTCATCCGTGTGCGGGGAAAAGGAAGAAAGGAGCGGATCGTTCCGTTCGGACGTCGCGCCGGTGATGCGCTTTCTCGTTATCTTCCGATTCGTGCCACATGGCGTCGCGCTGACACGAATGATGACGCACTCTTTGTCAACCAACGCGGAGGACGGCTCAGTGACCGCTCCGTCAGGCGTCTGATGGCCGCTGCCGTAGAGCGAACCGCGTCACGGCTCTCAATTCATCCTCACTCCCTTCGGCATGCATTTGCGACCCACTTACTCGAGGCTGGAATGGACCTGCGCGCTATTCAGGAGTTGCTCGGGCATGCGTCCCTGGCTTCAACCCAAATCTACACCGATGTCGATCTCGCCCATCTGATGAAGGTGTACCGCAAGTCCCATCCCAAGGCTTGAACTCAATCCAAAATGGGGCGCGTGCGCCGATCCCACTCGCGTATCGCCGCTAGGGCTACGTCCGCCTGCTTCTCACGCCGCTCACCCTTGTTGCGTATGGTGATGAGATCCTGAGGACAGGTAATCAGCCCCCATGTAATATTGGACGGTTGGAAGCCTTGGGGCGGACGAGCAGCAAGATGCCGGAGCAGACCATGGTGCGCTGTTCCTGGCGGGGGCAGCTCGGGTTCAACACCATTGAATTCAGCAGCGAACATTCGCGCGGCCAGTAATCCCGTTGCGGCCGACTCGACATAGCCCTCGACGCCGGTAATTTGTCCGGCGAGCCGGATATGAGGCGAGCGAGTGAGGCGGAGTGTGGAGTCAAGCTGCGACGGTGCATTGATGAATGTATTGCGGTGAATCATCCCAAAGCGTACGAAGTTGGCGTTTTCCAGTCCGGGGACTGTCCGAAAAACTGCCTTCTGGCCACTCTGAGTGAGCTTGGTCTGAAAGCCGACGAGGTTCCAATGCTCCGCCGCGAGATCATCTTGGCGCAATTGCAGCACAGCCCAAGGTCGCCGACCTGTCTTCGGATCAGTCAAGCCAACTGGCTTCATCGGTCCGTACCGGAGCGTGTCGGGCCCCCGCTCAGCCATGACCTCGATCGGCAGACAACCTTCGAAGTACTGAAAATCCTTCTCTTCAAAATCACGGTACGGTACTCGTTCCTCAGCTAGGAGCGCGTCAATGAAGGCCTCGTACTGCGCCTTGTTGAGCGCTGCGTTGAGGTAGTCTTCACCGCTCCCCTTGTCATAGCGCGAAGCCCGAAAGAGCTGCGTCATGTCGAGCGAATCGGCCGCTACGATCGGCGCAACGGCGTCGAAGAACGAGAGTGCACCCTCGCCGAGTTGGTCCTCTATGGACTTATGCAGTAGCGGCGAAGTCAATGGTCCGGTGGCGATGATGGCCGACTCGTCGGGCACCACTGATTGCTCGCCACGGACTACCGTCACGAGCGGATGTGATTCCAGTTGATCCTGCACAGCGCGTGAGAAGACTGTGCGATCGACGGCCAAGGCGCCACCCGCCGGAACAGAGGCGGATCTGGCGCAGCTGACGATCAACGAACCGAGGGCCTCCATCTCGTGCTTCAGAAGTCCTACCGCGTTCTTCGCCGAGTCACCTCGAAGGGAGTTCGAACACACCAGCTCGGCGAGTCGATCGGTCGTATGAACCGGGGTCGGCCGCACAGGTCTCATCTCGAGCAACTCGACACTGATTCCAAATTTGGCGAGTTGCCACGCCGCCTCGCAACCAGCAAGGCCTCCGCCGATTACCGTCAGCTTGGATTGCGTCAATCCGCTGATTCCGTCTCTGAATCTTCCTCGGGAGGCGCAGGCTCTCGATGGCTGCATTCCTTCACCGGACAAACGAGTTCGCGACCGCGACGCTTGGTCACCTTGAGGCCGAGAACCGCAAGACCGCACTCCGGACAAGAGCCCTCTACCGGAGGATCCCACATCGTGAAATCACATTTAGGATATGCGCTACAGCCGTAGAAGATGCGTCCGCGACGCGAAGTGCGTTTGAGGATCTCTCCATCACACTTCTCCTTCGGGCATTTAACCCCGGTATTCTCCGGCTTGGACGCCGCGGGGCCACCGCCGATGCGGCGTGTACCCTTGCACTCTGGATACGTCGAGCAGGCCCAAAAAGGTCCAAAGCGTGACCGCTTTTGCACCATCTCGGATTCGCAATCGGGGCACTTCGGGGCTTCTCCCTCAGCGGCCTTTTCTTCCTCGGCCGTTTCTTCCTTGAGGTCCCGTGTGTGACGACACTCAGGATAGCCACTGCAGGCCAAGAACTCACCATAGCGACCGAACTTGATGACCATCGATTTTCCGCATTCGGTGCACTTCTCGGAGGTTTCGACACCCTTGCCTTTGACCTGCTCCATCTCTGTCTTGGCCGTCTCGAGTTCGTTGTTGAAGCGCTTAGCAAACTTGGCGATGAGTTCACGCCAGTTCTCGCTGCCTTCAGCAACGCTATCGAGTTCGGTTTCAAGCGTGGCGGTGTAGGTTTCATTGATCAAATCCGCGAATGAAGTCACCAGCAGCCGGCTGACAACTCTCCCGAGATGACTCGGATGAAACGTACCGCGCTGCCGTTGGACATAGTCTCTCGAGGAAAGTGTCGCCAAGATCGAGGCATAGGTCGACGGACGGCCGATTCCATTTTCCTCGAGCGCGCGAACGAGTGTCGCTTCACTGAACCGCGCCGGCGGCTGCGTAAACTTCTGTTCGAGCGCAATGTCATTGCACTTAAGCTGCGTACCCTCGGCGAGATCGGACGGCAAAAGAGAACTTTCCGTCTTGCCATTGCCCTTGCCGTTGCCCTGGTCGTTGCCCTGGCCGTTGGCTTCAGGCTCCTTCCACAAGCGCAGGAAACCTGGGTCCTTGAGGATCTTCCCTGTCACTCCGAAGGTGTAGTCAGAAGCAACCACTTCAACCTGCGTCGTGTCAAACTTCGCGGGAGTCATCTGAGAGGCCACGAACCTCTCCCAGATGAGACGGTAGAGGCGAAGCTCGTCCTCCTTGAGGTGTTTGGCGAGTCTCTCTGGCGTCAAGGTCACGTCTGCCGGCCGGATGGCCTCGTGAGCATCTTGAGACGCTCTGCGGTTCTTGTAGAAGTTCGGTTTCTGCGGGAGGGCATCCGCGCCCCACCGTGACTCGATCATTTCGCGGGCGGCATCAATCGATTCATCGGACACTCGAACGGAGTCGGTGCGGATATAGGTGATGAGACCGATCTGTCCTTGCGAGCCGACCTCGATCCCTTCATAGAGGCGCTGCGCAAGTTGCATGACACGACGCACCGGCATGCGCAACCGCCGGGCCGCTTCCTGCTGAAGATGGGCAGTAATGAAGGGAGCCTTGGGTCGCTGCTGGCTGATCTTCTTGGTGAGATTGGTGATCTGCAACGTCTCGTTGCGAAGCACTATTTCGACCGCACGCGCCTCTTCTTCATTCTCCGGCCGCCACTTGCGGCCTGCGCGTTTGGTGAGTTTGAGCACGAAGGGAGGCGGCGTCTGGGATTCAACCTTGGCATCAACGAGCCAGTATTCCTCTGGATTGAATGCCTCGATCTCGGCTTCTCGATCGCAGATCATCTTCAGCGCCACAGACTGAACTCGGCCAGCTGAGAGACCTCGCTTCACCTTGTCCCAGAGGAGCGGCGACAGTCGATAACCCACCAGACGGTCAATCACGCGCCTGGCCTGCTGTGCGTCGACCCGATGAATGTCAAGTTCACGAGGAGATTCGAATGACTCGATCACCGCTCGCTTGGTGATCTCGTGAAACTCAACCCGCTGGATTGGCGTGCCGCAGCTCTTGAGAACTTCGACCAGATGCCAACCGATGGCTTCCCCTTCACGGTCGGGATCAGTCGCGAGATAGACTTCTTCGGCTTTCTTGGCAGCCTTGCGAAGCTCGGCAACGATCTTTCCCTTGTCGGGGAGCACCTCGTACTGAGGCTCGAATCCATTTTCCTCGTCGACACCGAGCGTGTTCTTCGGCAAATCACGGACGTGTCCGACTGATGCTTTGACAGAGAATCCGGAGCCCAAGATCTTGGCTACGGTTCGTGCCTTGGCTGGGGACTCTACGATAATGAGCTTCTGGGCCATGGGTTCGCACCCCTCCTCGGCCCGCCACCCTAGCACACCTGCGCTGACCTCTGATCAATGATGGCTCAGAAATACTACCTCTGGGCCCGAGAGCGAGCGTACTTCCCGTCCTCTAACCGTTCGACGTGTCCTGCCAACTCCAGCTCGAGCAGATCCGCCAACAGCTCCTCCACAGGTCGTCCGGAACGAGCGGCGAGTTCGTCCACATCGAACGCTTCTCCGCGCCCAATGATTCCCAGGACACCATCTTCGTTTTCTGGTGTGACCGACTGATTCACGCGTGCTGCGCTGTCAATACCCAGCGCATCGAGCAGGTCACGTGGAGTGACCAGCGGGCGCGCTCCCGCACGCAAGAGCGCATTAGGTCCGACCGACAGATTTGAAAAGATACTGCCCGGAACTGCCATGATGTCACGGTTCTCGTCTAGTCCCAGACGGGCCGTAAGCAAGGCACCTGATCTCGCTGCAGCTTCAACGACAAGAATCACATCCACAAGTCCTACGATGATTCTGTTTCGTTGCGGAAAATGGTGACGACGAGGAGGTGCCCCTGGCGGATACTCGCTGATCAGAGCACCCTTCTTTGCTATGGCTTGCGCCAATCCATGATTCTCCGGAGGGTAAATCCTTCCGGGACCGGTCCCCCAAACGGCTACGGTATGCCCATCTGCGACCAGCGCACCCTGGTGGGCAGACGCGTCCACTCCCCGAGCCATGCCGGACACGATCGTCACACCTGCACGGGCCGCTTCCTCTGAAACCGCAGCTGCGACATCAATGCCATATCGAGTTGGTTTCCTCGATCCAACGATCGCAGCAGCAGGTTGCTCAGCCGGCCATCGACCACGGACGAAGAGTCCGAGAGGAGGATCAGAGATTTTCCGCAACGGATCCGGGAAGGCGTCATCACCGGGAGTCACCCACTCGAAACCCGCCTCATGAGCTTTGGCGAGTGTGGCCTTGGTATCTTCGGACAAGTGATGGCGGGCCCGCGTTAGGAGCCTGTGCGACTCGCCCGCATTCTGGAGTTCCTGCAGGGGTGATTCCACCGTTTCCATCTCGCCAAGCCGACGCCGGCAGCGAACTCCTGCACCGGCCAACAGCAGAGCAAGGCGTTCAAGCCTGGTCGCCATCCTATCTCGCATGAGAAGAGTCTTTCTCTCCGCGTTCGGAATGCGTCCTCGCGCGAAGCTGTAGAAAGGTTATACTTGGTTCATGGAATTCCGAGTGCTGGGCAGCTTCGGCGGCGATAGCCCAGAGTGCATGATGACGTCGTTTCTCATCGATGGAATGGTCGCCATCGACGGCGGTGCAATCACACGCGCTCTGACAATCGAAGAGCAAAGTCGTGTTCGCCATGTCATCGTCACACATACCCACATGGATCACACTGCGACCCTGCCCTTCTTGATCGAGAACAACTTCGGCGGTATTGAGGAGCCTGTCTCCATCTATGCTACGAAGCTCGTGTTGGCCAACGTACGTCGGCACTTGTTCAACAACGATACATGGCCGGATTTCACCAGTATTCCGGACCGAGTGTACCCGAGCGTACGATTCGAAGAGATCAATCCGGGAGAGCCATTCGTGATTCGCGGGTTGCCGGGGGGTGACCTTGAGGTGAATACCGCGCCGGTAAATCACATAGTTCCTACGATCGGTCTCATCCTGCGCCAAGGTGGATCTAGCGTACTTTTCACGTCCGACACCGGCCCGACAGAAGAGATTTGGAGAATCGCGAACGAGACTACTGACCTCGCTGCGGTTATTACAGAATGCTCTTTTCCGAATCGGCTTCAGTCGGTCGCAGACGTGAGTTTACATCTGTGCCCTCAAACACTCGCAGCCGAACTCGCCAAACTCAAGAGGGATGTTCCGGTCTACCTCTATCACTTTAAGCCACCGTACGTGACTGAACTCCGCGAGGAACTCGCCAACACGACGATGCCTCATCCGGTTGAAGAGCTGGTCCAGGGACACATCTACAGCTTCTAGTGGGTCAGGCTTTCCACGAGCTCAGAGAGTCGTTTCTGAGTCTCGGCACTGCGCCATTGTGTGAGAAATTGATCGGCGCCGTTCGCGGCTACGCTGAGCATCTCCGACCAAGTGCGCTGATGTAGAAACTGTTTTGCCGCGCGATACGCTGCCTGCGGTTTCGACGCAAGAGTCCGCAGTTCACGCTCTGCGACTTCGCTCAAGAGTGCTGAGTCGACAGCTTGCTGCACGATTCCGAGCTGCGCTGCCCCTTCTGCCGAGAATCCTTCACCACTGAGCAATAGCCGTTCTGTCGCTTCCGGACTCAGACGCGCGCGGAGCATCTCGACACATCCGGCAGGCACGGGAACACCGAGATTCACCTCGGAAAGGCCAATCCGTGCTCGCCCTGAAGCCATGACCCTGCGGTCGCAGGCAAGCGCAAGGAGACAGCCACCGGCGACAGCATGCCCCCCAACAGCGACGACGGTCGGGCCAGGATACGAGAACATCCTGAGGATAAGGCCTTCGAATCCCTCAAGGACCCGAGCCGCATCTTCCTCTGGCGCCTGATGAAGGGTCTTGAGGTCCCACCCTGGGCTAAACAATCTGGCGTGCTCCGACGAGAGAAGCACGGCAGGAGCATTGTTCTCCGCGAGGGAAGTCATAGTATTCGTCAGTGCTGAGATAAGCCCGAGATCAAAAGCGTTGACTCCGTGGGTCATTTGCACGCGTACAAAGCCATCCGCCCTAACGATTCGCAAGTGTTGATCTTTCACTATTCACTCCTTGAGGTCGAGAAATGCGCGATGCACCCTCAGGTCGTCAGTGAGTTCTGGATGAAAGGTAGCTGCCAAAATGCAATTCGATTGCAGCAGGACGGGATCTTCTTTCCAACGACCTATCACTTTCACTTGTGGGCCAACTTCAGTCACCCTGGGTGCACGAATGAAGACTCCCTCCATGGTTGCCGGGGACCCGAGGGAATCGTCAAGCTTTATCGTTGCCACAGTCGAGGCGATCTGCCTGCCATAGGCGTTGCGCTCCACGGCAACATCAAGAAGCCCGAGGCACGGCTGGTCCGGCAGCACATTTCGGGACAACAGTATTACCCCGGCACAGGTCGCCAGTGTGGGCATGCCTTCGCGAATACGCCGGGTGAGAGGCTCCTGCAGACCATCATGTCGCATCAGATAAAGCATCGCCGAAGACTCGCCCCCAGGAAGTACGAGTCTATCGACATTATCGAGTTCATCCGGCGTTCTTACAGCAGAGGCCGTTGCTCCTAGGCGACCGAGCACTGACAAATGGGCATGCCAGGCACCTTGCAGGGCCAGCACACCACAGTGCATCACCAGCCTCGACGAGAGAGCATCTCTTCGGGAGTCAACTTGCCGGCTTCGAGGCCGTGCATCGGTTCACCGAGCCCACGAGCGATTTCGAGCAGCTTCTTGGGGTCCTGCCAGTGAGTGACAGACTCTACGATAGCCTTGGCCCGTATCGCCGGATCTTCGGACTTGAAGATCCCGGAGCCAACGAACACAGACTCAGCACCAAGCATCATGCACAAAGCAGCATCGGCCGGAGTTGCAATGCCACCGGCAGCGAAGTTCGGTACCGGGAGACGACCGTTCTCAGCAACCCAACGGAGTAATTCGAAAGGAGCCCCGAGCTCTTTCGCGTGTGCCATCAATTCGTGCGCGTCGAGGATCGTGAGCGTCTTAATCCCGCGCTGCACCGCCCGAAGGTGGCGAACGGCTTCGACGATATCGCCCGAACCGGCCTCACCCTTTGTGCGCATCATCGCAGCGCCTTCGCCTATTCGTCGCAGCGCTTCGCCGAGATTCCGGCAACCGCACACGAAGGGAACGTCGAAGTCATGTTTGAAGACGTGGTTTTCCTCATCCGCCGGCGTCAGCACTTCGCTTTCGTCGACAAAATCGACTTCGAGCGCCTCCAGCATGCTGGCCTCTGCGATATGTCCGATGCGGCATTTGGCCATGACAGGAATCGATACCGTGTCTTGAATCTCGCGAATCTTCTCAATCGACGCCATACGAGCAACGCCGCCTTGTACTCTGATGTCAGCCGGAACTCGTTCAAGAGCCATCACGGCTGCTGCTCCGCCGTCCTCGGCGATCTTTGCTTGTTCAGCTGTGGTGACGTCCATGATGACGCCGCCTTTAAGCATTTCGGCGAGGCCGACTTTAACCCTAAATTTAGGATCGGTGAAATTCATGTTCTCCTCCCTTGCATGCCGCAACACCGCGACCACCGCGTATTGTACACATCGGCTTCGCCCGACGCGACAGCCAATTCTCAGAGATTCTCGTCGTTATTGGTCTGGGCATCATCACTTTGGGAGGATGACGCCGTGAGGCGCACAAGGCCTATGAGATTCACTACAGCGTGAGCAACGGCTGCGGCTGGGAAGCCAAAGCGGTCAAAGAGAAGACCGAACGCGATCCCCATAACGAATGCAATAACCGGCCATAACCAGAGACGACGATCGGGTAGGACGTGGAGAAGCGCAAACCCGATCGCGGCCGGCACGAGACCGACCAATGGTTGCGCTAGCGCACGAAGGAGAGCCTCCTCAGCAAGGCCTGAGAAGATTGCAACGAACACCGCGTCCATCGTTGTCCATTTGACGAGGAGCCCTCGTTGCCACGATTCAAGTTGGCGAAAGAAGCTCAATCGATGGGCTAACCACAGCGCTCCCGCCGCTGCGCATCCGGTGGCAAGACCTAACGTGATTCCCTGCCAGACCTGACCGACAGGGGCCAACCCAGCGAGCGGTGAGCGATCACGGAGTGTGAGTCCAACCAGAGCGATGACACCCAAAACGCCCTCTTGGTGAAGGAGAGAGGTCGCAGCAATTGGCGGCGGATCGACGCGCACCGTCTAGATCTCAGCTTTCGTCACTGGCTCCGTCAGCGTCCTCGGTGACGTTCTCAGCGCTCTCAACAGTTTCATCCGCCTCTGCGCTCTCGACGTTTTCCGCGTTCTCGAGATCGTGCCCATCTTCGTCATGTTCATCATCGACGTCATCGCGCTCGACCAGCCGTGCAACGGCAACGACCTTGTCGCCGTCACCCAGTCGAATTACACGAACACCTTGAGTCACGCGACCTATGCGGCTGATTTCTCCGACGTTCATTCGGATCATCATGCCCTGTTCGGAGACGACAAGGATCTGGTCGTCATCATGGACGTGACGAATCGCGGCAAGCGCTCCGTTCTTGTCAGTGAGGCGAATCAGCGTCATTCCGAAGCCGCCGCGTTGCTGGAGGCGGAACTCCGACACCGGAGTGCGTTTGCCGAATCCCAGATCCGTCACAACGAGAATGTCATCAAGGTCGGATGGATCGAAAGTTGCAACCTCTTCCACGAGATCGCCTGCACGAAGTCTGATTCCGCGTACACCCGCAGAAACTCGACCCATGGTCCGCACGTCATCTTCGGAGAAGCGAATCCCCATTCCATGACTGGTTCCCATGAAGACCTGCCGTCTTCCATCGGTCAGATGAACGGAGAGGAGGTCATCGCCCTCGTTGATCGCCACCGCACGGATTCCTGTGGTGCGGATGTTGGCGTAGTCCTTCAATCGTGTTCGCTTGGTTCGACCAAGTCGGGTCGCAAAGAAGAGGTATGCATCTTCTTCAGTGTCGAACTCACGCACAGGAAGCAACGTTTGAATCTGTTCCTCGCCGTTGAGCGCCAGTACGTTCACAATGGCTCGACCGCGAGCGTTGGCCGCCACGGCAGGCAGTTCATACACTTTGCGCGAAAAAACGCGTCCCGTATTGGTGAAGAAAAGCATGGTCGCATGTGTTGAAGCGACGAAGAGCTTCGAGACCTCGTCTTCGTCTTTGGTTGCCATGCCAACCTTGCCGCGACCACCCCGTCTTTGGGCGCGGTACTCGGTCAGCGCGGTGCGCTTGATGTAGCCACCTCTGCTGACAGTGATCACCATGTCCTCTTCGACAATCAAATCTTCCATCGAGATGTCGTTGGGGTCATCGATGATCTCGGTTCGTCGGGAGTCTCCAAACTTACTCTGGAGTGTTTCCAATTCTTCGACTGCAATATCAAGAACGAGCTCCTCGGAGGCGAGGATCTCCTCAAGGCGAGCGATCATGTCGAGCTGTGCTTGGTGCTCGGCGATGATCTTGTCGCGCTCGAGTCCGGTCAAGCGTTGGAGACGCATATCGAGAATCGCCTGCGCCTGTATCTGGCTCAGCCCAAACTTCTCGATGAGGCCGTCCTTGGCGGTCTGTGGGTCGACTGCACCTCGGATCAGTTTGATGACGGCGTCTAGATTGTCGAGCGCGATAACCAGACCTTCGAGCAGATGGGCGCGATCACGCGCTTTTTGGAGATCGAATCGAGTTCTGCGGACGATGACCTCTTTGCGGTGATCAATAAAATGCTGGAGGAGCTGGTGAAGGGTGAAGATCTTGGGCTGATTATTCAGGACACCGAGCAGGATGATGCCGAACGAGGTCTGCATCGGTGTCAGCTTGTAAAGGTTGTTGAGCACGATCTCCGGCACGGCATCGCGCTTCAGTTCCACGACGATACGGATACCGTCTCGATCGGATTCGTCGCGCAAGTCGGCGATGCCCTCGAGTCGCTTCACCTGCACCAAACTCGCGATGCGTTCGACGAGGTTCGCCTTGTTGACCTGGTAGGGCAACTCCTCAACGATGATTCTGTTGCGCTTGTTGGAGCTGTCGCTCTCCTCGATCCGTGCGCGGGCTCGCATTTGAATGCTGCCGCGGCCGGTCTGATAGGCGTTGACGATCCCGCGTCGCCCATGAATGAATCCGGCGGTCGGAAAATCCGGTCCGGGAACGAGGCGCAGAAGCTCATCGAAAGGAAGCTCAGGATCGCGGATCAACGCAATAGTGGCATTGATGATCTCGGTGACATTGTGGGGAGGAATGTTGGTCGACATTCCAACCGCGATGCCAGAGGATCCATTGACGAGCAGGTTGGGATACTGCGCCGGGAGGACCTGCGGTTCTTTCTCCGAACCGTCGTAGTTCTCAGACCAATCGACAGTGTCCTTGTCGATGTCGTCTCCAAGGAGCTCGTGAGCCAATCGGGCGAGCCGGATCTCTGTATAGCGCATGGCCGCTGGGGCGTCGCCGTCGATCGAGCCGAAGTTGCCTTGGCCATCGACGAGTGTGTAGCGCATAGAGAAGTTCTGCGCCATGCGCACGGCGGTGTCATATATCGCCTGGTCTCCATGCGGGTGATATTTCCCCATCACGGTTCCGACGATACGTGCCGATTTCTTATACGCTCTACCGGCGGTGTTGCCGCTCTCCCACATGCCGAAGAGAATGCGCCGATGGACAGGTTTCAATCCATCGCGGACATCAGGCAGGGCACGCCCAATGATCACCGACATTGCATAGTCGAGGTACGAGTTGCGCAGTTCTTCTTCGATCGTGATGGGCACGCGAGTGCCCTGGGAGAAGGATTTATGCTCTGTCATATGCCTTCCCGTCAAATATCCAGATTGCGAGCTTCGAGTGCGTTGGTTTCGATGAACTGGCGGCGCGGTTCAACAGCGTCCCCCATGAGAATCGTGAATAGTTCGTCGGCGTGTGCGCCGTCCTCGACGGTCACCTGCAGAAGGCGCCGAGCTTCGGGCTCCATCGTCGTATCCCACAGTTGACGCGGATTCATCTCACCAAGGCCCTTGTACCGTTGAATCGCGAGGCCCTTCTTGGCGACCTCGAAGACGTGTGAAACGAGATCACCTAGTGTCTCAAGGGTGAAGCTCTCTCCGTTTCGGTCGAGTTGATAGGGTCCGCGGCGATAGGTTTCGATCTGCTGCAAGAGATGTTGGGCGCGGCGGAAATGGCCACTCTGAGTGAGGGTTCTCCCGAGTCGGACTTCTCGTCCTCCGCCGTTAAGTCCAACGATACAAGCAACTTCGTGAGATCCATGCTCTTCATCAAACTCAACGCGAACGCCCTCGTATCCGAGACTGTTGAGTTCAGCGGCAAGAGCTTTGGCTCCGTCCTCCTCCCGGAGGTCGGTCTCACCGGCATTGAGATCCAAGACCGCTGTCACCACATCTGCCGGCCATCCACGTCGGCCAAGTTGCTGCAGGGTGGAAAGCCATTCTCCACTTGAAAGGATTGCCTGTCGGAGCGCGCGGCCTCGAAGTTCCTCGTCTGTGGAGCCGACAATGAGACTGAACTCGTCCTCGACCCGGTCCAGCAGAAAACCAGAGAGTTCATCGTCGTCTTTGAGGTAGGTCTCCTTCTTCTTGCGCGCGACCTTGTACAGGGGTGGCTGGGCTATGAAGAGGTGGCCGCGGTCGACGAGTTCCTTCATCTGACGATAAAAGAAAGTCAGCAGGAGAGTACGGATGTGAGAACCATCGACATCAGCATCCGTCATGATGATGACCTTGTGGTAACGCAACTTGCTGATGTCGAATTCGTCGATTCCGATGCCGGTGCCGAGGCACTGGATGAGCGCGCGGATTTCTTCACTGGCAAGCATGCGATCGAAGCGTGCCTTTTCGACGTTTAGAATTTTTCCACGCAGAGGTAGGATCGCTTGGAAGCGCCGGTTTCTACCTTGCTTCGCAGAGCCGCCCGCGGAGTCACCCTCAACGATGAAGAGCTCAGCAAGTTCAGGGTCCCGTTCGGAACAATCCGCGAGCTTGCCGGGGAGAGCTGAAGTCTCGAGGGCACTCTTGCGCCGAGTGAGTTCCCTGGCCTTTCTTGCCGCATCGCGGGCTCGTGCAGCGTCAAGACATTTCGCGATGACTGTCTTGGCAACGGCCGGGTTTTCTTCAAAGAAGGTGGAAAGCTTGCTATTGATGACGGACTCGACCCACCCCTTGATATCGCTGGACACGAGTTTGTCCTTGGTTTGGCTTGAAAACCTCGGCTCGTGAATGCGAACGGAGACAATCGCGGTCATTCCCTCACGGACATCTTCACCCGATAGATTCTCTTTCATTCCCTTGAGAAGATTCTGTGCCTGGGCGTAGGTGTTGATTGTCCGGGTCAATGCCGCACGAAATCCGGAGAGATGAGTACCGCCGTCACGATTGAAGACGGTGTTAGTGAACGCCAGAACGTTCTCGTTGTAGCCGTCATGCCACTGGAGGGCGACCTCTACTTCTTCACCCTCTTCGTTGCTATCGAGGAGATAGACCGGATCGGGGTGAAGAGGGGACTTGGATCGATTGAGGTATCGAGCGAATTCAGCCAAGCCACCATCAAAACAGAACGTCTCTTCCCGTTCACTGAGTTCATCGAAAAATGCTATTTCTATTCCGGAGTTCAGAAACGCAAGTTCACGCAGATGGCGAACAAGAAGATCAGGGTGAAAATCGAGAACTGAGAAGATTTCGGGATCAGGCATGAATGAGACAATCGTTCCCGTCTTCTCGGTCTTTCCTATAGCGGTCAGCGAACCAACCGGAGCACCACGCTGGAATGATTGCTCCCATACCTTTCCGCTGCGATGGATTTCGAGCCGCAACCACTCGGAGAGGAAGTTAACAACGCTGACTCCCACGCCGTGGAGACCACCTGAGACTTTGTAGGAGTCGCTGTCAAACTTTCCGCCGGCATGGAGTTCGGTCATGATGACCTCGGCCGCGGATCGACCACTCTCCTTGTGTGTGTCCACAGGTATGCCGCGCCCATTGTCAGTAACTGTGATGCTCTGGTCTGCGCGAACGGTTACAGTGATTCGATCACACTCTTCAGCCTGGGCTTCGTCGATCGCGTTGTCCACGACCTCCCAAACCATGTGATGAAGGCCGGAGATGTCGTCTACATCCCCGATATACATTCCAGGACGTTTTCGAACCGCCTCGAGACCCTTAAGAACCTTGATATTTTCTGCTGTGTATTCGCTACTCATTCACCCGCTCCAACGGCGTTACCGGTTTCGATTTTTCCGCTTTTAACCCAGAACCGGCGTGCTTTCGGGACGCGCTCACACATGAGTTCCTCGTGAGCGCTCGATAGAAACAGCTGGCGCTTATCTCCAATCGAAGTTAAGAATCTTTCGAGTACCGCGGTGTCGAGTTCGGCATCCACATCATCGATAGCGATCGGTAGACTCTCTTCACGTTGCTGTTCCACAACGATGTGTGCGGCGAGTTTCAGAGCCGTACCAACAACTTTCGTTTGACCGGAACTCAGTACATCTCTTGGGACGCGGCCGTTAGCTCGAAGACCCAGATCATGTCGATGAGGGCCGTCTGTCGTAAATCCCGCATCCTGATCCCGCGCCCGGTTCTCATTATACCTCTGTTGGTACTGATTTTCCAGTGCTTTGAGTCCTTCAAGGTCGCTCAGCCAGGGGTCTGGTCGATAGTAGACCTCGACCTCTGGAAAGGTCTCGATAGCCATGCCATCGAGAACATCAGCTACTAGCAATGTAAGAGACGAGACAGCCCGAACTCGGCGCTCGATCACTGCCGCCGCGGCTTGCGCCAGTCCCTGCTCCCAGGACGCTATCTCGGCGTCTGCGGTCTGTCGGTGCAACATCGCGTTGCGGTGGTGCTGAAAGCGATTATATCGACGCAGATTCTCGAGATGTGAGGGATCGAGCAAGAAAGCTAGACGATCAAGGAAGCGACGACGAAGTTTTGGCGCACCAACGATGAACTCACGGTCTAGAAGAGACATTGTCGTGAGAGGAAAGAGCCCAAGATACTGAGCTACATCAACCTGACCCCTATTGACACTCAGCTCAACTTCGAGCCGAGGTCTCACGGTCACGACCTGCTGTAAGAGCTGCCGCCCTTGATTCGTTTCTACTTCACCACTCAGGAGATAGGATTCCAGTCCGTGTTGAACCAACGAACGCCGGCCAACACCTCGGAAAGATCTTAGAGTGCCGAGTACGCCTAGCGCCTCAAGCAGGTTAGTCTTTCCAGCACCGTTCATTCCAAGGACCAGGTTGGTATCGGGACCCCAGTCAATGCGACGGCGAGAGAGATTTCTGAACTGGGACGCCTCTAGTGAAAGAAGCCTCACTCAGCTTATACCCTCATCGGCATCAGAACGTAGATGTACTCCTCGAGGCGAGGATCATCATCGACTGGTACAAGCACGCACTGCGTCGATGCATCACGAAGCTGAAGTTCAATTGACTGACACTCCAACACCTGTAAAGCATCGATGACATATGCAGCATTGACAGCAACCTCGAGAGATTCACCCTGGTAGGTGACCGCTAGCGTCTCTTCAGCACTCCCTCTCTCGTAGCCGATGGAAACGAGAGTCATCTCGCCTGAGGAATCGAGACGCAACCGAACTCCGCGCGCCTTCTCGTGAGCCAATAAACTGACCCTGCGGAGCGCAGCCATAAAGTCTTTACGATCGATCCGAACCCGGTATGGATTGTCTCGGACGATGACCCTTTCGTACTGAGGGAAGCGCAACTCAACGATACGAGAAACGAGCGTTCGCTCACCCACAAAGAAGCCAAGATGATTCTCAGCACAGGATAGGCCTAGTGTCGAATCCCCGAACCGAGCAATCTCGGCAAGAAGCTTTCGCGGGAAAAGCTGCTGTTCAAACGGTGGATCAATATCCGGGCCCTTGGCTCGCACCACAGCGAGGCGATGACCGTCGGTCGCAGCAACCTCAATCTCACCCGGGAGGAGCTTTACTAGAGCGCCGTTGAGTTGGAACTTCGGATCGTCTTTTGTGATTGCAAACGCCACTCGTTCAAGCATGAGCTGAAAGAGATCCAGATCGAGAGCGAAATCTCCACTTTCGGGAATATCAGGAAGAGTAGGGTACTCAGCCGGATCAGAGATCGACATTCGAGACCGAAAACGTCCACTCTCGATCTCCACAACGTCATCACGCTGACGAATCGTGAATTCATCTTCCGGAAGATTACGAACTAACTCTTGGAAAACTTTGCTCTCGAGGGTGAGGCGTCCACCACCTTGCACTTCAGCAGCGCAGGAAGTGATGATCGTCATATCGAGATCGGTGGCGACCAAGCGAAGACGATCATCAACGGTCTCGGTGAGCAGACTCGAGAGGATCGGAATCGTCGTACGATGTTCCACAACCCCCTGGAGAATGGAAAGCTCTTGGAGTACGTCATTTCGGCGTAGCTTCAGTTCCATCCACAGCCCCTTCTTACGATTACTAAGTCACTCATTATGAGAAAACTAACATAGATCGTAGGGGTCGTCGAGGGCTGTGAGAATGTGGAGAAAGTGAAATGGAGATTAAAAATAAAGGGGTTGCGAAGTCACAGGCCTGTGGAATGCCCTGTGGAAGTGCAGTGGAAAGCTGTGGATAGATATAGTTTTCCACAGGCCTATGTGAAATTCTCTTTGAAAGACGTCAGCGTGGCATCGAAATCTGGGTTGGACTGGCGTGTCTTCTGAATGGTATCGACAGCGTAGATGGCTGTTGAGTGGTGTTTAGAGAAGATTCGACCGATCTCAGGGAAACTGAGGTTTAGGATTTTACGAATGAGATACATGGAAACTTGGCGGGGGAGAGCAATCGAACGCCTATTTGAGCGACCCTTGAGGTCAGCTACACGAATACCGTAGTGGTGGGCGACGAATCGGATGATGTCTGCGGCTGTCGTTGTCCGTTCTTCAGGAAGGAGTTCAGAAAGTGCCGTGCGGACGACGTCAACAGTGATGGGTCGGTTCGTGAGTTGTGCGTAGGCAAGGGTTCGATTAAGACATCCCTCAAGTTCGCGAACGTTTTTCTGAACCCGCCGGGATATGAACAACACCACGTCTTCAAGAAGATCCCAGCCGCTTGCTCGTGCCTTTTCACGAAGGATGGCACATCGCGTTTCGAGATCAGGTGGTTGAATATCAGCAAGGAGACCCTGAAGGAATCGAGAGCGGAGACGTTCCTCCAGTCCAGGAATGTCGGCTGGTCGCGCGTCGGATGTAAAGACAACCTGTCGTCCTGTGGATTGGAGGGTGTTGAAAGTATGGAAGAATTCTTCCTGGGTTCTTTCTTTGCCAGCGATGAACTGTATGTCGTCGAGTAGCAGAATATCGACATTTCGAAAGGTCTGTCTAAAGGCATCCATTCTTTTCTTGCGGATGCAATTAATGAGTTCGTTGACGAATTGCTCTGTTGTGAAATATTGAACACGAAGCTGTGGGCGCGAAGAATGCAGAGCTTGGGCGATAGCGTGAAGAAGATGGGTCTTACCGAGGCCGGATCCACCATACAGGTAGAGCGGGTTATAGACTTGGCCTGGGCGCTCTGAAACAGCCTCGGCAGCGGCAGCAGCAAACTGATTCGACGGCCCGACGACGAAGTTTGAAAAGGTGAACTGATTGTTGAGAGGGTGCCCGGGAAGAGAGTCTACCTGAGGAGAAACCTCTTGAGGGCTGGGGGAATCGTCAGCTAGGAGGATGCGAAACTCGGCGCCGAATTGGCTCTTTGCCACGGTCTCGATGTCCCGAAGAAGATGATCACGAACCCAGTCTGTAACAATGCTGTTATCACTCGTCACCTTGATGCTCTGGGGCTTTTCCTCGACCGCTGAAAGAGGAGCAATCCAGGACGTGAAATCGTCGTCGCCGAGCATTTGTCGAAGATGCGGTTGTAAGTCATTCCAGCGATTCATCAGAAGGAATCTAGCGTATCATAAATGGAGACGTGCGATGTTTGAGATATGGGCTCGCGACGGGTTCGAATTGCTTGACAGTCGCAGTGCCCTAGGATAGGGTGACGCGTCCAAGAGCGTGGGAGTAGTAGAGATGAAAAGGACATTTCAGCCAAACAATCGACGACGCAAGCGTGTTCACGGCTTTCGAGCAAGGATGAGAACGCGTGCGGGTCGCAAGGTATTGAACGCTCGGCGGCGTAAAGGCCGGAAGCGGATTGCCGTCTAAGCGAGAAGGCATACCGCGCGTCAGCCGTATTCGAAAGAGGGCTGATTTCCAGGAGGTCTATCGCAAGGGAGTACGGGTAGCGGGACGATATCTGCTGCTCTTTGCCCTGCCGAGAGAGTCGGAAGTGGATGCCCACAGTAGACGAGGCGTTACCGCAACCCGAAAAGTGGGTGGTGCGGTTGTTCGAGCGCGCTGCAAGCGGCGGCTTCGCGAGCTCTACAGGCTTCGCTTTAGAGAATTTGATGATAATCCAATCGATGTGGTTCTACACGCCCGTTCTGGGTGTGATCGAGCCCCATGGCGGGTGCTCGAGAAAGAGTTCGACCGGTGTCTGAGAAAGGCTCGATCGCGGCTCGTGGGGCTCTCGTGATTCTCCGGTCCTATAAGAAATGGTTGTCACCAATACTACCTCCGGCGTGTCGCTTTGAACCGACATGCTCGGAGTATGCGATGGAGGCGATATCCAAATACGGCGCCGTACGTGGTAGCTGGATGGGATTGTATCGTCTCCTTCGTTGTCACCCCTTCCATCGAGGAGGGTTTGATCCCGTTCCCTGAGGGGAGTATCTGAAGGTATGGAAAAGCGCCACCTGCTCGCGTTTATCTTAATTGCGGCTATCTTGGCTGTTTGGTCCGCCATGATGTCGAAACAGCAACCTCGGCGACCGATACAAATCAGTGAGAATGTCGCGACATCTGCCGAGGCTACTCCAGAAGTAGGACCGGTCTTGGACTCGAAGGAGGAGCAAGACGGTGTTGAGCCTACTGAGGATGTAGTTCCGGAAGAGTCTATCGTTGAACAAATTGTGGCCGACGTACAGCAGACGGTGGTGTTGGAGAACGAAGATATTCGCGTCGAGCTGACCAATCGTGGAGCCGCAATATCGTCGCTCGTCCTGAAAGGCTATCTCGATGACGAAGGGCGACCGCTAGATTTGGTACAGACGGTCGACCATAAAGAAAGAACGTTGCCTCTCCAGTGCGTGATGGGCGGCGAGACCGACCAGAATCTCTATGTGGTCGAAGTGGTGGACGGCGGACGGAGTTTTCGCTGGTCGGACGGAATCGGCAAGAGCGTAGAGAAAGTAGTGCGTTTGGCAAATGTCGGGTACGGACTTGATGTCGTGGTCAAAGCCTCGGGATATGGTGAGAGTACCGTCGAGCTATCGATTGGCACCGGGTTGCGAAACCGAGGGCCGCAGGAAGAGGAGAATCGCTTCTCACTTTGGGGCCAGGGAATTGTGGGAATCGACGGAGAAATTGAGCGGGTGAAACGAGAGAAGGCACGGGAAAGGACGAGTTTTCGACCTCGGACCGTCGCCTTTGCAGGGTTTGAGGACACCTACTTTGTCAACGTATTCAGACCTGTGGATCACGTAGACGAAATCAGTGTTAAGCCACTCGTGATGCCAGTTGAGGGTGAGGATGAGGGTGAGACGGTTCTGCAGGTCTTGCTTTCAGCTTCTTCAGGAGAGTTTGGCGGAGAGCTCTTGAGTGCTCCGAAGCAATACGACCTCTTGCATCAGGTCGGCGGTGGAGTCGAGGGAATGCTCGATTTCGGCTTTTTCCATCCCATCTCGGTGTTCTTTCTGCGCGCGCTGCAGTGGACGTACGGAGTGTTTGGCAACTATGGCGTGGCCATTATTTTGCTAACTCTTGCGATCAGAATACTGTTGTTTCCACTGATGCACACATCGACGGTATCGATGCGGAAGATGCAGAAACTGCAGCCGAAGGTTAAGGGAATTCAAGAGAAGTACAAGAAGAACAAGACGGATCCTCAAGTTCGAGCAAAGATGAATCAGGAGATGATGGAGCTGTACAAGGTCGAGGGCGTGAACCCGATGAGCGGGTGCCTTCCTTTGCTGATTCAACTTCCGATTCTGTGGGCTCTGTACACACTCTTTGCCCATGCCATTGAATTGCGGCATGCGCCTTTTATTTTTTGGATACAGGATCTATCGGCGAAGGATCCGTACTACATTACCCCAGTGTTAATGACAGCAACGATGTGGTTGCAGCAGAAACTCGCACCGCAAGCTGGTGATCCTCAGCAGCAGCGCATCTTCCGTATGATGCCACTGATATTTGGCATCATGTTTCTTGGGTTCCCGTCAGGACTGGTGCTCTATTGGTTGACGAACAACGTGTTGACGATTGCCCAACAGGAGGTGACGCTGCGCCTCATCGGAGAAAGAGGTCGTAGCGGAAAGCAACCGGCCAAGGGACGGAGTAGCAAGAAATGACAGAAGGTCGGACGTTCAAGGGCAAGACGCTTGATGAAGCGTTGACAGAGGCATGCAATGATCTGCGAGCGAGGGTTGGTGAATTACGATATGAGCTGGTGCGTGACGGCGATGAGAGTGCCGTGACCATCGAAGCCGAAGTGGACCCGATCGCAGTGCTGGGTCTTTTCCTGTCGGAGAGCTTCCTTGCAGGTGAGTTGGATCTGAAAGTGAGACTGAAGCTTGGGGGAGAGGCCTTGACGGGTGAGTTGAGCGGAGAGGATACACGTCACCTCACGGCGTCAGGTGGTCGGGGTCTCGACGCGCTTCAGTACCTGTGTAACCGGATACTCAACCGTAGACTGGACGAGCACCTCCCTGTTCATCTCGATAGCAACGGATTCAAGGATCGTCGCGCGGTACAGCTACAGGAGAGGGCGTACAGTGCCGCAGAGGATGCTCATCGCAAGCGTCAAGCGGTCGTATTAGGTCCACTCACGCCGGCAGCGCGGCGGGAGATTCACCTTGCTCTTGCAGATGACCCGGATGTGGAGACCGAATCCGATGGCGAAGGCTTTCTCAAGAGAGTCGTCGTGCGCCCTCGCGGGAGGCGATGACACGATCGTAGCGTCTGCGACCGCTCCTGGTCGTGGAGCGCTCGCTGTAGTCCGAGCTTCGGGACCAAACGTCAGAGAACTTGCGGCCAAGGTCTTTCCAGGGCTTGACTTCACAGCGCCGTGGAAAGCCCAGCTTGTCACTGCGGTCAATGCATTCGGTGCGGATCTCGAGCAGTGTGTGGCCATCCCCTACAATCGACCGAGAAGCTACACCGGTGAGGACATGATCGACGTGATGGTGCACGGATCAACACGGCTTGTGTCCGAGCTGATCGAAGTACTGGTCTCGGATGGAATCGCCCGGATGGCAGAGGCGGGCGAGTTCACGAGAAGAGCCGTTGTGAATCAGAAGATAGATCTGGTCCAAGCAGAGGCCGTCTTCGACCTGATAGCGGCGGAGTCTGCGAGGCAACTTGAAGCGGCGAGGTGGCAGCGTAGTGGAGAGCTCTCTCACGTCTTTCGCCGTTTGCGGGAGGAAGTTCTCAGTCTGTGGGCCGAACTCGAGGCTGGGATGGAGTTCGTCGCACAAGGCGTCGAGGTTGAAGTGCGGGAGCTGGAGAGGCGCCAAGAAGAGGCGCTACACGATATTGACGATCTGCTGGCAACAGCGCACGCCGGTGAGATGATTCGCGCAGGAGTGAGTGTTGCCATCGTCGGTCCTCCCAACTCTGGTAAGTCAACACTTTTCAATTCCCTTCTCGGGAAAGAACGCGCCATCACCAGTGAGCAACCTGGAACAACGAGGGACACGGTATCCGCAGAGGTTGAACTCGACGGATTGGCAGTACAGCTGGTAGACACAGCAGGTCTTCGGGTATCAGAAGATACCCTCGAACATGAAGGCATGGCTCGAGCGCACATGGCGTTAGCGGAGGCCGATCTAGCGATCCTGTTGGTTCCGGTGACAGAAGCCGTGTCAGCCTTCGAGATCGACCTGCCGCAGGGTCTGCAAGTGATCAAAGTGCGATCGAAGGGGGATCTCCATCAATCGGGAGACCCGACGGAGGAAGGGTGGCTCAGAGTGAGTGCGGCGTCGGGCGATGGTCTCGACGAGCTGTGCAATGGAATAGTCAGAGTTGTGTTGGGGAGCACTCGAGAGAGCGGTATTGTGATTGCACGGCGACATCGTGAGTGCCTTGAACGGGCGCGAAACGAGCTTGTCGAGTGTGATTTTTGTCAGTTTGAACTCGCCGCCGAACGAATCCGATGGGCCGCCGCAGCGCTCGCAGAGTTGATCGGCGAAGTAGATGACGAGGCTGTGCTGGATCGGGTCTTTTCCAGCTTCTGTGTTGGAAAATAGGGTCGATATTGAAGACTGATCTCGTTGTTGTCGGAGGGGGTCATGCCGGAGTCGAGGCCGCTGCAGCTGCGGCTCGTATGGGATTGAGTGTCGCGTTGGTGACTCTACGGAGAGAAACTATTGGGCAGATGCCGTGCAACCCCGCTATTGGTGGAATCGGCAAGGGTCATTTGGTAGCGGAACTCGACGCACTCGGTGGGCTCCAAGGTTGGGCTGCTGATCGGAGTGCACTACAGTTCAAGATGCTCAACCGGTCGCGGGGACCCGCGGTCTGGGGGCCGCGAGCGCAGTGTGACAAGGAACGATATGCGCGGAGACTCGGTGGTTTGCTGGAGAGACTGTCTGGTGTTTCGGTTGTCGAAGGCGAAGTGATCGGACTGTTGGAGGACGAACGATCAGTCCGGGGCGTGCGACTGAAGGATGGAACGGAGATACATGGTCATGCGGTCGTGATGACGACAGGGACCTTCTTGGGCGGAAAGTTGCACACCGGGTCGGAGCAGCATGAAGGAGGCAGGTTCGGTGAACCCGCGAGTCGGGGATTAGGGCCGGAACTGAGTCGTTTGGGTGTCATTACAAGGCGTTTTAAGACCGGTACGCCACCCCGGTTGGATCGCGAGAGCATCGACTATGAAAAACTCGAGGTGGACGAAGGCGACTCAGATCCGCTCGCGTTTTCGTGGAGAACGCGCAGGGTTGTGAATCGGGTGAACTGCTGGACGACACGGACCACAAGTCATGTACGGACGGTAATTCTCGACAACATCGACAGGTCACCACTGTTTTCAGGAGAGATCGACGGTGTTGGACCGAGGTATTGCCCGTCAATCGAAGACAAGGTCGTACGATTCCCCCATCATGAAGAACATACGCTGTTTCTTGAGCCAGAAACCGAGCATGGCAAGAGTATGTACGTGAACGGATTCTCGACAAGTTTGCCTGCTGAAGTGCAGGAAGAGGCCCTGCGCGCGGTTCCTGGGTTTGAGAGCGTGCGGTTTCTGCGCCACGGATACGCGGTCGAATACGATGTCATCTCACCTGGCCAAGTGGGAAGAAGTTTAGAACTGCGTGATGTGCCTCGACTTTATGCAGCTGGTCAAGTGCTCGGAACCTCAGGCTATGAGGAGGCCGCAGTACTCGGTTTTGTGGCTGGGGTCAACGCCGCGAACGCGGTACTTGGGCACGGGGAGTTCTTTGTGGCGAGAGAGAATGCATATGTTGGTGTGCTCGTCGATGACGTCGTTAATAGGGACCACAGTGAGCCTTATCGAATGCTGACATCAAGAGCGGAACATCGATTGCTGCTGGGAGTCGACTCAGCGCGCGAACGACTCATGGATAGAGGGGTTGAGTTGGGATTGGTGCCAGATTCAGCGCTCAAGCGCGAAGCCACCGTGTGGAAGCGAAGAGGAGACGTCGTATCTCTGCTCGAGGGCAAGAGAGTGAACCCGGACCGTGAAACGAAGGAACGCTTGGCGCGGGAGATTGGAATCGAGATCCGAAAGCCGACAACTTGGTCCGGGATCCTTGGGCGGCATGATATCAACACACGCAGAGCAGTGGATCTGGCCCCGGGTATTTGTGATTTGTCAGAGCACGAGCAGGACGTTGTCATCGCGCGCATGAGATACAAAGGCTATGTAGCCCGACAGCAGCGAGAGATCGAACGCATCAGTAGGCAGAGAGAGGTTCGAATACCGGAGAGCTTCGATCCTGATGGCATACCCGGACTTTCGAACGAGGTCAAGGATGTGATGCGAAGATTTCGTCCCGCTAGTTTACGAGAGGTAGAGCGCCTCCCGGGCGTGACGCCCGCTGCTGTTGCTGTGTTGGCCAGGTTCTTGGCTATGCACTCGAGTGATGGTGGGGAATGACAAGCGCGTCGAAGATAACCGGTGTGAGGGAGCTTGTGCTCGCCGCTGGCATTGACACGGAATCGAGCGAGAAGCTGTGCGTCTATGCGGGCCTACTTCAGCGTTGGGGCGAGCGACATAACCTCGTGCGCTTCTCGAGTGCTGAAGAGCTTGTAAGGCGACACCTGCTCGATGCGTGGGCCGGAGCGATTTGTTTGGAGGGTTCCGGACTCCTGCTGGATGTTGGAAGCGGCGCCGGCCTTCCTGGTGTCCCGCTGTTGATCGCACGGCCCGAATGGAAGGGTGTGTTGTTGGAACCGAGACAGAAACGGTGGGCGTTTTTGCGGCATGTGATTCGTGAACTCGGACTGAAAGCAGAGGTGTGTCGGGATCGATTCGAAGACCATGAGGTGCCGCAGCCGCGATACGACGCCATCACGAGTAGAGCGCTTGGAGGCTATGGCGATCTGCTGACTTGGGCGGAGGGGTCTGTGCGATCCGGGGGGCGGGTGATTCTTTGGCTCACAGACGACGTAGCAGCGCACCTGAAGCCCTCGTCAAACTGGCGTGTGCTAAGCTCCCGTCTGCCTGCGCTTGAGCGTGGGTGTTTAGTCGAATATAAGGCATGTTTCACGTGAAACCAAGAGTTGTAGCCGTCGCAAATCAGAAGGGTGGTGTGGGGAAGACCACAACCACCATTAATCTAGGTGCGACGCTTGCCGCCTATGAGCGGCGCACACTGCTTGTCGACCTTGATCCGCAGTCGAACACGACGTCAGGCCTGGGTGTAGAGCGAGCCAATGGCTTGTCCACGAGCTACGATTTGTTGTGTGGTGATGCGACTCTTTCTCAATCGATTCACAACACCACTTTTCCTCACCTCACCATCGTGCCATCAGTCCCCGACCTCGCAGGGGCAGAGGTTGAGTTGGTGGGCATGGTCGGCAGAGAATTTCGTCTGCGCAATGTTCTTGCGGAAGCTGAGCGTAACGAATTTGTGTTTATTGACTGCCCGCCGTCCCTGGGACTCCTGACAATCAATGCGCTCACTGCGGCGCAAGGTCTGTTGATTCCTATCCAGTGTGAGTATTTCGCTCTTGAGGGAGTCTCTGAGCTAATGAAAACCGTCGAGGAGGTTCGCAAGTACCTCAACCCTGGCCTGCAAATTGATGGTGTACTACTGACGATGTTCGACGACCGAACCAATCTTGCACAGCAGGTTGCGGAGGAAGTACGCGAAGTCTTTGGTGACCTGGTCTTCGAGTCGGTCATTCCGCGCAATATTCGTCTTGCTGAAGCACCGTCACACGGTCGACCTATTCATGCCTACGATCTGAGGTGTCGAGGAGCGCAAGCGTATCTCCATGTCGGGCGAGAGTATCTTGACAGGACCGAGGTCGCTCATGGCTCGTAGGCAAGCCCTTGGTCGCGGTCTCAAGGCCCTGATGCCGGACAGCCCACAAGCTAAAGCTGGCCTGACTGAAGTGCCGGTTGCCAAACTAGTGGCGAATCCTAACCAGCCACGCCAGCATTTCGATGCTGAGGCCCTCGCTGAACTCTCTGCTTCTCTTGCAGAGCATGGAGTTCTCCAGCCACTGCTGGTGAGCCAGGATGAGGCTGGCGGATACATGGTCATCGCCGGTGAACGGCGGCTGCGTGCTGCGCGACTAGCCGGTCTCGAGACGGTGCCAGTTGTTATCCGTGAGCGCCTGCAGGAGGGCCAAGAACTCGAGCTGGCGCTGGTTGAAAACCTTCAGCGCCGGGACCTCACACCGCTGGAAGAGGCTCGTGCCTACGTTCAGTTGCGCGAGCAGTTCAACCTAGTGCAACGCGAAATCGCCGCCCGAGTTGGCATTGACCGAAGTACCGTCGCAAACGCCCTTCGATTGCTCAAATTGCCTACCGATGTGCAGCAGATGATAGAGAGCGGCGAGCTGAGCGCGGGACATGCTCGTTCCCTTTTGGCGTTCGCCACCGACGAGGAGCGTACGAAGTGGGCGGGCCGGGTGGTTGACTCAGGGATGAGCGTTCGCGAACTGGAACGCATTGTCTCTTCTTCTCGCGATATAGCCGAGAAGAAGAACAAGAAGAAATCGCGCCCCACTGTTGACCCAAACATGCAATCTGCAGCACAACGATTGTCACGCAGACTCGGCTCTAGTGTCGATATTCGTGCTCGTGGCAAAGGCGGGCAGATCATAGTCTCTTGTGCCACACAAGACGAGCTGATGCGGGTCTTCGATGTTCTTATGGAGGAAAACTGATGCGCCAGGGAGATACACTCAATGGTTTTGTCGATGCGGGATGCATCATTCGAGGTGAACTGGAGTTTGAGAACACCTTTCGTCTCGACGGTCGGATCGAAGGCGCCGTCAAATCGAGCGCGGAGTTTCTTGTTGGTGAGGGTGGAGTCGTAGAAGGAGAAGTCGAGGTTGCTCGCTGCCTAGTCGGCGGTACGGTTCGGGGAGCGATTCGGGCCAGTCAGCAGGTCGTGCTCCACGCTACTGCTCGGGTATGGGCTGAGGTCCACACTCCCGCGCTTGTGATGGAAGAAGGCGCCTTTCTTGAAGGCAAGGTGAACATGGAAAAACGAGACCGCTCTTCAACGAGTACACCCAAGAAGGAGACGAGTTGACCACACTTGTGAAATTTGTTACCTTGAGCCGCCCTGCAGAATATGCAGGAGAGCACCTCGCCAGGAGTGGCGGATGACCCCACCAAATCTCTCACTGATTCTCGTCATGGTCTGCTTCTGGATCACCTTTTGGCTGGTCCGGAAGTTTCTACTTGGGCCTGTCGGGCGAGTGCTCGACGAACGCAATCAGCGGATCACAAATGCCAACGAGACGTGGGAGGCCGAGAACGCCAAGTTCTTGGATCGAACCAACCGCGTTGAGGCTGACCTGGACGATGCTGCACGGACCGCTGCGCGTACCCGTGAGGAATTGCGCACCGAGGCAAATGCCGTTCGCCAGGACAAGCTGACGAAGACTCGAGAAGAAGTCGATCGTAGGCTTGCTGCCGCGATGGACGAGCTCGACGGTCAGGCCAACGCCGCTCGTGCGGATCTGCGCACCGCTGCAAATGGGCTCGCGAGTCTTTTTGCCGGCCAGTTGCTCGGTCGGGAGGTACGGTCGTGAAGAACGTCTTCCAATGGATCTTGGTCCTTCTGTGCGCCCTGGCGTTTACGCTCATCGTGGATGTTCCCACCAACAAGTTTGGCATCCCGACGAACGTCGTCAAGGTGCTCGTGGCTGTCAACCTTACGGTCTTCCTCTACCTCTTGGCACGCCTCATCGGGCGCCCCATGGCTGGCTTCCTGGAAGAGCGACGCGAAACTGTGGGCAAAGAGCTATCTGATGCCGCTGATCGTCTCCGCGAGGCAGAAGCATTCCGGCAACAGGCCGATGAGCGCCTTCGCGAAGTCGAAAAGGAGATCGAAGAACTCCGACAGAGGGCGCAGCGAGAAGGTGAATCGGAAGCGAAAGCCATTCTCCTGCAAGCCGAGGACGAGGAACAGCGAATTCTACGCCGTATCGACGATGAACTCGCCCGCCGCCAAGTGGAGACTCGCCGCCTGCTCGCGCAGGAGACTGCCGAGCTGACGGCGCAACTCACTCGCCAGTTGCTTGAGCGGGAGCTGACGGACGCTGACAGAAAGCGCATCCTCGATCGTAGCCTCACAGCCATGCCGTCGCCGGAAGAGAGGGGTTGAGCATGGCACGTTTTCGCGCGATGCCTTATGCCAAAGCACTGCACGAGGTGGTTCAGAAGGAAGCTCCGGAACGAGCGGAAGAGGTTCTTGCTGAACTCGATGTGATGGTTGAGGTCCTCGACACGGTTCCTGATCTTGTCCGCGCCCTCGTCGTGCCGACCATCTCCGTGGAGACAAAGGATCAGATCCTGGCAGAGGTTTTGGACCTCCTCGGCACAAACGAGCCCACGCGCCGCTTCATTCAGGTTGTTCAGCACCACTATCGGTTACAACAACTCACATCCATTCGAGATACTTATCGCGAGCTTATCGACAGAAGCCTTGGCCGCAGGCGTGCTCAGGTTGAGGTTGTCGCTGATCTCGACCAGGCCCAGCAGGACGCGCTTCTTGCAGCAATGCACCAGGCATCTGGAGATAAAATCATCGCGAGTTTCATTCGCCGGCCCGAGCTTCTCGCCGGGTTCCGGGTTCAGATCGGATCGAAGGTCTTTGACGGCTCTCTCACCGGACAGCTCGAGCGGCTGAGCCGGCAGATCATGAGCGAACAGGGGTAGAACATGCAGATCAAAGCAGCTGAGATTGCGGATATCATCCGCCGTCAGATCGAGGGACATGAAACCACCATCGACATGACTGAGGTCGGAACCGTGATCTCCGTCGGTGATGGAATCGCGCGGATCTATGGCCTCGATGGTGCGATGGCCGGCGAGCTCTTGGAGCTTCCCCATGACGTCTATGGGCTAGCTCTCAACCTTGAGGAAGACAACGTCGGTTGTGTGCTGATGGGTGAGTTCCACCACATCAAGGAAGGTGACGAAGTTCGCCGGACGCGCCGGATCCTCAGCGTTCCGGTGGGTCCTGGGATCGTAGGGCGTGTCGTCGACTCTCTCGGCCGCCCGCTCGACGGCAAAGGCCCAATCGACTCCGTGCAACACAATCCGATCGAGGCGATCGCCCCTGGCGTCGTCGATCGCCAGCCCGTTAAGGAGCCGATGCAAACTGGCATCAAAGCGATCGACTCGATGATTCCGATTGGTCGCGGCCAACGTGAGTTGATCATTGGCGACCGCCAAACCGGAAAGACGGCGGTGATCCTCGATACCATCGTCAACCAAAAGGGCACTGGCAACATCTGCATCTATGTTGCTATCGGTCAGAAAAGATCTACAGTCGCGCAGGTTATCGCAACCCTCGAGAAGTACGGCGCTATGGAGCACACAGTTGTTGTTTCAGCGACCGCTTCCGAGCCGGCACCGATGCAGTACCTTGCGCCCTACGCGGGTGCCGCAATTGGCGAGTACTTCCTCTACAACAAAGGCCACGCGATCACTTTCTACGACGATCTCACCAAGCACGCCCAGGCCTATCGCGAGATCTCCCTTCTCCTGCGGCGTCCTCCAGGCCGCGAAGCGTTTCCCGGCGACGTCTTCTACCTTCACTCTCGGTTGCTCGAGCGTGCTGCCAAGCTTAACGACGAAAAGGGTGGCGGAAGCCTGACATCATTGCCAGTGATCGAAACGCAGATGGGTGATGTCTCGGCCTACATTCCGACCAACGTTATCTCGATTACCGACGGGCAAATCTTCCTTGAGGGTGACCTTTTCTACGCCGGGCAGCGGCCCGCTGTCAACGTAGGCCTTTCGGTCAGCCGAGTCGGCGGGAATGCCCAGATCAAAGCGATGAAATCAATCGCCGGATCGTTGCGACTCAACCTTGCTCAGTACCGTGAGCTCGCAGCGTTCGCCCAGTTCGGTTCTGATCTCGACAAGGGGACGCAGCGTCAGCTCTCCCGTGGTGAGCGCCTGATGGAGATCCTCAAGCAAGGCCAATACGTGCCGATTGCAGTTGAACTCCAAATCGTCTCGATCTATGCCGGCACCAAGGGCCACCTCGATCGCCTCAAGGTTTCGGCTGTTCTTCCCTTCGAAAGGTTCTTGCATCGACACGCTAAGGATGAAGGCGGAGCTACTCTCGCGCGCATTCTGGAAACAGGCGTGCTCGACGACAATACCGCCGAGGAGCTTGACCGCATCTGTGAAACTGCGGTCGACCGCTTCTTGAAGGAGAATCCGGAGGCGAGCCTTGCCGAGCACTAACGATCTGCGACGGAGAATACGATCCGTCAAAGGCACGCAGCAGATAACCAAGGCCATGAAAATGGTCGCGGCGGCCAAGCTGCGTCGTGCTCAGCAGCGCATGACCGAAGCTCGCCCTTATGCGGATGCCCTGACTCGAGTCTTGGCAAGTCTGGCGAGCCGAACTGAGCATAGTCATCCACTGCTCGAGAGTCGCGCTGGGGGCCGTAGCTGGCTCGTGGTCGTAACCTCGGATAAGGGCCTGTGCGGATCTTTCAACGCAAACCTCCTTCGTGGCGCCGAACGTGAACTTCGCGATGAGGCGTTTGCAGATACCAGCATCGTGGCCGTCGGCCGCAAGGCCTCGGACTTCTTCCGGCGCCGTGATTGGGAATTGATCCACGAAGAACGCGACATGATCAGTAACATTGGGCCGGATGACGGAGCAAAGCTCGGCCAGATGTGCATCAAGGCTTTCGAGTCGGGCCAGGTTGATAACGTGTGGGTGATGTACAACCGTTTCATCAACCTCATTCGTCATGAATCTGTCCTTGAGAGGGTTCTGCCGATCGAAGCTCCGAAAGTTGAAACCGGTACGGACCAACCCGCTGTGGACTATCTCTACGAACCGGACGCCGAGGGACTTCTCGGTGCCCTTCTGCCACGGCAGGTAGAGGTTCAGTTGCGACGCGCCCTCTACGAGACGTCAGCCGCCGAGCAGGCTGCACGAATGACTGCGATGGGCGCGGCAACAAAGAACGCAGGTGAAATGATCGACGCCTTGACGTTGCTGTATAACCGTACGCGTCAAGCTGCTATCACCAAAGAACTTATTGAGATCGTTTCCGGCGCCCAAGCGCTCGGAGAGTAGGGAGTCGAACAGGATGAGCGAGCAGGTTGAAGGACGTGTAGTACAGGTTATTGGGCCTGTTGTGGACGTGGAGTATCCCGCTGAGCATCTCCCTCCCATCCTTAATGCCGTGCACATTGTTGATGACGGCACGTTAAGCACGGAGACCATTGATGTTGTGGCGGAGGTTGCCCAGCATTTGGGTGACAGCCGAGCCCGTTGCATTGCCCTCAAACCCACGGACGGAATGGTCAGGGGTATGAGAGCTGTGGATCTGGGAGCGCCGATTTCAGTGCCAGTAGGGCGTGAAACACTCGGTCGCGTGCTCAACGTGATTGGCGAACCCGTTGACGGCAAGGGCCCGGTGAAAACCGATCAGAGGCTCCCGATTCATAGGCCGGCCCCGCCACTTTCCGAGCAATCAACCGAGACAGAGATGTTCGAAACTGGCATCAAGGTTGTTGACCTTCTCGAACCCTACACCAAGGGTGGGAAGACGGGGTTGTTCGGTGGCGCCGGTGTCGGCAAAACCGTGATCATCATGGAGCTGATCAACAATGTTGCGCTCCAGCACGGTGGTTTCTCGGTTTTCGGCGGTGTTGGCGAGCGTACCCGTGAGGGCAACGACCTTTGGCTGGAGATGACAGAGGCTGGCGTTATTGATCCCGAAAATTGGGAAAATTCCAAGGCCGCTCTGATCTACGGTCAGATGACCGAGCCCCCTGGAGCCCGACTTCGTGTTGGTCTCTCCGCTCTCACCGTTGCTGAGCACTTCCGCGACAACGAGGGCCAGGACGTTCTCCTCTTCATCGACAATATTTTCCGCTTCACCCAGGCGGGATCTGAGGTTTCCGCTCTCCTCGGGCGCATGCCGTCCGCGGTTGGATATCAGCCAAACCTCGCCACTGAAATGGGCGAGCTGCAGGAACGGATCACCTCCACCAAATCCGGGTCAGTGACCTCGGTGCAGGCCATCTACGTGCCCGCCGACGATCTCTCTGACCCTGCGCCGGCCGCAGCGTTCGCGCACCTCGACGCGAGTTCGGTGTTGTCCCGCCAGATCGCTGAGCTCGGTATCTACCCAGCGGTTGATCCGTTGGCTTCGACCTCACGAATCCTCGATCCAGGTATCGTCGGCGACGAGCACTACATGTGCGCTCGCGAAGTGCAGCAGATTCTCCAGCGCTACAAGGACCTGCAGGACATCATCGCGATTCTCGGTATTGACGAACTGTCCGAGGAAGACAAGCTCACCGTGGCGCGGGCACGAAAGATCCAGCGCTTCCTGTCGCAGCCTTTCCACGTGGCCGAGCAGTTCACAGGAATGAAGGGCCGTTACGTCAAAGTCGAGGACACCATCAAGGGCTTCAAGATGCTCTGCAGTGGTGAGCTCGATGACTTGCCGGAGCAGGCCTTCCTGTACGTCGGCGGCATCGAGGAAGCGATCGAGAAGGCCGAGCAACTGAAGAAGGAGGACTAAGGTGGGCGAAACCCTTCGACTCGAGGTCGTTTCACCGACCGAGAAGCGCCTTGAGGTAGAAGTCGACGAGGTCCAGTTTCCGGGTTCTGAGGGAAGCCTCGGGGTCCTGCCGGGACATACGCCTCTTCTCACGTCGCTCGGCACAGGTGAACTTTCCTTCCAGGCAGAAGGCACCACGACGGTGATGGTTCTCAGCGGAGGATTCGCCGAAGTCTTATCCGACCAGGTGACCTTGCTCGTGGACGTGGTGGAATCACCGGAGGAGATTGATGTCGAGGCGGCCAAGACTGAGCTTCAGAGCGCGGAAGAAGCCATGAAGACATCCTCTCCGGATGAACTCGACGCCCTTGCAACGGCGGTTCGCTTGGCCGAAACGCGGATCGCCATTCACTCTAGCGCATCGGGCTCATAGACCTACGCCAAAACCGTAATTTCATCGCGCCCTCATCATTGAGGGCGCGTTTTGCTTTCTCGCAATGATCGTTGCGAATTCTGCCTTTGTGCGTCTGAGAAAAATCGCAGTTCTCGCATTCGGATCAACCTTCTTTGTACCGGCTTAACTGCCATTTTTGTCCGTGAGTCGAAAGCTCGATTCAAGATGCTACCCCGTGGTCGATAGGTTTCTCGAATCAGTTGCCTTTCGAAGCCGCCTCCTGTAGAATCGCGGACCGTTCGGGGCGTAGCTCAGCCTGGCAGAGCGCACGGTTCGGGACCGTGAGGCCGGTGGTTCAAATCCACTCGCCCCGACCATTTCTACTCCTCCTTGTAGCAGCTACTACGGGTACCTACTTCCCGCGAGTCTATTCCCGTAACTAGATCACGAGCCTTCAAAAAACAGCTCGGGGCTCCTGTTGATTTATGCTTTGTTTTCACCTATATTGAATTTTGATGACTTCCTACGATCAGAGTTATCTCACCGAGCGTCAGCGAGATGTTTTACGCTTTGTCCGTGACCGCATCGCCGACCATGGCTTTGCGCCGACTCTTCAAGAGATTTCGAATGAGTTCGGCTTCTCGAGCACCGCAAGTGCGCAGAAACACATCGCGCAGCTCGAACGGAAAGGTTTCCTGAGGCGAGAGAAGCACCAGAAGCGAGGTCTCGTTCTTGCCGCCGAGGTACTGTCCGAGATCAATGACTCGGATCTTCCCTTGCTCGGAAGGGTCGCGGCGGGTGCGCCGATAGAGAGTTTTCCTGGTGATGAGAGTATCGCTGTACCCGATGGATTTGCGCCTGGTTCACGCTGCTTTGCACTTGTCGTCAGTGGTGACTCTATGGCCGACGAAGGGGTACTTGATGGTGACCACATCATTGTGCAAGAGCGAGTGTCCGCAGTAGAAGGTGAGATGGTCGTCGCATTGGTCTCAGGGGAAGTCACACTGAAGCGCTATTTCCGCGAATCTGCAGATACCGTTCGCCTCCAGCCTTCGAATGTGACCATGGCACCGCTGAGAGTTCCAGCAAGAGATGTCACCATCCAAGGTGTGGTCATTGGTCTCCTCAGGAGATATGTTTCTTGACGTGAGAAGGTGTTTTCGCTAGCGTGCCGCTATGGATGAACTTGAACCAATCAACGTGGTCATGACATCAGTGGGGACGGAACAGCAGGCGGTGGAGATTTCTGAGGAACTCGTCGCCCGCCGTCTGGCAACCTGCGTCAATATCGTTCCATGCCTGCGATCGATCTACCGCTGGAAGGGCAAGATCTGTGAGGATACCGAGTATCTCCTCCTTATCAAGGCTCCACAGAGTTACTTTGATCGTGTCTCAGAAGCTGTTCGGGAGCTACACTCCTATGAGTTGCCTGAGGTTCTCGCCTTTTCGGTAGAGAATGCGGAGCGAGCTTTTCACGAATGGATACTGCGCATGGTCGAGCCTCCCAACGATGGAGCGGATGGTGGTTCGCCCGCATCCGAGGCCTAGCCTGCCCGGTTCAGTGGCTTGCTCGTGAACCGAGTGATAGTCGACCCTTCCTTCGTGGTCTGGCGGAAGCCCTGCAACGTCTCCAGTGAGTCGTTCATGGGCATTCTTAGCCGCTGCTATAATAGGCGCCGCTCATGACCGCCAACGCAGAAACCCTTCACGCCCAGCTTATTCTGGCGAGCCGGTTGGAAAGCATCGAGGTTGCCGAGCGGGCACTTCTTGATCTTTGTCAAAGTGTCGGCTGTGGTGGTGAAGATGAGTACTGGCTCGTGACTGCGTTGCGGGAGGCATTGGCCAACGCGGTTCGTCACGGAAATAATGAGGACCCGCGACGCAAGGTCTTCATCCAATACGCTATCAAAGACCTGAACGTTGAGATCCGCGTTGTCGATCAAGGTGATGGTTTTAACCCTGAGGACGTTCCAGATCCAACAGCACCTGAGAATTTGCTCCGCCCTAGTGGTAGGGGTATCTTTTATATGCGGCAGTTCATGAGCCGCGTTGAGTTCAACCGCACAGACTCTGGTGGAACCGAGGTTTTCATGGTTCGCCAGTTGCAGCCTACGACAAGGAGTTCCGAAAATGAAGAGCGAAGTCCGTGACCACGGCAATGTCCGTCTCATCGCGCTGACCGGAAAGATTACGATCGGTGGTGGCGATGTGGAGATTCGCAAGTTGATTAACGCTGCCCTGGAAGAGGGGAAGGCGAATATTGTTCTTGATCTTGGCGGAGTTTCCGCGATCGACTCGTCAGGTATTGGCGAGATGGTTGCTTGCTACACGACGGTAGCGAAACGTGAGGGCCAACTCAAATTGCTACGCCTGTCTCCTAAGATCAATGACATCCTGCAGGTTACGCAGCTGATCACAGTCTTTGACGTTTTCGAGAACGAAGAGGAGGCATTCGCTTCTTTCGCCTGACACGCTGAGAACTGTGCGTCTTTCCGGCGCGCTTGAGATGCGCAAACGGCGTAAGAAAAGTTTCTCCAGCCAGGATTCAGTCAATTGCTGGGATGACTCTGTCTCGCTTCGATTTCGAGAATGACCTGTGTCGCGTGCGAGCCCACCTGCGCACTGAGACTGAGGTCGCGAACCGCTGTTTCAAGTGCTTTCCGAGTTGATTCTGCGACCGACGGCCCACTCTCAATGGCCAGAATGCCGAGAATTCTGTCGCCTTCGACGTCGAGGCGCAGTTCGTATAGGCCAACGGGTGTGTCCGATGGAACCTTGATATCGTGCCAAGTCTGCATGCCGGCGAACTGAATGCGCGCGACGATGGTTTCTGGCGTAGGTCGGGCTTCTGCACTGAACTCCTCAATCGCGACTTCGACCCGTCGTAAAGGGGCGGCTCCATCAGACGATGTACCGCTTGGATGTTCACTCTCCCTCTGGCGAGCGTCGCGAAGCTCAGAGTCAACCTCTTCTGCCTTGCCTACGCGGAAAGGAACCCCTTCTTCTGGCGGTTCCGGCAAAGGACCGATGACCTCAAGCGCCGGTTGCCCATCCGGTTCCGGAAACGCCAACGGCGTGGCGAGTAGTCGCTCAGCAGCTCCGAGTGGCGCTTCGTCCTCACCTTCGAACCTAGGCATTGGTTGGAGCTGGAAGTAGGTGCGTGTTTTCGTTGTCTGAGCGTCCTTGGCCGAATCTGCGCGTTGTCCGGTTTCGAAGCCATTCTTGAGCGTAGGACGGCGTGACAGCTCAACGCCGATAGACACGGCAAAAACCACCGACGCAGCAGCAGCCAGCCATCTGTAGGCAGGTCGAACCAAAATCTGCTTTGGGCGAGCGCGTCGCAAAGGCTCGACCAGCGAATCCAGTTCCGCCGGTGGCACCTCTCGAGTTGCGAGCGCAGAAACGGCGTCTCGTAGAGCCTGCATCGCCTCGAGTTCCTGCCTTAAGGCGGAGTCTGATTCAAGCTCTTTCTCGAGCTGCCGCAGCTCCTCCTGTGTGAAGTCGCCGTCGAGGTAGCGGCTCAGGTTTTCGACCTGTTCGGCGTTCATCCCTCCTCCACCAGTCGTTTCATCGCGGATCGAGCGCGCGCTAACCTCGAACGAACCGTCCCGATCGGAATGTCGAGGGTCGCGGCGATTTCGTCATAGGTCAAATCCTCACCATCCCGCAACCAGAGCACGACTCTGTAGTGTTCTGGCAATCTACCCAGCGCGCCTTCAACCCTCTCGACGAGTTGCCGAGCACCAGCTTTTCTTTCCGGACTCGGTCGTTGATCTTCGAATCGCTCAACAACCTCGTCCCCTGAGACGACCTCAAGGCCGAGGGCCTCTTGGCGTCGGACGTTTTTTCGGTGAAGAAGCCGGAGGTGATTCCACGCGATCTGAAACACCCACGTGCTGAGCTTCGCATCGCCGCGATATCCAGGCAGCCCTTTCCAAATACGAAGAAAAATTTCCTGCGAGGCATCCAACGCTTCCTCATGATTGCGCGTCAATCGACGAGCGAGCCGCCAAACTGGACTGCGGAACCTTGTGTAGACCTCTTCGAACTCCACCATCACAGTCTGCCATGATTGGCGGCTGGATGCGCGTCGACACCGCTCTCTCGTTGAGTATGACTCGTCATGATGTCGGAAGTTCCTGCATCTCGAGATCCTTGAGCAAGTCTCCTATACGATTCTCCAGGACCCGAGCAACCGCAAGGAAGACCTCTTCATCTTCTCCATAAGGATCCCGTACCTGCCACGCAATTCGTGCTGCAGGCAGATGTCGGGGCAGCCACCGGAGTCCGTCCTCCCCGATGAGGCTCACGATGAAATCTTGGGAACCCAGATCTATCTCCTCGAGACTCTTCGACCGCAGACCTTGGTTGGGATAGCCAAGCTCCTCAAGGACGCTTAGGGCCTCTTCACTCACGTGTCCAGTCGGACTGAGGCCTGCGGAACACACTTCGATCCGGCTGTTGGTGAGCTTTCGAGCGATCGCCTCCGCCATGGGAGATCTGCAGGTGTTGCCGATACAGATGAACAGTATGTTGCTTCGCATACAAGCGCCATTGTAGTAGAGCGGGTGGTCACCCTCAGAGGTGATCCTGTTCCGGGCATTGAGTCTGTCTTAAATTTGCAGACGCGGTCGTGGTTCGCCGTTGAACAGGCAACACCACGGACAGCTTCTCTGGAGGATATGTCCTTTCTGGGGAGACCGCTTTCGGATTGACCCGGCGTCACCGAGCATGTAGCCTGAAACAGCGCAGATACGGAGCGAAGACACGTGGTTCTAACTGGTTTCAATACTGACATCCAGCACGATGGTATGACGTACCACGTGCAGACTGAGGACAAGGGTCGCTCCAACCCGTTTGTCGAGTCGCTGGTCTATGCGCGTGGTGAGATTCTCTACTCCCGTCGCACGCCGTACCATGATCTCGTTGAGCAAGATCTCAACCCCAAAGCTGTTGCGAATCTCATGGAACGTCAACACCGCACTATCGTGGAAGCAATTCGTAGGGGTCGCCTGCCGCAACTGACCGGTACCGCTGAGGACATCTCCGCCGAGGAAGACACCAACATCTCTCCTCCCGCGATTCCTGCTGCTGAAGCTGCACAACCTGAAAGTAGCGAGCCGAGTCTCGACCAGGTCATTCTCGACTATCTCGCGGCTCAACGGGGACAAGCTCATCTTGTCCTCCGTGCCACCGGTGTGCAGGATTACTTGTACGGAGCCGAGGCGCAGGTCGAGGTTGTGGCCATCGATTCACACTCCAATGAACCTCAGTCTGAGGTACGTGTGACAGTGCTCTTCAAATCGACCGCTGAACCTCGGCGCCTGCTGATAGCCGAAGGTGAGACCGACGACTCCGGGGAGTTTTTGACAGCTGTGGAAATTCCCGATTACAACGGTGGAACATCGGCTGTTGTGATCACCGGAGAATCCGCCCTGGGGCAGTCCGAAATCAAGCATCTCGTCCATAGATAAACAACTTGCGCCACAATCACCTTTGCCGTATATTGACGGCTGCGTGTGGGCCGTTAGCTCAATTGGCAGAGCAAGGGACTCTTAATCCCTAGGTTGGAGGTTCGATTCCTCCACGGCTCACCAATTCCCTTTCGCTGCGAAAGTGGCGGAACCGGTAGACGCGCGAGATTTAGGATCTCGTGGGGTGACCCGTGGGGGTTCGAGTCCCCCCTTTCGCACCACCCGGAGAAACCACCAATGTCATATGAACTGAGAACACTTCCGAATCACACTGTTGAAATCGTCGGCCATCTCGAGGCCGATGATGTGAACGACGAGCGGAACCGAATCGTCGAAGCCTTTCGGCGCAGAGCGCAGATACCAGGCTTCCGAAACGGTCGCGCGCCGCTTCACATCATTCGAACCAGGTTTGCCTCGGAGATCCAGGAGGAGCTCGTCGAGCACCTTGCCGGCAATCTCTGGAGCGAAGTCATGACGGCGGAGAATGATCTCCAGCCGATCACTCCGCCGAAGCTCACCAATTCTGCGGTCGAAGAAGATGGAGTCTTCCGCCTCACGGCCGAAGTAGAGGTTCGACCGAACTATGACCTCCCGGACCTCGAAGGTTTTGCCCTTCCGGAGGTCGAAATGGTCGTTTCGGCGGCCGAAGTTGAAGCCGAATTCGACAAGCTTCGGGATGAGCAGGCAAGCTGGGAGCCGGCCGATGATGCTCAGGCCGAAGACGGGATGCTCGTAGAAGCCGATCTTGTCGGTGAGCCGCTTGAAGGCGATGAGGAACCGTTTCACGAGGACGATGCCCGCTTCTTGCTGGGGGGAGATGGCATCCCTGCGGAACTGAACGAGGCGCTGCAGGGTGCTCGTGTCGGTGATGAGAAGAGTGCTCAGAAGCGATTCGCTGAGGATGATCCTGACAACGATCGTGCCGGACGCACAGTAAACTATACTGTGAAGATCAAATCGCTAAAACGTAAGGTTTTACCTGATCTCGATGACGAACTCGCCAAGGCCATCGGCGTAGATTCATTGGATGAGGTGCGCGAGCGTATCGAAGCCGCATTACTTCAGAACAAGAAGGTCGAACGTCGGAGCACGTGGCGGCGAGCTCTGCTCGACCATCTCCAAACCGGTGCGGATCCCGTCGATCTTCCAAATTCTCTGGTTCAAGCCGCGATTCATGAAGATGTCAACCGTTTCGCTTACACCTTGGCCATGCGAGGAATGGCGCCGGACGCCGATTCATTGGACTGGCAGGAACTCTCGGCCAAGCTTGAGCCACAGTCTCGGGCTCGAGTCTTGGATTCATTGGTTCTCGAGCAGGTCGCTGATGAGCTCGAGATATCCGTTCCCGAGGATGAAGTTGACCGATATGTCAACGAAGAAGCGATGAGAATGGGTAAGCCACCAGCAGAGCACAAGGCGAACTTGGCCACGGAAAATCGGCTTGACGAATTGCGCCACGCCGCGCGCATCTCAGCCGCTGTTGACGCGCTCATCATCAAGGTCGGGGGTGAGGTGGATTCATGAGTTTTACGATTCCCTACGTCGTCGAGCAGACAAGCCGTGGAGAGCGTGCTTACGACATCTTCTCTCGCCTGCTCAAGGACAACGTGATCTTCTTGGGATCGACAATCGACGATCAGGTTGCCTCTCTTGTCATCGCTCAGCTTCTCTTCCTTGAGGCGGAGAACCCTGAGAAGGATATCTTTCTCTACATTAATACCCCGGGTGGTTCAATCACCGCGGGACTGGCGATCTACGACACGATGCAGTACGTGAAGCCTGACGTGGCAACAATCGCGTTGGGACAAGCGGCTTCTATGGGCGCGATTCTGCTGGCCGGAGGTGCTGCGGGGAAACGGTATGGGTTGCCGAACAGTCGAGTCCTGCTTCACCAACCGCTGATGCACGGCCTGCAGGGCCAGGCCACCGATATCGACATCCATGCGCGGGATCTGATGCGTCTGCGTCAACGCCTCAATCAGATTCTTGCGACTCATACTGGGCAGGAGATCGACAAGATCAACGTAGATACCGAGCGCGACTTCATCCTCGAACCGGAAGGAGCGCGTGGCTACGGGGTGATCGACAAGATCATTGTTTCGAGAGAGTAGGAGGCTTGTGCGAAAGCTGCCATGCGTGAGCGTCGTATAATGCTATTAGGAGGATCCGATGTCCCAACGTGACGGTGATGTGTTGCGCTGCAGCTTCTGCGGCAAAAGCCAGCATGAGGTGCGGAAGCTCATCGCCGGGCCGACGGTCTATATCTGCAATGAGTGTGTCGAGGTCTGCCTCGATATCATTGCTGAGGACCGTGTTCACGAAGCAAAGACCCGTCAGCAGGAGCTACCCAAACCTCACGAGATCAAGGGCACGCTCGATGAGTATGTGATTGGCCAAGAATCGGCGAAGAAGAAACTCTCGGTGGCTGTCTACAATCACTACCGAAGAATCGAATACCAATCCGGTCGAGGTCGCAACGATGTCGAACTCGCCAAGTCGAACATTCTGCTCATCGGACCCACCGGGACCGGTAAGACCCTCCTAGCACAAACCCTCGCCCGCCAGCTACAGGTTCCATTCACGATCGTTGACGCGACTACGTTGACTGAAGCCGGCTACGTGGGTGAAGACGTCGAGAACATTCTCCTTCGGCTCTATCAATCAGCAAATGGAGACCGAGAGGCGGCCGAACGTGGCATCGTCTACATCGACGAGATCGACAAGGTAGCTCGCAAGGCAGAGAACCCGTCGATTACTCGCGACGTATCCGGCGAGGGCGTGCAACAGGCACTTCTCAAGATTCTTGAAGGAACTATAGCCAACGTGCCGCCGCAGGGTGGTCGGAAGCATCCGCATCAGGAATTCCTTCAGATCGATACCACCGATATTTTGTTCATCTGTGGTGGAGCCTTTGTCGGCCTCGAGGATGTCGTCGCGCATCGCCTGAATCAGAAGCGGCTCGGCTTCAATGTCGACCTCGGGGGCAATGAGCAGTGTTCGGCGGAACTGCTTGAGCAGACGCACCCTGAAGACCTTATCCGATACGGAATGATCCCCGAGTTCGTCGGACGCATCCCTGTCGTTGCGACTCTGCACGAACTCGATCACGAGGCACTCGTCAGAATCCTCACTGAGCCCAAGAACTGCCTGGTTCGCCAGTATCAGACGATTCTGTCGTTCGAGGGCGTTGAACTGACGTTCACGCAAGACGCGCTCGATGCTGTCGCTGAGGAAGCAATCACCCGCAAAGTCGGCGCCCGTGGCCTTCGCATCATTCTCGAAGAGCTCATGCTTGAAATCATGTACCAGGTTCCGAATCTCCCGGACATGAAAGAACTCGTGATCTCGAAGGAAGTTGTCGAACGTCGCGTGCAACCCTTGGCAGCCGTCCGGAAGGTGAGCTAGCAGACCCGAGCACCCGAGAGAGTGGAGGCCCATGCAAACAGGTCAGGAACCAATCCTGCTACCGCTTGTCCCGCTTCGAGACATGGTGGTTTTTCCCCATATGATGGCACCGTTTGTCGTCGGGAGAAAGCCATCGGTTTTGGCCCTCGAAAGCGCCCTTGAAAGATCCGATAAACGCCTTTTCCTGTCGACCCAAAAGGATCCGAAGGTTGACGAGCCCGGACATGATGACATCTACCATGTTGGTGTGATTGCCCGAGTCGTACAGCATCTCCAATTGGCCTCTGGAAACATCAAGGTCATGGTCGAGGGTCAGGTGCGCGCTCGCATCGAGAGCTTTCACGACGAAGGCGAGTTGAGCCTGGTGTGTGTGGAGTCACTTGATGCGGAGGCAACGGCGGATGCATCGGTGGTGCGGTACATGACGCAGCTCACCGAACTCTTCAAAGAGTATGCGAAGCTCTCCCATCACCTGTCGGTCGAAGGGGTACTGGCCTCGCTGCAGACGCAAGACCCGGGGCAGTTTACTGACATCATGGCGGCGCACATCACACAGGCCACTAACGAGAAACAGAAGTTACTCGAAATCATCCCACCGCTAGAGCGCCTCCAGCGCCTCAATGACATTCTTGACGTCGAGACCGAGAAGCTCAATATCGACCGCCGAATCAGTGCCCGAGTCAAGAAGCAGATGGAGAAGGCTCAGCGGGAGTATTACCTCTCTGAGAAGATCAAGGCGATCAATGAAGAGCTTGGGCGTAACGACAACCAAGAAGAACTCGATGGTCTTCGCAAAGAGGTCGAAGAGTCCGGCATGAGCAAGGAGGCTCAAGAAAAAGCGAATCTGGAGATTAGACGGCTTGAGGGCATGCCTCCGGTATCAGCAGAAGCGGGCGTATCTCGCAACTACGTCGACTGGCTGCTCGCGATGCCGTGGAAGAAAGCGTCGCGAGAGATCCGTGACATCGTGCGAGCTGAGACGGTGCTCGACGAAGACCACTATGGTTTAGAGAAACCCAAGGAGCGAATCCTTGAGTTCCTTGCAGTTCGTCAGTTGGTCAAGAAGACTGGTGGCACCATCCTGTGTTTCGTCGGTCCGCCAGGAGTAGGTAAAACCTCTTTGGCTCGATCAATAGCTCGTGCAACCGGAAGGTCTTTCGTCCGGCTCTCGCTCGGAGGTGTGCGGGACGAAGCCGAGATTAGAGGCCACCGACGAACCTATATTGGCGCGTTTCCTGGTCAGATCATTCAGATGATGCGCAAGGCCGGGACCGTGAATCCAGTTCTTCTTCTTGATGAAGTCGAGAAGATGGCTGCAGATTTTCGCGGTGATCCCGCGGCGGCGCTGCTTGAGGTGCTCGATCCAGAGCAGAACAACACCTTTCACGACCACTACCTGGATGTCGAATACGATCTTTCGAAGGTACTCTTCGTGTGCACGGCTAATGTGATTCATACCATTCCGCCGGCTCTGCTCGACCGTATGGAGGTCATCCATCTCTCGGGATATACCCACTACGAGAAACTTGAGATCGCTCGCCTGTTCTTGGTTCCGAGGCAGCTTTCGAAGCAAGGCTTGAAGCGGTTCGAAATCTCGTTCACGACAGAGGCCCTGTTGTACCTGATCGAGGGCTACACTCGCGAAGCGGGTGTGCGCAATCTCGAGCGGGAGATCGGCTCCATAGCGCGCAAGCTGGCACGTCGAGCTCTCAAAGACCATTGGTCAAAAGGCCACACCTGTGAGATTGATCCGGATCTCATCCGCGAGCTGTTGAAGCAGCCGAGGTACAAGGCCCAGAAGCCCGAAGAAAAGGCGGAAATCGGAACGGCCATGGGTCTTGCCTGGACGCAGGTCGGTGGAGACCTGTTGGCTACAGAAACGACGCTGATGAGGGGCAAGTCACGCCTCACGCTCACAGGTCAACTCGGTGATGTGATGCAGGAGTCGGCTCGAGCAGCTCTTTCTTTCGTCCGATCACGAGCCGAGATACTCGGTATCGAGCCGGAGATTTTTGAACGATCTGACGTTCATGTTCATGTCCCCGAAGGTGCAATACCGAAAGACGGGCCATCGGCAGGTATTACGATCGCCACGGCCCTCGTTTCAGCGTTCACCGCCAGACCGGTTCGGTCAAACATAGCCATGACCGGCGAGGTCACACTGCGTGGGAAGGTCTTACCTGTGGGTGGACTCAAGGAGAAGATCCTGGCGGCGTACCGAGCCGGAGTGAAGGAGATCATCCTTCCGGAGGAGAATGAGAAAGACCTCGAGGATATCCCCGAGGATGTTTGCTCCGAGATGACCTTCCATTTCGTAAAGCACATGGATGAAGTGCTCAAAACGGCGCTTGAACAAGACGTTGAAGCATCTGTCCAGAAGACCGGGAACGAATCAGAGTCCCGTATGCCCTCGTCCTCGCTTGCCCACTAAACCCGTGGAGATTTCGAATGTCGTCTTCAGCTGTGCGGCGCTAGGGGCCGCTGAAAGGCCAAAGGAGTGGTTTCCGCACGTTGCGGTGTCAGGCCGATCCAATGTTGGCAAGTCCAGCTTGCTCAACTGGTTGTTTCGGCGGCCGCTTGCGAAAGTGGCCAAGGCACCTGGCAAGACGAGGACGATAAACTTCTTTCTCGTCGATACCGCACTCTACCTAGTCGATCTTCCTGGCTATGGTTATGCCAAGGTAAATCGCCAGATGCGAGAAGCCTGGGGTCGAGAGCTGACGAAATACCTCAACGACGAGCCACGACTGGCCGGAGTGATTTGTCTAGTCGATATCCGGCGTGGACCTACTGAATTGGACCGAGAGCTTTTTGAGATGCTGATCAATGCCGAACGGGATTTCGTTATCGTACTCACCAAGGCGGACAAATTGAGCCGGGGGAAAGGCGCCGCGCAGCGAGCTCGCGTGCAGCGTGAACTCGGGCTCGGAAAACCTCCCCTTGCTGTGAGCGTACGTACCGGAGAAGGACGACGAGAACTCATTCAGCAAATTGACTCGCTAGCAGCTGCCTGGAGACATCAGGGCGGAGGAAACTGAACATGGGACGGAAGAAGAAGAATGCGCCAGAGCAGGAGCCAGTGGTCATACCCCTCGATCTTGATGACGAGATCCAGGAGTACGAGGCCGCCGCAGAAGCCGCACAAGAGGGGCGACTGGATCTCACACAGCTCAAAGAGATGTCGATCAATGAGCTGTCAGGAGTGGCGCGTACTCATGGCGTTGAGAATCCAACCGGAATGCGTCGCCAGGACCTCATCTTCCGGATCCTGCAGCGCCAGACCGAGAGAGAGGGACTGATATTTGGGGAGGGAGTTCTCGAAGTTCTGCCGGAAGGATTCGGATTCCTTCGCGCGCCAGAGTATAACTACCTTCCGGGTCCCGACGATATCTATGTCTCGCCGTCTCAGATCCGCCGCTTCAATCTGCACACGGGAGATACCGTCTCGGGCCAGATCCGACCTCCGAAGGAAGGCGAGCGATACTTCGCGCTTATTAAGGTTGAAGCCATCAATTTCGAGCCGCCGGAAGTCGCGATGGAGAAGGTCCACTTCGACAATCTCACACCTCTCTATCCAGAAGAGCGGATCAAACTTGAAGTCGTAAACAATATGACCTCCCGCGTCATGGATTTTGTCACTCCGCTTGGAAAGGGCCAGCGTGGACTACTCGTTGCACCTCCTCGTACTGGCAAAACCATGATGCTCCAGGCGATCGCCAACTCGATCACCGCCAATCATCCAGAAGTCACCCTGATCGTGTTGCTGATCGACGAACGACCAGAAGAGGTCACCGATATGCAGCGGTCGGTTCATGGTGAAGTGATTTCTTCGACCTTCGATGAGCCAGCCACTCGCCACGTCCAAGTTGCTGAGATGGTCATTGAGAAAGCCAAACGTCTCATCGAGCACAAGCGCGATGTGGTCATTCTCCTGGACTCGATTACTCGCCTAGCTCGCGCCTACAACACAGTCGTTCCGCCATCAGGCAAAGTTCTTTCCGGTGGTGTGGATTCGAACGCTTTGCAGAAGCCCAAGCGGTTCTTTGGCGCCGCCCGTAACATCGAGGAAGGTGGCAGCTTGACCATCGTCGGTACGGCGTTGATCGACACCGGCTCCCGCATGGACGATGTGATCTTCGAGGAGTTCAAAGGCACTGGAAATATGGAGGTCCACCTCGATCGCAAGCTGGTCGAGCGTCGGGTCTTCCCATCGATCGACATCCACAAGTCAGGTACTCGCAAGGAAGAACTTCTCATTGAGGAATGGGAGCTCCGCCGCATCTGGGTGCTGCGCAAAGTACTGTCTTCGTTGTCGCCGGTTGAAGCTATGGAGTTACTCCTCGAACGGCTCGGAAAGACCGAATCCAATCTCGAGTTTCTCGAGTCGATGTCTCAGGGATAAATCAGCCGCGCGTTGCGTGTGGGAACAGTGGCTTGCAAACACGCGTTGCCTTCAGGGGAGGCCGTGGTGCGTTCAAGCGTAGAACTCATTCTCGACAAAGCTATCGACGGTGGGCGGCTCGAGCCCGACGAGCTGCAGGTTCTGTTCGAAGAAGCGCCGCTGCTCGGCTTGGGTCAGGCGGCCGACGTTGTTCGACGGAAACGTGTGGACCCGGGGACCGTCACTTACATCATCGATCGCAACATCAACTACACCAACGTGTGCGTCTACAGTTGCCGATTCTGTGCTTTCTACCGTGGCCCGGATGCTGCCGATGCCTATCTACTTCCTTTTGAGAAGATATCTGAGAAGGTGGCGGAGACAGTGGCGGCCGGGGGCACCGGGATCCTCCTCCAAGGTGGGGTTCACCCATCGTTGCGATTGACCGACTACGAGGAGATGCTGCAGCGCCTCAAGAATGCGTTCCCCCACATCCATCTCCACGCATTCTCTGCACCAGAAATATGGTACGTCTCCAAGCTAGAGAAGATGCCTGTGCCAGAAGTGCTCTTGCGACTTAAGGAGGCTGGACTCGAATCCATCCCGGGCGGAGGCGCAGAGATCTTGGAAGATGACACTCGGCGCAGGATCCGCTCACAAGCAAAAGCATCAACCGAGCAATGGCTCGCAGTCCATGAGGCGGCTCACCGGCTCGAGTTGCGCACTACGGCGACAATGATGTTCGGCGTAGGTGAGCCACTCAATGCGCGAGTTCAACATCTTCTCGCTGTACGGCAGTTGCAGGATAGTACTGGCGGATTCACGGCGTTCATACCCTGGACTTTTCAGGAATCGAACACCGAACTCGAGTCAGAGGTCCAGCCAGCAGGTTCGTTCGACTACCTGAGGACACT
>JAAESQ010000935.1 GCA_024229275.1 bacterium | reverse complement strand
GGGCTTTTCTTCCACTGCTAGAATTCGCCGATGACCTCCATATTCGCCGCTGCCGCAGCCACATTCCGATAATTCTTCAGAGGCAGACGTGTACTAGTCCTTGAGAACCTCGCCCTGAGACAGCAGCTCGCTGTCTACAAGCGAGTACAGAAGCGCCCGCGGCTCCGATCAACCGATCGAGCCTTCTGGGTGTGGCTCTCTAGACTCTGGGATCACACAGTCATTCTGCCCATATCGGGCAAACCGCGGTCGTCGAGTACCGCTGGCATCCGCTCCACGGACGAAGACTACGTCGCCACTACAGTGAGACGCGTGCGACGGGCACACTTGTCCACGTCGAAGTCGAGCCCGGCAACATCATCGCCGTCCCTGCCTGGATGCTCGATCCGGTCCGATGCGGCCAACTCGAGCTCGGGGAGCCGCGGGTGGATCTCGAAGCTCTTCACCAGTTAGGTCAGCTTCTCCAGACGCTTGGACATCGTGCATCCTCACAGGGCGGCAATTCCGCCGGTGAGGAGGACGCACATGGCCCCGAAGAGCCATCTCAAGGTACCTCAGCAGCTCGCTATGACCTGGGGAGCCCAGCCGCTCAAGGACCTGGAAGCAAGGGACCGGGAGGAATCGCTGAGCGTACTGGCACAGCTTCTTCTCGAAGCAGCCTGCGGCGTGAAAGAGGAGGTCGAGAATGAGGACGACTGACTCTCTTCCCGCAGCAGTGATTCGGCGCAAGGCCATCGTCTACATCCGGCAGTCAACGAATGCCCAAGTGAAGGAGCACCTCGAAAGCCAGCGGCGGCAGTATGATTTGGTGGAAGTCGCACGGGCCCATGGTTTTTCGAACATTGAGGTCATTGATGATGACCTGGGTCGCTCTGCGAGTGGCTCGGTGGAACGTCCAGGCTTTGACCAACTGGTAGCCGAGCTCTGTTCCGGTAAGGTCGGGGCTGTTCTGTGTCTCGAAGCGTCTCGGCTCTCTCGCAACGGTCGCGACTGGCATCATCTCCTCGAACTTTGCGGCCTAGTGGAAGCACGCGTCATCGACATTGACGGAGTCTACAACCCATGCCTCCCAAATGATCGACTTCTACTCGGCATGAAGGGAACCATCAGTGAGTTCGAGCTCGGCATAATGCGAGGTCGTCTCATGGAAGCTGTTCGTGCCAAGGCGCGGCGCGGCGAGCTGCGCATTTCCGTCCCGATTGGTTTTGTCTGGGATCGAGAGAGCGGATTGGGCCTTGATCCGGATCTTCGTATTCAAGAGGTGGTTCGACTTGTCTTTCGCAAGTATGAGGAACTCGGAAGTGCACGCCAGGTACATCTCTGGATGCGCGCCGAGGCAGTGCATTTTCCACGCCCGTCGGGTGGAAAGCTCTTGACCTCATTCGAGTGGGCTCCAGCGCGTTACCGCAATGTGATTTCTTTACTCAAGAACCCGTTCTACGCGGGTGTCTACTCCTATGGAAAGAGCAAGGCAAAGACAGAAGTCGTGGACGGCCGACCGCGCAAGAGCTACGGCCACCTCAAGCCTATCGATCAGTGGGATGTGTTCCTGCGGGATCACCATGAGGGCTATATCTCTTGGGAGCAATTCGAGCGGAATCAAGAACAGCTGGCGCGCAACGCATTCAGCAAGGCGGCCGGAGTAAAATCGGGTCGCGGTGGCCAGGCCCTCCTTGCGGGATTGTTGACATGTGGGCGTTGCGGCCGGCGGCTCCAGGTGGTTTACACAGGCAAGACGCCGGCGCCAAAGTACCGATGCCAGCGAGCCTACGTGATGTTGGGCCTGCCACGCTGTATGGCCTTTGGGGCTTGGCGGGTCGACGAGGCCGTGGCGGCGGCTATGATCCGAGCTGTGGAGCCAATGGCGATTGAAGCCGCGCGAAAGGCCGAGCAAATGCAACAGAGCCAAGAGACTGAGCGAAGCCGGATCGTCGAGTTGGAGCTCGAGCAAGCACAATACGACGCCCAGTTGGCAGAGCGGCGCTACGCAGCATGTGACCCCGACCGTCGCCTGATCGCGAGCCAACTCGAAGAGAGTTGGGAAGAAGCTCTTCAACGCGTGGAGGCGTGCAAGGGGAAACTCGAGAGTCATCGGAAGGCGAGTGTGCCGACGGTCGATGCCGAAGCACTTGAGGACCTCGCACGCGATCTAGACGCCGCATGGCGGGCTCCGTCGACCGATATGCGCACACGACAGCGGCTTGTCCGAGCGATTGTCGAGGACATCGTGGCCGACATCGACGAGGACTCTGGCGAGATCGTTCTAATCGTTCACTGGAAGGGGGGCCAGCACACAGAGCTACGTACTCGAAAACCCAGCTCCGGAGAACATCGCCGGACAACGTCTGATGAGGCGGTTGCCGTGATTCGCAGTATGGCGGGGAAGTGGCCCGACAACCACATCGCCGCATCCTTGAACCGGATGGGCCTGCGCACAGGTCATGATCGGTCATGGAACGCTGCTCGCGTGTCCGCCTATCGCCAAACGCACGGAATTAGCTCATATCGGCGCTCGGACGATGATGGGGATCGCCTCACGATGAGCGAGGCCGCATCCGAGTTGGGTGTGTCCGACCATGTCATTCGTCAGCTTATTCGTGATGGACTCTTGCCCGCGCAACAGCTCGTAGAGGGTGCTCCGTACCAAATCAGAATTGCCGATCTACGCAGCGACGGCGTTCGGCAGGCGCTCGAGCAGCGGAAGAGCCCGCGTCGCATGTCGTCGGATGATCAAAGTTCTTTGTTTCCGGACACTTGAATAGGGGGTGCAGTATGAGCGCACGCTTGGGACGGCTGGAAGGCGACCCTCATCCTCGTTAAGCCCGAGACCGTGATTCGGTGGCACCATCAGGGCTTCAAGTTCTACTGGCGCTGGAGATCGCGCGCCAGGCGTTCGGGACGACCCCGTATCGCGCCC
>JAAESQ010000934.1 GCA_024229275.1 bacterium | reverse complement strand
GCGTCAGATATACCTAAAATAGATCGGAGTCTCCCAGAAATCATTCACTCTATAGATTTTCTCGTCGTGAGAGAAGCTGGTTTCACTCCAGTGGGATTCCAAGATGTCGAAACGGAGTTGGTCGATCGCTTCAGCAGGCGGATACCGCTTGAGGTACCTGCCGAGGTTGAAACCCTTCTCTTGACACCACTGCCTCTGAGAAGGCAATACTTGAATGAAATCCTGGAAACACACGCCACTGATGTAGTTGGAATCCAGGCTGTTGTCGACACGAAACTCTTCGCGAACCGGAATATAGAGTTGATGAGTGTCTTCGGCCTCCAGTTTCGCGTTCTGGATTCTGAAACAGTGTCTGAGAATCTCATCGCCGACTGCAGGGTCGTCTGATCGAGCCCGGAGAAGGCTCAGCTCTTGATTCAGGCGGGAGTTCTCTTGGACAAGGGCTTGATTGACGCGACCGAGAGCCCGCAGGTCGGACCTCTTGATTGTCATCGAGTCAAACTGCTCTCTGAGACCTCGACTCGGTCTGAGCCAGAGATAGAGGCTTAGAGGGAAACAGAGGGCGAGCGAGGTCCATCCCAGCATCGGCCAGAACCCAGGCGGCAGGATCTCCCGATTCTCACCGAGCACCAGCCAGAAAGACACGGCGACTGCGACAAGGAAATAGCCGATTTTCGCTATCCTGCCGAAGTATGAAGCAACCCTCTCACACAGGACTGCGTTAGGGGAAAGCAAATCCCTTTCGGAAGTCGTTTCGAGCGGCATAGGGTTTTCCACGTCCGCGAATTGTATCTCAGCGAGCAGAAACGAGTCGTGGCACAATCGATGGATGCGATTCCAAAAATACTGGGCACGAGAAAAGGTAACGGTCCAAAAACCAGGTGACAGGCATCCATTCGAGATAGAGGTTTGCGGAGGTTCCACACACGACATCGACGATGCCAGAAACCAGGCACGAACATTGGCGGAGCGAGTCCGCAACGCGATCGCCTCCGGTCGCCCACCCGTGCGGTACCTCTACTCCGACCGGCCTCTCCGGGAAGAAGTGTTGGATGAATTGCAGCACCAAGGCGAACAAATCGGTGCTGTGACCAGGAACTCCTACGGTTCGCGGGTGCTCAACACAACCAAGGCCATGTTCATCGACATTGACATGGACGGCTACCGCAACCCGGCCACCGGAAAACAAGCCGGCACTCATCCGTGGTTTAGCTTCGTTTCGAAAAAACCAGCACCACAAGGATTCTGGAAGAAGGTCAAGCAGATCTTCGAAGATGACTCTGCCGAGCGCCGAGAAGGGGCATTCCAGACCGCTCTGACGCACATCGAGCAAGAAGTAAAACGACACTCAGGACTTGCAGTTCGTGTCTACCGCACCTACGGTGGCTACCGCTGTCTGGTAACCGATCGAACCTTCGACCCTACAGATTCACAGAGCACAAAGTTGCTCGAGCGCTTCATGAGTGATCCGCTCTACATCAAGCTATGTAAAGTGCAGGAGTGCTACAGGGCGCGGCTCACACCGAAGTACTGGCGATGCAACGGCTCCCCTCCACCGGCCCGCTTTCCTTTCCGCGATGACCGTGAAGAGAAGCGCTATCGGCGCTGGCAAGAACGCTACGAGCAGGAAATCCGCAACTACTCCACCAGTACCTTCGTGGCCAGCTTCGGCCCCAAGACAATCGACGACTCTATCCGGCCTGTCATCGAACTCCACGACCGGGCTGCATGCGGGGCTGCTGAAGAGCTCGCCTGATCGAACCCGAGGG
>JAAESQ010000933.1 GCA_024229275.1 bacterium | reverse complement strand
GAGCTGCCGGCCCCTACTTCCGCCGGACGTGGATGGCTCGTGAAACCCACCCAGGTTCTCTGAGATCTCCAACACTGAGGAAGTAGCAAAGGACCAATCCGGGCCACACCTGGAGCACCAGACGGTTGAGGGCGGTGGCGATGTGCCACCTAACCTCATGCGGGCTGAATACAAACGCGAAATAGTAGACGCACGCCATCCCCAAACAGGTCAACAGCCCTGGGACTGCACTCCGCATGAAACTCTCTCGAGCAGTTAAACCCTTGATAATAAGAACCGCTGGCAGCAGGTACAGCCAGCCACTCTGATTCTTGGCCAGATTATCCAGGCACATCTCCCCGACCGACAGGAGATGACCGAAATCGAGGACTCTGCTGAGAATAGTCGCCACATCGATCTGAGACAGCAAATCATTGCTCGGAGCGAACCTCAGCTTGAAGAATACGAACACTGCCATCACCGGAGCTATCCCAGCGAATAATGCTTTCAGTTCCTTCCTCAGCTCTATATATGTTCGTTGACACAACCCTGTCGCTACGCGCGCGATGACCAATACGAAGACAAGAGCCAGGCCCTCGTTCTTGGTCCAAGCAGCGAAACCAGCAGTGATCCCTGCCAATGTGACCATTCGCACGCTTTTTACCTTCCCCGAGTCCCACAATGCGTACAAAGTCAGGGTTGCTGCAATGAAGAAACTGAGCGGGATGTCAGCCTGCTGAGCCGCAGAGTTTTTCAGGAATCGTGGGCTACCGAGCAGCACTAACCCTGCCACCATGCCATGCAGCCGATCCCGGACAATCGACACCCCTACGGTGAGGGTGCCAATCACGCTCAGTCCCAAAACAAACCCAAGGCTGGCTGGAGCCAGGTAGGAACTCCCTTCCATGAAACTCCACAACCGTGCGATTGAGGCACCGAGGAAGAGTGGATAGTCGGGATGCGACCACGCCAAAGTGTCAGAAAACCCGTCAGCCCAATTCGCCCCACCTTGAAAGAGAAAGCTTGCCCGTAGATTCCAGACCGCCCATGCGTCCCACTCCCCGTTGGTGTTGTGCGTTGTGATCGTCACGAAACTCACGAGGTAGGTACCCATCGCGAGCCAATACGCTATCGCCACACCCCGATCGAGACCTGTCACGTCTTGGTTCTGTGGGCTTGCGCTCGAAGCGAAGTCAGCCTTGGCATGGTCAACAGCGCGCCACGCAACGAGAGCAAGAGCCCCTACCAGCAGGAACTCGACCGCAAGATATGCCACCAGCGACAAACCCAGTCCGAGATGAAGGATAAAGTACAGACACGAGGTTACTCCCAGACCAAATCCGGTGGAAATCGCCGCGGCAAAGACCCGGCCATATGGAAACGGCACGAGGTGCGGGCAGAGCGCACACACGATGCAAAATCCTATGGAGTAGGCAACGAGAAGGCCGAGTAGTAGCAGTATCAATCGCTGCGCTCCGGCGCAAGTAACATCAGCCCGTTTTCAGCATTGTGGACAACTCGGAGGTCGTTCTTTTTCGCGATTGCTATCCCTTCAGAGATTCGCTCCGCACTTTCAAACTCGCCGATTACTAGATCATGTTCGAGGCTTTGATCCAGGATTAAGGGTGCAAGCCTATTCTGCATGAACATGAATGCTCGCACAGGTTCTACTGCCACCAGACGATTCTCGTAGAGATTGATATAGCCTAGGGTTCCATGCCCCGGAAGGTGCTGCCTGAGCTTCAGAATCCTCAAGTCGAGGAGAAAAAACTCTTGGTTGAACCTTTTCATCCCCTCACCCGAAACTGCTCGCTTGAGCAGGGCAAAGCTTTGAAAAAGCGAGAATCCAACGATTAACATCAGGGCACAACTCGCAAGAACCGCTCTAAGCTTCGCGTTTCGTATGGATAGTGCTTTCAAACTTTTTCTGCTCTAGCAGACCTGAAGACATGAGAGAGGGATGGTGAACTCCTTTTCCACAGCCCAGTCCTTTCCTTCGGCGCCGTTCCTTCGGTACCAGATGGGATGAGTAGGCCGGTCTCCGTAACGGCGTAGCACAATGCTCGCCAAATCCAAAACGGGCTCGAGGCCCAAGATTAGGAGACCCACATGGAGTATTGTGGCACGGACCTGCATCAGTTTTGAAGAGCCAGGGCCGACGATTTTGGCAATCTTCATCGAGGCCCGGATTCAAGATCCAGAGATGTGAGGAGATCATCGTCTGATCGTAGTTGGGTCTCGCGGCACCTCACCCTCAGAACCTAGAACCCAACTCGCAAATCACTGACTGGTGGCGATCGACCGAGGTGCTCGCTCGTCAAAGTCATGCCTCCGAAGTGATTGCATAGGAGTTTGCTCGGTCCTCCCCTCCCCGATTCGCGAAGCGAATCGGACCTCGCACTTGAACCAACCCAAGGAGTGAAAGTCCTCCCGCCGCCACGTCGGTTTCGCCCCGGATCCAGTCCCCGTCACCAGTCTTCGTTCTCGACGCAGTGGAGAGAATGGAGACTGCCACGGCGTAGCTCTAAGCGAGGCCGGGCACGCCCTCGAGTTCACCGAGACGTCGAGAACTTCGCCTTGGCAGGCCGCTCCGGACCAGGACACGGAGACGGGGGCTGTGTACGGGATGGGGACGGGGACGGGGGCGCGACCCACTGACTCCCGGTCTGTGACTGAGCGGCGATTATGTTAATGGCATCTGGGTG
>JAAESQ010000932.1 GCA_024229275.1 bacterium | reverse complement strand
GGGCTTTTGGCTCGTCAACCGAGAACGCATCGACCGCGGGGTCATGGCGATGCACGGCGTCGAGCCCAACGTCATTGAAGTTGCCCAGGCCTACGCCCAGTACCTGCTCGACAACGACGTCTTCGGCCACAACGAGAACGGCACTCCGACCCAACGGCTCGACGCCAATCCAACGATCGGCGCCTGTCGGGAGTCCCTGGGCGTGGTCGAGAATTTGGCCGTTTTTGCGACCACCGAATCAAGCATTCCACTGCCGGTCGAGCAATCTGTGTACAACTGGATGTACAAAGACGCCGGGGCAGGCTGGGGACATCGTCACGCCATTCTCTGGTATCCCTATAACGACAATAGTGGGCCTAGCGGCATGGAGGGATTTCTCGGCATCGGCCGGGCCGCCGGCGGACCCTACCAGGGTCCTTTCCCCGAGACCTGGCCCTTCGCTGAACTCATCGTCATGAATGTTTTCGATCCCTGCTCGAGTTGGGACTACAGCGCGGATGAGATCTTCAGTGACGGATTCGAATCCGGAGACACCAGCGCCTGGTCGAGCGCGTCTCCGTAGAACAAAACAGTCGAGTCAATTTCAATTCCACAATATGCGGCTGCTGCTCACCATCAATCTGCAAAGCCTCAGCGGGAGATTCGTCGCCTCGCTCCTCCCAAAGACAAAATCCGTCAGAAATGTCATCCCGACCGAGCCAAGGGCGAGTGGAGGGATCTCCCGATACAGTTAGCAATCTACTAAATTACAACAACATACATACTGCTGATTTCAACGGGAAACCCTTCGGCTCCGCTCAGGGTGACAGGTATTGAGGTTTGGTGTCTTTCCCTGAGTTTCCGCCGCGAGAGCGGCGTAGCGTTGCTCTGAATGACAAAAATGAGAGTTATACATGCGGCTCAGCTTGCATCTCTACTTCTTGAGTTCCACGAGTTTTTGTTCGGCATTAGTGTTGCCGGGATCGAGTTCGAGAGAACGCTCGTAATTCATGATCGCAAGTTTCGAGTCACCATGGACCATGAAGGCTTCTGCAAGGCTGTCATGTGCGTTCCCCGACTCCGGGAAAGCCTCCGTATTGAGCTTGAATACCTCGATTGCTTCGGCAGTCATCTCACGGCCAAGAAGCTGATATCCAAGCATGTTGAGCTGGTACTCTCCGAAATCGTACTCACCGGATTGCGTTGAGGCCAGTTGACGGTATTGCTCAACGCCAGCCCCAACACCAGTGTTCATAATTGTCTCCGTCAGAGGTTCACAGATCGAGGGTTTGACGTCGTTCTGACGCCATTTCAGACTGTCGGCAATCCACCGAATCCACGATTTGGACGACGTGAGATCATCACCGCTCCAAGTGACCCAAGGCTGCAGAAGCCCCTCCTCGTGGATCTGCTCTGCCGACTTGCCCTTCGCTAATGCCTGATGAACAACACCCATCGTTTCTTCAAGGATGGTCGCGTATCCGCGCAGCTCCTCGATGGAGAGGTGGCGACCGTGGCCGGAGATTACGACAGTATCTGAAGGAAGAGTCTCGGCGAGTTCCTGAAGAGTCCGGATCTGGCGTTGGGCATCGCCGCCGCGTGCCACGTGGACAAACGGAAAGGTCTCGGAGAAGAGTAAGTCACCGAGACAGGCGACCCCGGAGTCAGTGAAGTGCACCACCAAGTCGCCATCAGTGTGGCCCCCTGTTGGAGAAAACACCCTGATTCGCTCTCCGTTAAATCGGAGGATGACCTCGCCATCCACGTCGAGGTTCGGAGCGCCCGGTGTGGGAATAGGCGGCAAAGAGAAATAGGCTCCGGAGAGTCGTTCAGACGTATTGGAATGGGCGATGATAGCGGCCGCTTCGCCCAGCTGGCTGTTGCCCCCGACATGGTCGTCATGGATGTGAGTGTTAACTATGAAGCGTATCGGACCCCCTCCGAGCCCGATCAGCGTCTTGGAGATTGCGTCCGCCGTACCCGAAAAGCCGGCATCAACCAACAGCACGCCGTCTGGCCCGACAGACGCAACAACATTGACCGGGTAGCCAAAGGAGCAGGTCAGCTCGTAGATCGTGTCGGTCAGTTTGGATGCTTCGACCTGCGCCACAGGCGCATCTTCCTGTGCCATTCCAAGCGGTGACCAGAGACAAGCGATCATCAACGCAACCAGAGCGTGGGCGAGGTGCGATTTCATATGTAGATTCCCTCCGGAAAGAAGATAAGGCCACTTCTTCTACGAAAAAATCGCGCACCAGTTTGACAGTTGGTCGATCATTACCTAGCGAGGGGTCTTCAAACGTGCCTTCGATGAGCGTCCGTCCAATGGCGGAAGTTCGATCCCCAAACGACGGATTTTGCGGTGCAGCGTGGTCTTGTGAATTCCAAGCTCGCGTGCTGTTGCGAGCCGATTCCACCCATTTCGGGCAAGGACCTCACGAATGAGTTTCACCTCGGCGTGTCCCAGCTTTGTGGACTGGCCTGGCCGCACCTCAGGAACCTTGGCGAGAAACCATTCTGGCAGCTCGTTGGCTCCGATTCGGCGGTCGGGGCACAGCACAAAGGCGTGTTCGAGTATGTTCTCGAGTTCCCGCACATTGCCGGGGAACCCGTAGCTCGCCAGCCGCTCTAGCGCCTCCTGAGTGATGCCGTTGACTACTTTCCCCCGAGTTGCCGACAGCCGCCGCAGGAATGCTTCGGCCAGCAGAGGGATGTCCGCGATGCGCTCTCGAAGCGGCGGCATGTTGAGACCGATCACGTTGATTCGGTAGTACAGATCCTCACGGAATAGCTGCTTTTCCAGGAGCTTGCCGAGATCTCTATTGGAAGCCGCCACAATCCGGATGTCAGCCTCCACGCTCCGGTTGTCGCCCAGGGGTTCATAGGTCCTTTCTTGCAGGAGGCGTAAGATCTTGACCTGCAGGGACAGTGGGAGATCGCAGATCTCATCGAGGAAAAGGGTTCCACCCTGTGCGGCCGCCACTCGCCCGAGCCTGTCCCTGATGGCTCCGGTGAAGGCACCCCTCTTATAGCCAAAGAGTTCCGATTCGAGCAGCGGCTCGGGCAAGGCCCCGCAATTGAGGGTCACCAATGGTCCCTCGCCTCGCAGGCTCTTCCTGTGGATGGTTTGAGCCAGCAGTCCCTTGCCCGTTCCGCTTTCGCCGCCGATCAACACTGTGCTGTCACTGGCGGCGATGCTCGGGATTGTCCCGAGGATCTGGAGCATTCTCAGGTCCTGTGTAATGATCCGGCCGCGGGTTCCGGTCACATTAGATTCTTGAGCGAGTTCTTTTGCGAACCTCAGATCGCGAAAAGTCTCGACCCCACCAATAACTCGCCCCTCCGAGTCTTTGAGAACCGCAGTCGAAATCGTAACCGGAACTCGCTTCCCTTGAGCATTTCGGATCTGAGCGGCCAGGTTGACGACCGGTTGGCCGGTCTCCATGGTGCGCTTCAGAGCACACGCTCCTTCACAGCTGTCGGCCTGGAAGACCTCGCTACACCGTCGCCCGATGGCCTGCTCGCGGCTCATTCCTGTGGTTCTCTCGGCCGCTGAGTTGAAGCACACAAGACGCCACTCACTGTCCACTGCAAAGATCCCGTCTGAAATGCTGTTGACCAAGGACTCAAAGTCGTCATTGGTGTGCAACGCCGGCATCGTACTCCCAGTCCTGGCGGTCATGCGCGTCTTTGCCATCTCCCTGCCTTTGCCGAAGTCGCTGAACAAGCGGTGGCTGCGAGAGTTGCAGGAACGCTACTCAATTCCAAGCTACAGTAGCGTTTCTGCATCTGAGTTGCTCGCCGCCCAAGCTGTGGTTCATCGATCTCCCAGACACAAAGCCTCATAGAATCAATGTATTGCTCCGAAGCGTCAAGTCCAATCTCCCGACTGGAACACAAGCTGCAATTCAACCGAGGAGTCCCCCGAAAGAACTCTCAACTCTTGAGGGAGAAAGGAAGAAGACGATGACCACCGAACCACTGTCCAGCCACGAGGTATTTCAGTTTCTGCGTCCTGATCAGGTGGAGACCATCTCCGACAATGCGGAGGAGGTCTCGTTCAAGGCCGGCCAGTTCGTGTACCGCCAGGGCGACAAAGCCGATCACGCGTTTGCCGTTCTGAAGGGCCAGGTCGCCCTACGCCTTCCGCGTAAGGACGGTGTCAGCCTGCTGATCGAAGAAGTCACCAAGGGTGCCCTCTTTGGATCGTGCATCTGCTTCCAGTTGAGCGAGTACTCTGTCACGGCTCAATGCACCGAAGATTCCAACCTCCTGAGCATCAATGCCGGCACGCTGAAGGCCCTTATGGACGAGGACCTGACCATGGGCTACGCGGTGCAGACTCTGATTTCGCGAACCTACTTCATGCGCTACCTGGAGACCATGAAGAAGCTGCAAGCTATCGTCCAAGCAATGCCTTTCGACGCGACGTAGCTCTTCGGCAACTCGAGGTGCTCGGATTACCTAGGCTTCTGGGATTGGTCACTGAAAGGCGAGGATCATGAAGTACGGGAAACCCAACGGGCCTGCATATTGCCGATACGCCAGGACACGCCCGGTTCTCAACTCCGCCTTTGCATCCGAGTTCGGGATCCAGGCGGACATGGGCATCAAACCGCAGCCCGGAATCAAGATCGAAGAGGGCAGGAACGTCAAACTGCGCCTCATTCTCGACAACAGAAGAATCCGCATGACATGCCATGCGCAGATTGACTGGGTCGAAGTGGACGAGGAAACAGGAGAATACCGAGTGTTCTTCTCTCAACTCTCATTGAGCGACGACGAGTACAAAGTGCTCTTGGAGAATCTCTCGGAGGAACCACGCACCGAGTTAACCTTCGGAAGGAGCATCCGTCACGCTGAGGAAGCGGCGCTCCCACTCACCAAGGGACTCGACGACAAGGAGATTCTCCGCGACAAGGCACTGACCCTACCTGTGAGATTAATCGAGGAAATCGATGCACGACGAGGCGCGACCCCGTTTTCCGAATTCGTGGTGGCGGTACTTGAGCAAAGCTTTATACGGGACTAGAACAGGCGAAAAGACAAAACAGAGACTCATCGACTGATGTTGGTGAAACCTGCAGACAAACCATATAATCTTGCGATGGGTGGAAAACCTCTCTATCCCTCGGTCTGCTGCTGCCTCGCAACCTTGCTCATTGCGGTTGTAAGCGTTCATGCAGCAGGACCAAACGAGTCCGTTTCGAAGTCGGATACGCACCAAGCCACCCCGGTGTGTACCTACAACGAGATAGCCCGGTATCCCCACGATTCCGAAGCATTCACCCAGGGACTGGTCTACACAGATGGTGTTCTCTATGAGGGAACCGGACTCTACGGAGAGTCTACCCTGCGCAGGGTCACGCTCGAAACCGGCGTTCTTGAGCAGGTATACGATCTTCCAGCCGGTTACTTCGGTGAAGGTGTGACGACTCGAGGGGCTGAACTGATTCAGCTCACGTGGCAAGGCCAAGTCGGCTTCGTCTATGTCGACGACGGTGAGGATTTCATCAAAGTCGGCGAGTTCAATTATCCAGGCCAGGGATGGGGACTCACCTTCGACGGAGACTGGCTGATCATGAGCGATGGCACCTCCAGCCTGCGCTTTTTGGACCCGCTAACTTTCGCAGAGGTTTCCCGTCTCGAAGTCCGCGACGATGGCGTCTTGGTCAATAAACTGAACGAGTTGGAGTACATCCACGGCGAGATCTTCGCCAACATCTGGTACTCGAATCGCATCGCCAGAATCGACCCAACCAGCGGAGATCTGATCGCATGGGTTGATCTGACTGGCATTCTAGATCCGCCCGTACCCGGAGTGCTCAACGGCATCGCCTACGACAAGCTCACAAATCATCTCCTCGTCACGGGCAAGGACTGGCCGTTGCTGTTCGAGATCGAACTCGTCGACTGCCCCCCATATCTCCCATTCTTTGCAGATGGCTTCGAATCCGGCGATGTGCAGGGATGGTCGTCGTATTTTCCTCCCTGAGAGGAAGATCCCACGGACAAGGCTCAGCGAATCTTCGTCGATTCTCCCTTCGAGGGATGCGCATTGTGCATCCTTAGCAGCGGGTGCCGCAGTGGCCCACCAGTACTGATCGGGATTTGCTTGATCCTCCCCGGCCAATGCGGTACGCGCTGCTAGCAGTATCGATCGGCGCGGAACGGGTCCGGGTTGAAAGATGGGGTTTGGCCGCACATGAGATCAGCCAATAGTTGTCCTGTACCCGGCGCAGTCTTGAGGCCAGTCATCTGGTGACCTGTGGCCAGCCAGAGGTTGGGAGACTTACGCGTGCGACCGATCACCGGCATTCCGTCGGGCAAGCATGGGCGTAGTCCTCGCCAGACCTCGATCTCACCCAGAGGATTGCCAAGCTGCAGCATGCCTCGCGCGCCGTTGATGATGCCCTCAAGGCGGCGCATATTCACCGTCAGATCTTCGCCGACGAGTTCAAGTGTTCCCGAAATCCGCAGGCTCTCAACGTGGGGGTTAATTGCGATCTTTCGTTCGGCCAGGTACAGCGAACGCTGAGGGTGAGGATCTAACGGTGGTACGAGAAGCGAATAGCCCTTGGCTCCTAGCATCGGCAAACGAAGACCCAGGCACGCCCCCAGGGATCCGGACCACGCGCCAGCGGCAAGCACAAATTCGTCCGCCGCGACATGACCGAGAGTGGTTCGTAGCGAACGCACCTTTCCCGAGAAAACCGTGGCATCCAGCACTTCGGCATGTTCCAAAACTTCGACGCCGGCCTGTCGCGCCGCGTCGGCCAGTGCCCGAACAGCTGAATAGGGTTCACAGCTGCCTTCGCGAGGAAAGAAGATCCCGCCGACGAGTCCCCCCTGCACGGCCGGCTCACGGTCACGTACGTCGTCTCCGGTCCACACCTCGAAAGGCACGCCGAACCGCGCAGTCATCTCCGCAGCGGATTTAGCCTGATCGAGGGCCTTGGGCGTTTCGAAGATGGACAGTAGTCCGTCTCGGACAAAGCCAAACGACGTCTCATCAGGTATCTTCGCAAACTCTTCCCACGCATCAACGCTCGCCCGGCACAGACCGACGAGTGCCTCAGCCCCACGTTCAAATTGACCTTGGCGACTCGCGGCCAGAAAACCGATCAGCCATGAAACGAGCTTGAGGTCGGCACGCGGTCGAATGTAGAAAGGGCTTTCGGGATCTAGCAGCCAACGCAGTGCCTTTCGCCACTGCCCCGGCGCTGCGAGAGGCACCGCCAGTGATGGGGTCAGCCAGCCGGCGTTGCCATAGGAACACCCGCGCCCAACCCGATCACGCTCCAACACACAGACCGACACACCACGACGCGCCAATTCAAGAGCGCAGGCGAGACCAATGACTCCGCCTCCAATTACCGCTACATCCGCTCGACTCATCCGCTCGTTCAAAACCATCGCTCCTTCAAGTGGTCCACGGGATTGGCACGTAGAAGACGCCGGCAGCGAGGACACCGAGGATCGAGTTTACATGAGGGCATAGCGAGAGCGGAAAACACTCCTGTTCGCCCTTCCTGCAAACCCTGCAGCGAAGCTGATCGTATACCTCAACTGTGGATTCCGCCCGGTAAATTCTTGCCTCGGTATCGAAGGAGGAGTCATGAAGCACTATTCATCCCCAGACTTCGATCGGAGGTGCTTCATCGAAATAGGCCTCAAGTGTGTGGCACTGGCCTCGATCCCTCCATGCTGCGGAATGAATCCGGGCCTCGCCTGGGCTGGGAATGGCGCTCCGAAGATCGACATCGACACCCTAGTGAGGCAGCCGACTCTGTTCGCTGGAATTCGCAAGCCCATCACGAACCGTAAGCAACTCGAACCTCGGATCGAAACACTCCAGAAGGCCTGCAGTCAGAAGATTGCCGGCCCCCTGACCCACATCTTTCGCTTTGACACGCCTGTGGAAGGCTACGACTCCGAGATCGGCTTTCCGGTGACAGAAGCGATAAACCACAGAGACATCAGAACGCACACACTGCGCGAGATGCACTTTTACTCCGCTCTGCACGAAGGACCGGACGAGACCATCAGTGAGATCCGAGCCAAGCTCTATCAACACATGAACACGACCGGTCTGTCGCCGGAACTCGAGCTGGTTGAGGTCTTTCATCACCGGGACACCGAGCAACCGCAGAGGGCAAGGACTCAGGTCATGACCTCGTTTCTCGCCTGGCCCGAGGTCTACCGCACACAACTGGCTCGGGTGCTTGGAAACGAAGCTGCCGACAGTATTTGGCAGGGTGGCGAAATAATGACTCCACATACTCTCGTCGACGCACGTTGTAGGTGGGTGGAGGAATCATTAGCAAGGCTCAAGAAACGGAGCGATGTCGATCAGCAGTTTGACATCCTCTCCCGCGTGGCCCTCGTTCGTCCATCTGAAGACACGAATCACTACAGGAAGCTCTACGAGCGCTCAGGGGATCTCAGGGACGTCCTACGCGCCCAAGAAGCGGATCTCAAGGCCAAAACCGGCAAGACCTTCCCCGATCCTTGGCGCTGGGACGGCAAGGTCCTCCACCTGAGCAAGGTGCCCTACAACCACAAGGCTTACGCCACCGCAAAATCCCCCACCGATAAACGCAAGGCGTACTGCTTCTGCAATCTCGTAAGGGAAGCGGCGGACCCTCAGATCGACCCCATCTTCTGCTATCGCGCAGCTGGTTGGTCCCGCCAGTTCTTCGAGCCCATCCTGGGCCGACAGTTCACGAGCTGTAAGATCACACACTCGATTCTCAGAGGCGACGACTTCTGCGCGTGGGACTACCACTTAGGGTGAGGAGTGAAGGGTAATGCGACACGAAGCTGAAGTGACGTTGGCTGGGAAGGAGAATTCCATTGTATTCACTGTCCTCACTCTTATGTCTTCTCTCTGCTACCTCCGCGTCCTCCTGTTCAATTCGTCTTCTTTCTTGCGTCTTTCTCGGCTCGACTCGGAGCACGTCGAATATAGCGGCCTGGAACGGCACTCCATGAGCCATAGGCACTCCGCCAACTAAAAAACCGGGCCACCTCCTTCAAGGTGACCCGGCGTGAACCCAAATAACTACCAGGCCTAGTTGCGCTGGATGCTCACCTTGCGCGGCGTCATGTTCTGTTGGGTTTCATGCCGCTGCATTCTGCCGATGTGCGACTCAATCGCCTCGATCCAGTTGCGCATCGCACCAAGGCTACATCCGAACTTCGTGTGTCCATTGCCAAGCCCTTCTTCCTCGACGATCTGCTCACATGAGCAGCCACCAGTATCGGTGGTGGTGAAGGTCTCACCAG
>JAAESQ010000931.1 GCA_024229275.1 bacterium | reverse complement strand
CTGCCGGGAGGCATCTTTCCGCACACGATTCGCTTCGATGATCGCGGTCGCGCCTGGTACACGATTGCCGTTTCGAACCACGTGGGCGTGTTCGATCCGAAGACGGGAGAGCACGAGGTGATCCGGGTGCCAGCACGGGATTTCGCTGACGAGGTGATGGTGCGGGTGGTGATTCCCGTCGCGCTCTGGCTCGCGCACTGGGTCGATCTGCCTGGCGCGGGCACCAGTGAGGGGGTCGATTTTCCGTTCCCCTACGGTATCGACATCGCGCCCGACGGCGGTGTCTGGTTCAGCCAGCTCAATGCCCATCGGATCGGGCGCATCGACCCCGATACTTTCGAAGTCAAGGTGATCGACACGCCTTTCAAGGCACCGCGGCGAATGCGCTTCGACTCCAAGGGGAAGTTGTGGATTGCCGGATTCTCATCCAATCTGATTTCACGGTTCGATCCGGATACGAGCGAGTTCGACCATTTTGAACTGCCGAGCGAGCTGCTGGGCGCAGATGCGCCGTACGCGCTCAACGTGGATCTCAAGACGGATGACGTGTGGGTTTGCGCTACGAACAGTGACAGCCTGATTCGCTATCAGCAGGACCGGGGAAAGTTCACCATCTACCCCTTGCCGACTCGAGTGACCTACACCCGCGACCTGGTCTTTTCGAGTGATGGTGGTGTCTGGACCTCTCATTCGAATGCGCCCACGTGGCAGATCGAAACCGGCATTCCTCGAATCATCCGACTGGATGTAGATGGCCAGATCGAGGTATCGCATGCCAGTTCGATCCAGTAGCTGGGCGGTGTGGGCTCTTTCTCTTCTGCTTCTGTTGCTCCCGGCGTGTTCGGATCCCGAAGCAGGAGTAGCAGAGCTGCAGACAGATATGGGTCAGCGGGGCAGGGAGCTCGGTGCCTACCTGCTCGACAGCGATGGGCGAACTGCGGTGCAGGAAGGGCTGACCGTGCGCCTGGCTTTCGGGGCGGAGGCGGATCTGGACGTCTATGTCACCGGTCCTCTGCTCGAGACTGTCTACTTTGCCAATCAATCGAGCAGATCCGGTGGGCAGATCCTCGAAGATCTTCGTTGTGACGAGGAGCAGATCAAGGTCGAGGAAGTTCGCTTCGATGCGCCGATACCCGGTCGCTATCGAGTCGGTATCGACTATCCCAACGCGTGTGCTGAGGGAAACAGAGAGTCGCCCTATGCGGTATCGGTTCAGCACGACGGGAAGAGGTGGGAAGCGAGCGGCACCGTATCGCTGCACCGCTTTGAAATCGTTGTGCTGGACGTCGAGATCGAGTAGGTGAGGGGAGGAATCCGCGATGGTGGATCGACAGACCGGACAGAAGTGTTGGGCCGCGCAAGTGGTCTTCGCGTTCATCGTCCTTCTGATCTCTGAGGCGTCGATCGCAGAGGATGTCGAGGCCGGCAAGGCACTCTTCCGCAGCATGTGCGCGAGTTGCCATGGTGAGGACGGGGATGGCAATGGTCCTGCGGCTGAACAGCTCGTTCTCAAGCCACGGGACTTCGCCCTCGCAGCGTTCAAATTCGACACCGACGCGAACTGGGTACGTGGTGCCGACGAGGATCTTGCGAACGTGATCAGGAACGGAGCGGCAGCCTACGGTGGTTCAGCGATGATGGCTCCCTGGACACAATTGAGTGAGCAGGAGATCAAGGACTTGATCCGTTACATCAGATCGCTTGAATGAGCCAGGATCCTGAAGGCATGCGAGAGAGGGGTTCGTCACCGGTGCGGATCGAAGTCATGGTTGCGAGTCGGCTGCGCGTCTGGGAGCCCATGACGGGCGCGGAAGGAACCTCGAGTCTGGTATTCAGTTCGAGGCCCGATAACTCCGTCATTTGTCAAGCACCCGAGGAGGTAACGGCGTGCCGTACCGGAGCCCGAGCGTTCCTGCTGTGACCAGTCGTGACCGAGTTTGGCCCAAGGCGGGAGTCGCCGCGATCTCCCAACTGCCCGAGCCGGCAGCTGAATCCGAGATGGCCCTGACCTGGACCGAATCCACTCGTGCCGGAGAAAGTGTCAACCATGTCTCCGGAATAATCTGTAAACCATGTGTCCGGAATGGACCT
>JAAESQ010000930.1 GCA_024229275.1 bacterium | reverse complement strand
GGACCCTCCGGGGGTTGCGTACCGGAATCGCTGCTGGATCTGCCTGTCGACTACGAGCGATTGGCCGAGGCCGGTTCGATGATGGGCTCCGGTGGAATGATCGTGATGGACGATCGAACCTGCATGGTCGACGTCGCTCGCTACTTCCTGGCGTTCCTCACCGAGGAAAGCTGTGGCAAATGCACCCCGTGCCGTGAAGGGCTGACCCAGATGCTCAAAATGTATGACGCCCTGATCGAAGGTCGGGGTAAGCAAGGAGATCTCGAGAAGATCGAGCGTCTGGCGGAGGGAATGCAACTCGGGAGTCTGTGCGAACTCGGTAAGTCGGCGCCGAATCCGGTGCTCTCAACGCTGAAGTATTTCCGTGGCGAGTACGAGGCGCATATCGAGCATCACTCGTGTCCGGCCGGAATCTGCCGCGAATTGACGGCGTACGAGATCATTGCGGATTCGTGCGATGGCTGCCATGTGTGCTTCAAAGCATGTCCGACTGACGCCATAACCGGAGTGCCGAAGGAATTGCACCAAATTCATCACGATGCGTGCATCTCGTGCGGTGCGTGTTTCGACGTTTGTCCTAGTGAATCGATCAGGACCTTTCCCAAGGTCCAGCTCAAAGTGGAGGCTTCCTGATGCCGACGCTCACAGTGAACGGCAAAAAGGTCACCGTTGCCGAGGACGCTTACGTCCTCGATGCCGCCTGCGCAGCTGGCGAGCATGTTCCGACCTTGTGTCAATTTGATGCTCTCGAGCCCTGGGGTGGATGCCGCTTGTGTGTAGTCGACATGTGGCGCGAAGGGTGGGATGACGATTGGTACAAGATGGTCACCGCCTGCAACCACCCGGTCGAGGAGGGGATGCGAATATTCACTGACACCGCGCGGGTGAACGAGACCCGACGGGTGGTGCTCGACCTGCTCTTGGCGCGTTGTCCAGAAACGCCGCTGATACAGACGCTCGCCTCTGAGTACGGCATCGAAGCGACTTCGTATGAACCGAACCCCGAGCCAACGGACTGCATTTTGTGTGGCCTGTGCACCAGGATTTGCGATCACATCGGAGTGTCGGCGATTGCATCGACCAATCGCGGCTGGGGGCGAGAAAT
>JAAESQ010000929.1 GCA_024229275.1 bacterium | reverse complement strand
GATGTCGCCCTTGATCTCGACGAGATGAGGGATCACGTCGCCGCTCCAGCCCTGCTGGGCATAGCGGTCGATCCGCTTAATCAGCCGGACTGATTGACCCTCTGCGAAATTGTATCCATCGAAATCAAAAAACACGTCTGACGGCGCAATCAGGGACTTGAAGCGATAGTGCTTGTTGGTCAGGTCCGAAATCGTCTGGAAGTAGGTGCTGCCACCGCCGTAGGTTTCTTTGGGATCCGAGAGCGTGGCAACCAGCTTCTTGATAACCTCTTTGTCCTCGGCGGGGGACGGCAGACCGGCGGGCATCATGGAGGTGGCAAGCACTGAATACATGAAACCGTAGCCGGTGGGTGCATCATTCTTACGCGGTTTCGGCAGATGGCGTAAGAAAAAGTCGGAGCGCACAAAACGGTCAGATGCGGACCAGCTGACCGGCAGTTTGTCCTGTGTCACGTTCTTGTACTTGGTGGCGTTCTCGAGCTCCTTCTGGTAGGAGGGCGGATTGGTCAGGATCCGGAACTCCGGACCGTGGAAGATTTCCACCTTACCTTTCTGGATCTCGACGATGGCCGAATCACCCGTCGCGTCGGCGATGGCCATGTGTTTCGGCGTGGCGTAGCTGAAGCCGGAACCCTTCTTTCCAATCACCGAGACGATGTAAACCTCGTTTTTGATCGCGTCCACTGCGTTGGCTACCGTCGCGAAGTTGTCGAGTACGAAACTCACCCAGTGATCCTCGTCGAGCTCCTTCTTCTTGCTGTCGGACGCGACGCTCTCGTTCGGATCACCGTCTACGTAGAACAGGGTGCGCGCGGTCAGTCCCGCTTCGTTCATGCCGTCGTTCGGGAAGCGGTTATTCGCATAGGACGCGACGTTGCCGTACTTGACCGTCCAGCTGATCGACTTGGACCGCTTGGACTCATCCGCGGTGCCCCATCGTTTAATCCCGCGCGGCGTGGCGACGAACGTCGGGTGCGAGGCTGTGACATAGTCCTCGTTACGGCCGACAATCATCAAGTCGGGATTGGTGTTCCAGAATATCCGGGTGCACGCGTCAAGCTCGGCAGCAATACCGATAAGTACCCCCAAACCCACGCCCAGAAATGTTAACAGGGGCAGTATTGTGCTGTTTCTCATGGATTTGTTCTCCTTTTTCATGCTCATTTTTTGTAAACTGTTTTGCCTTTCAGCACCGTTTGCAGAACCTTGGTCTTATGGATTTTCTCCACGGGAACCTTGAGTATGTTCTGGTCTATCACGATGAAGTCGGCCGACTTGCCGGGCTCGATGGTGCCGGTCTCGTCTTCCTTCTCCATGGCCATTGCACCGTTTCGGGTGAAGACCTCGATCGCTGTCTCGACATCGAGCCGTTCGTCCGGGTTGAGCTGGCCGTACTCGGGCTTGCCGGGGTATTGGCGGGTAACCATGCCCTCGAGCGCGAACCACGGATCCGGCTCAGGGATGTTGTCCCAGTCGCTGCCATAGGACACCACGGCGCCCGCGTCGATGAGGGTCTTGAGCGGACTCATGGTCAGGTCGAAGCGGTCGCGACCGATGATTTTGGGCCACGAGCGGATGGCAGGATCCGGGGTCCAGAGCTGGTACGGCGACACCTCGGCGACGAAGTTCGAGCGCTCGAAGTTAAAGCGCTCCACCTCGTCCGGGTAAACGAGCATCGAGTGGGCCATGTGATGCCGAGGGCCTTTGCCGTTGGCGCGGCGCACAGCTTCCACGGCGTTGAGAAAGTGGCGCACCGACAGGCTGCCGGTGGCGTGCGCCATGACCTTCAGCCCCTCCGTATCGAACCGCAGCATCCAGGTGCTGAACGTCGATTCATCGATGCTTGGTGTGCCGAAGGTAGGCGCGGTCACGTAGGCGTCGATCATCGGCGAACCGCCCTCCGCGTCGTTGGGCACCCCGTCCATGTAGACCTTTACGCCGTCGACATTAATAAGCGGTGAGTTCTTGCCGCGCTTGTCACGCGTCATGAAGGTCTTTGACTGCTCTTCGAGGGTCGTGGTCACATAGCGTGTGTTGAAGTCCCATTGTCCCTGGATGCGTACCGTCAGCTTGTCCTTGGCTTCCAGGTCGCGGTAAGCCTTTAATCGCACCGGGTCGAGCTGCGCGGTGACGATGCCAGTGATGCCGAAGCCGTTGAGCTTATCGAAGATCCAGATGGCGCGTTTTTCCACCTCTTCGGGTGCGGGTGGTGGCATGACAGCGGTGATAAGGCCGAGCGCCTTGTCGTGCAGTGTCCCGGTCGGATTGCCGGAGCTGTCACGGTCGATCACGCCGCCCGGCGGGTCCGGCGTGTCCTTAGTGATCTTGGCGGCCTTTAGCGCCACGGAGTTCACCCAGGCGAGGTGGTTGGTCCAGTCATGCAGGAAGACCGGGTTGTCGGGCGACACCTCGTCCAGCATCTTGGCGTTGAGCTTCTTGTAGTCGATGGACCACTTGGCGCCCTCGACCCAGTCGCCCTTCTTGAGCTTCTTGTCGGCGATGAATTTCTTCACCGCGGCCTTGATCTCGTCCACCGACGATGTCACCGGAAAAGCAAGCCCGAGCGCAGTCAACGCGCCCCGCAGGGCATGGATGTGCGTATCCACCAGGCCGGGCATGACCATCTTGCCTTTCAGGTCGACGCTCTTGGTATTCTCGCCGGTGACAGCCTTCATGTCGTCGTTGCTGCCGACGGCGATGAACTTGCCATCCTTGACGGCAAATGCTTCGGCGCGGGACCGAACACCGTCCACCGTGTAGACGAAGCCGTTGCGGTAGACCACATCCGCTTTGACGTCTTTCGCTTTGTCTTCAGCCGAGGCTACAACGGACGCTAAACCGCCAAGGCAGAGGGCCAATACCAGCCCAGTCGTAAT
>JAAESQ010000928.1 GCA_024229275.1 bacterium | reverse complement strand
CTCCCGAAGGAGCAGCAAAGGTCTGTCGCGAGCAGGCGGAAAGACGAGACGGACGACTTCTTCCAGGACCTGCCGGCCGAACCCGCCGGACTGCGGGGTGAGAACGAGGCAATGGAGGCCAGCGCGCAGTCCGGACTTGAGCTCGAAGACGAGACCTTCGTGTCACCCACCATTAGTGACGACGTGCCGGAAATCGGTGAAGAAGAGAGCGCCTTCGTCGACGCTTGGTGGACGGCCTACCAGGGCATGAAAGATCCGGACGAGATCATTCGGCACTTGGACGGTTTTTTCCAGGCCCATCCCGGTCTGGTGACGAACCTCGAGCTGCACCATGAGGTCTTGTTAGCGTTGGGTGACCAACTGGTCAAGGCTGGGCGTGCGTCCGACTACATCGAGCTGCTGCAGCGAGTGCGCAGAGATTTCCCGGACGCCTACCTGAAGGGCTTCGGCTATTACGACCGGGATATCATCCATTACAAGATCGCCAGCCGGGACTCTGAAGGTATCGAAGACCATCTGAACTGGTTCGAGGAATACCCGGATAACGATGCCGACATCCTGTTCAGTCTGATCGACTTTCTCATGGCCACCGAATGCGATCAGCCTCTGATCGTCCTGCTGGAGGCGACCTATTATCCCGTCTGCCGGTCTGAAAAAGTCATCGGCGGCGGTGACATCCTGGCGCCATTGATCCTGTCCTATTGCGCGCCCTATCTGGACCGAGGCTGGACCCGGGCGGATCTCGACGTGTTGTCGGAAGAGCTTAAGGCGATTCGCATCCCATT
>JAAESQ010000927.1 GCA_024229275.1 bacterium | reverse complement strand
CTCGCAGTAATCCTCTGATATGAACCCAAAAAGCAGTGTCTTATTTTTCCCGTCGACGTGGTAATCTCTGACAACGACGTGGTGCAGCCTGATCATCTTGTTGGTTGCGATAGGGATAAAATCAAGGAGCGGTGCATTCGGCTCGGGCGCGCACAAACCTGGCCCTGACTCGCCACTTTCTTTGGCGATGATCCAGAGTTTACAGACAGGCTCTCAGGCGGCGAGGTGCGGCACTAGCAAGGCATCTGCGTTCAGGAAGGAGTCCACATGCCCAAAAAAACGAAAGCCAAGTTGACAGTTGTCGGACAGCTGCTTAAAGTGATCCGCACGGTGGATCGGCCGGGAACGGTTTGCACGAGCGGTGATTTGCCGCTGGTGATGCCGGGTTTGGAAGTTGAGGGGTTGGGAGCGGTGAGGTTGCCACTTGGCAAAGCCCAGGCTCGCAAGTTGGTCAAACTTTGCCACCAAGCGCCGTACGGCAAGGGCACGGAAACGGTGATCGACCTCGATGTGCGATGCACCTGGGAACTCGACCCCGAAGAATTTCAGTTGACCAACCCGAAGTGGGAGGCACTGCTCGCGACCATCGTTGGCACCGTGCAACAGGCGTTGGGACTAGAGAATCGCAAGCTGACTGCTCACCCATATAAGCTGCTCCTGTATGAAAAGGGAGGATTCTTTCTGACCCATCGCGACGGCGAAAAGCTGGATCGGATGGTGGCTACCCTGGTGGTCGGCCTGCCGTCGGTATACGAAGGGGGCGAGCTTATTGTATCGCACGAGGGCTCGCGTCACGAAATTGCGTACACCGGAGCTGCGTCGGGATATGAACTGAGTTATGCCGCGTTCTATGCCGATTGTGAGCACGAAGTCCGGCCGGTGCGCAGCGGCTATCGTCTATGCCTGGTCTACAACCTGACACTGACCAAATTGCGGGGAAAGAAGGGCATCACTGCGCCGACTAGCGGCTCAGCCATCGCGGCCATTGCCAAGATACTCCAAAAAGGACGCGAGGATGAGGCCCACGAAAAGCTGGCCGTCATACTCGATCATCGCTACACACAGGACGGTTTGACAATGGGCAAGCTCAAGGGCGTCGATCGAGCCCGCGCCGAGGTGTTATTCGAAGCGGGTGAGCAGGCCGGCTGGGTGGCACACTTGGCCCTGGTCACGCTCTGGCAGTCTGGGTCAGCCGAAGGCGATGATTACGAGTATTCGCGATATCGCTCCGGTCGTCGTCGTTGGGACGATGAGGACGAAGAAGACGATGAGTATGAAGAAAACGCGAGTGAATACGAGATGGGCGAGATCTATGACGAGAGTCTGTCGATCAATCATTGGTCGGACCGTCAGGGCAACCAGGTGGCGCTCGGCGAGATTCAATTGAACGAAGACGAAATTGTGTCCGATCAAGCACTTGCGGAATGGGATCCGAGCGACGAGGAATTCGAGGGCTACACGGGCAATGCCGGTATGACGCTCGAGCGTTGGTATCATCGGGCGGCGGTGGCGATCTGGCCGCGCGAAGAGCACTTCGCCGTACTGTGCGGCGCAGGCACCGAGGCGGCCATCGGCGGTCTGGACGCCATGGTCGCGCAGCTCAAGCGTACCCCGAAAGTCCGCCGGGAGGAGCAACGGAAGACATGCCGAGAATTCGCCGCCGCCATTATTAAGTCCTGGCAACCGAAGCACCCCGGATATTCCTGGGATGACACGTCCGACGAAAGCGACCGTTCGGTTTTCCCATCGCTGCTTCAGCAGTTGGATGATCCTAAAATGGTTCGCCGCTTTTTGGCGGACGTAATGCCGCGAGATGGCGGCGTCAGACTCGACAAGTCATTCCCCGCGTTCTGCAGGCGGCACGGTTGGCCCAGTTTTGAAGCGGAATTGACCGCCGTGATCAGCGCCGCTTCCGCGACGACGATCTCCCGCAACGCCGCGCTGCTGCAGATCCTTTGCCTGAACCGCGACAAGAGCGCCGAGCGCATCGGGCTGTGCCGGCGTTTGGCCGACCGGGCGGTGGCGTCACTGGTCACGTTTGACGACCAACCGACGGAAAACGATTGGCGTATCGCTCG